>CAZDMD010000090.1:0-6946 GCA_964506805.1 uncultured Vampirovibrionales bacterium | reverse complement strand
TAGGTCTATCTACACATTTTCTAAACTTTTTCACAAAATCATCTAGGCTCCTCGTTTAGTCTACTGTTCGGAAACATCTTTAATCGACTATAGCCAGAAATAATGGCTTCAAGACGCTTCCATAAGGCATCCTTCACTCTGAAAATAGTGGCTTTTTTTGACATGGATCTATACCGAAAATGACCTTAACATCTCCTTCTTACTACAAAAATTATTTCTCGGATGGGCTCTAAGTATATATAAAAACAAAAAAATACCGATGATCAGACTTGAACTGATAAGGATTTCTCCGCTCGATTTTGAGTCGAGTGCGTCTACCATTCCGCCACATCGGCATTTTAATTTTATGTAAGGCACAATTGCCTATTGATTTGTTTTATAGCATAATACGAACATACCCTAGATGCAAGCCTTAATTTAAAGGAATTTTCATTTTATGCCACCCTTGAAAGAAGAATTGCCTCTTTCTCATCCAAGTAAAAAAATAAATCAACGCAAATTGTTAAGGCGATACATTCGACAATTTTATTTATTTAAAACGCCTGCGTCTTCGTATACGACTGCCACACATCATGGATTTGGAGCCTCTTCTTTTTGGGTTTCGCTCGGTTATGCGTGGGAAGGGCTTCAGTTCGCTTTTCGGCATGAACGCAATTTTCGCATTGACTGTTATTTGCTGGCAACGGCGTTTACCTTAGGTGTACTCTTTGCGATTCCCCTTTCCGAATGGGCGATTTTACTACAAATGGGGGCGTTTGTATTATTTGCCGAACTGGCGAATACGGTGGTGGAATGGTTGGTAGATTTATACACGGAAGGGCGTTTTGATATTCGTGCCAAGCATATTAAAGATATTGCCGCTGGGGCTTGCTTAGTGGTGGCAATGGGGGGCTATGGTGTGGTGGCGATTTTGTTTTTCCCCTATCTCGTCAAGCTGTAGTCTTTTGAACAGCAATTATAGCTGCTGTTTCCCTCCTCTTAATCTCCTCTCTTAGGGAGGAGGAACAAGACGATTGTATATTTTCGACTTTCACAGAGACCTCTATAGAAAGGTTTCTGTGAAAAATTGTAACAATAACGCAAGATTTCCACACATGCGTCGATATTCAGCGTGTAAGGGTCGTTTCCAATCTGTATCGACCTAGCTGAGGGAAGATGCCAAATTGAAACCTAGTACATCGCGTGCTACCCTTATATTTGATAGTCAGAATGTTTGCATGGGGATTCTAAGAGTTAGAGTCCCTTTTCCTTTCACAAAAAGGCAATGAACCGACTATAGGGCAAAATTTTTTAGGAAATTAGCTCAGAAAATCTAATTTTTTTCCCGCATTTTTAGGAGCGATTCTTGCTTTTTCTGGCACAGAAACAACATCCGCATTTACCCACGCTTCAAGCATTTGGGCATTTACTTCCGTAGAACTCGCCACAGGAGAGTTCTCCTTAGATTGATGACTGCGTTGTGTAGAATTAGGTTTTTGTTGTGTGTTGTTCGGATTTGTTCGCGGGGCTTGCTTAGACAAACCCAAAGATTGTAAAAAGGTCATTGAGCAACCCTTCTTTCTAAAGGCAAAGCTCTTTACTACTTGAACCAATGCCTATGCAAGTATAGCATGTGTTTCACGAAAGTACCTAATTTTTGTAACACAATTGTAACAATTCATTAGATTGTATGAAGACTCTATGACAAACAGAAACCAACAGAGAAAAAAGACTCGTCCTGTGTGCCTTATTTGAGTTGATTTGTATTCAGTGTTTTGTGTTTTTGGAGAAAGTGGGGTAAACTAATGTAAGAAGTATCGTCCTGAAAGGGTTTACCTAAAATGTTTTTCGGTGTTTATCAGCAATTACAACAGAAGCCATCCAATGGGGGGGCTTTACTTTCTAGCCTAGAGAATGCCTTGCTTGAATGGCCCGCTTCTTTTACCGAAATGTGGAAGCCGTATCCCCAAACCCCCACTATTCAATGGACGCTTGAACTCTCTCCTGATGGTTTAAATCAGCAGAGCTATACCTATGCGGAATTGGCTATGCTCCCAATGACGTATCAAGTGCGTCGCTTGGCATCCGTATATGGGTGGTCTTTTCGTGCAGAATGGCAGGGTATTACGTTAGAACACTTGCAGTCATTACTTTCATTTAAAAGCGAACCTCGTTTTATTGAAATTGAAGACGTACAAGGCAAGAAATCCTGTTTCCCCTTGGCAAACCTGATTAAAAAACAAGCGATGCTCGTCTTGTTTCAAGGAGCAAGCCCCTTATCTCCTTGGCACGGGGGGCCTCTTCGCTTTATGGCGTTCGATTATATTGCCGAATATAATTTAGGTCAAGTCAAAGCGATTCGCTTTTTGAACACGATTACGCCTGAACAAAAATCCTTAAGCGAATCCGCTTTGGTACAAGCAGGTAAATACTATTGCTATGACTTGAAAGAGCTGAAAGAACACAGCAAGACAGGAGAATTGAAAGGATTTTAGTGCTTTGAGGATATAGAGAAATAGTGAAAGTATTGTGAGTCGCATACAAAAATGGCGAAAGGGACGGTTTTCACCCTAAAACCCCCCTATAGTCGTCTTCAGCCTTTTTTGTAGAGATGGCTAGACGACTATATACGGCTCGATCTTCCCACCACCCCCAACGCCTTAATTGAAAACCATTCAATCGCTTTCAGTAAGACGTTGCGTGATGTACCTTGCCCAGTCTTTCTTTAAGGCACAGCCACAGGATTCCCCATGCACATGCGAGCCGTCCACTTCCCCACGAGGGGTAAAGGCTTCGGCAGGCAAGGCTTTTTTAATGCGTTGAATGCGAATTCGCCGATAATCGTTGGGGTCTCGTTCCGCAAGGGCATCGCAAATCGGACAAAACATGACGTAATCCGCTTCTCGAAACGATTGATGCACCTCAAACACATGCAAACACGCTGTATTCGTGCAAGTATAGCCGTAGCGAGGCATTTAATCGTCTCCTAAGCCGTCTTCAAGTAAATCTTCCCTTAAAACGACATCCGCAGGGAGGCTTATCTTCAAGCGTTTCCCGATTAAATGGTAAAAGCGAGACGCTGAAATCCCCGCTGCGGGGCGTTTGGTGCTTAAATGAGACGCTTCCAAAGTCGTCCCTGCTGAAAGGGCTTGCGTTAAGACCACACTTTTCCGAGCCACGTTTCTCGTTTCAATTTCACACGCATGGGGGATTTTTAAGCCTGAACCCAGTGCCAGTTCCGCCTCTCGAATACGTTGCACCATGACGGTAAAATCTTTCGCTTCTAAGGAGGCTTGATGATCAGGGCCTGTCGTGGCGGTGGCATCCAGCGTCAAATGCTTTTCATAGAGCCTTGCCCCAAGTGCAATCGCCATAGCGGGGATGTGTTCCACCGCAAGCGAATGATCCGAATAGCCAACGACATGCCCTGTTAACGCCTCTTTTAGGGTGAGAATCGCTTTAAGATTTAAGGCATTGAACGGGGCAGGGTATTGACTCGTGCAGTGCAGGTACGCCACGGCATCGGTGAAGGAATCGCCATAATAGGGGGCTAAAAACTGGTGTGTTTCTAGGACTTCCGCAAGGGTTGCCATCCCTGTGGAAAGCAGTAAGGGCGTTTGTTTTTCTGCCAACGGCTTGAGAAGGGGGAAATTGGTTAGCTCACCGCTTCCCAGCTTGAGAAAGGGTAGCTGGAAGTCTTCTGTTAAGGCATTGGCACTTTCTAAATCAAAGGGAGAGCAAAGAAACTCAATCCCTTGACGTGTGGCATAGGCGTGGATTGCCTGCATTTCTGCCGTACTTAACGCCAAACGCTTAAGCATCGCCTGTTGAGATTCTTCCGCTTGGGCGTGCGTGTCATTTTGAATTTGATACGACGACTTAGGGGCGGTGGCGGTGCTTAAAGCGGTGGCATCAAACAACTGAAACTTAACCGCATTGGCTTTGGCGTGAAGGGCGGCATCCACCAAGGCAAAGGCTTTTTCAAGGCATCCGTCGTGATTGACGCCTGCTTCGGCAATGATATAGGTGCTGGCGTAAGTGAGTCGATGAAAAGAAAAAGGCATGGGTAAAACACTCTTAATTCAAGAAAGGCAGGATTGGACATTTGACGTGTGATGGTTTTGCGATGAACTACTAGAACCCTTCACTGGGGGAACTCACGGAAGAACGCAGACGCTGGAAATCGGCGAAGGCTTCAGCAGACTCCAACAATTCCGCTTGCTCCACCGTTTTAGCGAGGCACACCTTCATGTTCAGCTCATCTAAATCCCGATCGCCGACCATAAACTCGGTTACGGTGGACAGGGTAATCACCCACTCTGCTTCAGGACGACCTTGATCATCATAGGCTTGAAGGGTGAGGGTTTCAGGGGTTACTTCCAGCAACTTCCCTTCGTAAAAGCGATTAAAATAACCTTGACGCAGATACACAAAGCGATTTAAAAGAGGTAAGAGCTTTTTATACATCGCCACGAGTTGAACTCCCATTCAAAATACAGTTTAACTCAAGTCTAGCATATTTCTAAATCACTGACAAGCCAAAGCTGAAAAACAAATTTAAAGGGTTTAAAGGAAATCAACATCAGAGGTGCTATGCTTTTCTCATCTTTACGATACAATAAAACAAATACTGTATTTCCAACGTGTGAGAAGGATTCGCTATGAACGCACTACAAAGTCTAGCCTTATTTCAGTCATCTCAAAAACGAAGCCATTGGGCTGGTACGCTTAATGAAGCCCACGTCGGGCAACGGGTTACCCTCAACGGATGGGTGTCGGTGAATCGAGATTTAGGAGGCATTACCTTCATTGAATTGAGAGACCGTACAGGTTTATTTCAACTCGTGGCGGATCCCCAGCATAATAAAGCCGTGCATGAGGTTTTAGGGACGCTCAAAAGTGAATCCGTCATTAGCGTTACAGGCGTGGTAACTAAGCGTCCTGAAGAAACGATTAACTCCAAATTGCCAACAGGGCATGTGGAGATTTATCCTGAATCAGTGGTCGTCTTAAGTCGTGCTAAAACGCTTCCTTTTCCGTTGGATGAAGCCCACAATGTGGATGAAGCCTTGCGTCTTAAGCATCGTTACTTGGATTTACGTCGCCCTGAAATGTATCAGAATATCGAATTGCGACATCGCTTGGTGCAAGCCATGCGGGAATACCTCAATGGCGAAGGCTTCTTGGAAATAGAAACCCCGATTTTGATTAAATCCACGCCTGAAGGGGCAAGGGATTATCTCGTGCCAAGCCGTGTGAATCCCGCTCATGTGTATGCCTTACCGCAATCGCCACAGCTCTTTAAGCAAATTTTGATGATGAGTGGCATGGAGCGTTACTATCAACTTGCCCGATGCTTTCGAGATGAAGACTTGCGTGCAGATCGTCAGCCCGAATTTACGCAAATTGATATGGAAATGAGCTTTGTAACGCAAGAAGACGTGATGGCAACTATGGAAGGCCTGATTTCGCACATGTTTAAGCAAGCAAGCGTCCATTTGCCGACGCCGTTTCCTCGCATGACGTGGAAAGAAGCCATGGAAACCTACGGTAGCGACAAGCCCGATTTGCGTTTTGATTTGAAGTTTACCAATTTAACCGATGTCTTTAAAGACACCGACTTTGCCGTCTTTAAAGAAGCCGCCGAAAAAGGTATTGTTTTGGCGTTGCGCGTGCCTGATGCCGCCAGTTATAGCCGCAAAGAACTCGATGACCTGCAGAAGCAAGCCCGTCAATATGGGGCGAAGGGACTTGCTTATATTTTATTAAGTGAAGAAGAAGGCTTAAAATCCCCAATTTTGAAGTTTTTTAGCGAGGCTGAAACGCAAGCCGTCCTTGAAAAAACACAGGCTCAAACAGGGGATGCGATTTTCTTTATGGCGGATACCTCATTTAACAAGGCGTGCGACGTCTTAGGGCGTTTTCGTCTGCACTTTGCCAAACGCCATGAGCTGATTCATCCCGATGTCCACAAAATCACGTGGGTCGTGGATTTCCCCATGTTTGAAGTGGATGAAGAAACAGGGGCGTTATCGCCGTGTCATCATCCGTTTACGTCGCCTCACCCTGAGGATGTTCATTTGTTGGAAAGCAAGCCTGCTCAAGTGCGTAGTTTGGGCTATGATTTGGCGTATAACGGGGCTGAAATTGGCGGGGGATCGATTCGGATTCACCAAAGCGAGTTGCAATCCGCCATTTTAAAAATGATTGGCTTTAAAGAAGCCGATGCCAAGGCTCAATTCGGCTTCCTACTGGATGCCCTTGAATACGGGGCGCCGCCTCATGGTGGCTTGGCGTTTGGCATGGATCGCATTGTGCAGATGCTCACCCAAGCCGATAGCATCCGAGAAGTCATTGCCTTCCCTAAAAACAATGCAGCGCAATGCTTGTTGACGGCTTCTCCGAGTTTGCCTGATGCTCAACAGCTTGGAGACTTATACATGAAGTTTGAACTCCCTGAAAAAGAAGAGATGGCGGTTTAGTGCTTAAATATACCATAACGAGGAGGACTTCTTTTAGAGGGAGAGGGTTATGGGTTTGCCCGTGATTTATCGGCTCTATTGTGTGAGTGAGGTTTGTCATGGTATGAAGTCTAACTTGAAAAAATACTCGATGATAGAAAAAGCATCAGGATTTCTAAAGATTCTCGTACTTATTACCGTCATCTATAATTAGATTGGGAGGTAAGGGAAAGGGTTCAGGAAGGTTCGTTGTTTTTAAAGCGTTTATTTGTTCATGAGCATAGGGCGTAAGATTTGAATAGGTAATTTCAAAATCCCCTCCATCTAGGTTACCGACAGTCCCCCAAATATCACGGAAACCAAATTTACCATAGAATGTAGCGGGTTTATTAGGTCGGATTTGATTGTATACAAAAGAAGAGTGATTGTCGGACAGGCTACATACCTCAATTTTTTGAGAGTGGTACTAATTAGATAGATAAAAGACCTTGACGCAGAGATTCTAA
>CAZDMD010000089.1:0-6992 GCA_964506805.1 uncultured Vampirovibrionales bacterium | reverse complement strand
TCATCGTAGCGACAAAGTATAGGCACTGTACGGGAATATATTTAATTGACTATATTTAATCGACTATATAGTGCCTCCTCTAACCAAGTGATATTGAGGCTCTTTTTGAGTTAAGCAGAAGACTTCTCCAGTACAATCAAAAATAGTCTGTTTGATTGTGAAGGGATGAGTGTTCTATGCTTTGGAATTTAAGTGCCTTATCTCGTTTGTGGATTGTTTTGCTATTGGGCGTGGTGTTATTTTCTAACACACTTGCTTTTTCAGCTGACTATGATTTAGAGACCCTCAAGGTGGTTTTAGTTAAACTGCATGAACGCTATGAAGAAGCCACCCGTCGCAATGAACAACTTACCCGAGAATTACAACGCCTCAATCAAAAAAATTCTCCTAATCAAAGTGCCTCCACGCTTCCCCCACTCCGTTCTACAAGCACCTCCCCCGACAAACTGCGTCAAGCCACCGAAGAGCTTCAAAAAGCCTTAAGCAAAATTCAAGATCAACAAAATCAAATCACTGCCTTAAGTGAACGTATTCAAGCCTTACAGTCTTCACAAATGCAAGTCCCTGTTACCTTAGGAACGTCGCAAGAAAAGCCCACTACTTCGGGTCAAATCGTGGGGGGAGCATCACCCATTCTACCCCATAACGATACACTTCAAAACCTTCTTCAGCACGCCAGTGATTTAAGAAAACAAGGGCAATGGCGAGAAGCGGAGTCGCAGTTGTGGCAAGTGTTAAAGCAGTACCCTGAAGAAGCTAGTGTTTATTATAATTTAGGCAACGTCTATGCGGGGGAAAATAATTTGTTGAAGGCGAAAGTCGCATATCAACAAGCCATTGAGAAACAAAGCGATTTTGCACAAGCCTATTATAACTTAGGGGTGATTTGTCATCGCTTAAAAGAAACGGAAAGTGCCAAACAGCATTTAACCCACTATTTGGAAATGGTACCTGACTCCCCTCATCGAGAAGCGATTGAACAGTTGCTTTCGATAAAGCCTGAGTAAATCAAGCTAATCAACTGGAATGATGACATCAAAACGAGTGCCTTCTCCTAAAACGCTATGCACATCAATTCGCCCTCGATGCTTTTCGACGATTCTAAAGCACAACGCCAAGCCCAAGCCTGTCCCCACCCCACGACTTTTGGTCGTAAAACCGGGATCAAACAACTTACCCCTATTTTCAGGGGCAATACCCTTGCCATTATCCACAATGGAAACCTGTAAGGCTTGCCCTAAGGCGACATCCTGTACACGCTTGGTTTCAATCCGTAAGATCGGGGTTTCTACCCCTTCTAAGGCATGGGTGGCATTGACCATTAAATTCATAAAGACTTGATTCAACAAGCCAGGTAAACATTTGAGCATGGCATGTGGTTCTTCAAACACACGCTCAATTTGAAGGGTGTCTTGCAAGGAATGCTTCATCAGTAATAAGGTGCTTTCTAGCCCCTCGTGAATATCGACGGTTTTGAGTTCGCTTTCATCTAAACGAGCAAAGTTTCGTAAATTTAAAACCGTGTCTCGAATACGTTCACCCGCCAACTTATTGAGGTTTAAAATATCGCCTGCCATGTTGAGTAACTTGGCTTCAGGCAAGGCATCGGGACTCAATTTACTCATCACTTTTTCAAGCGTTTGTGTATTCGCCATCATCGTCCCTAAGGGGGTGTTGACTTCATGGGCAATCCCTGCGACAAACTGCCCTAACATCGCCATTTTTTCGGACTGCACCAAGTGCATCTGGGTTTGCTGGAGTTCCTCTAAGGTGTGCGATAAGGCATTTTTTTGTGCTTGGATTTCCGAAAAGAGTTTGGCTTGGCTCATCGCTAAACCGAGCTGTTCCGCTAGAGCCGAAAGCATTTCTTTGTCTTCCGTAAGCCAAACCCGCACTTTATTGCATTGATGAAGCGTAATCGAACCCACCCACGCCTCATTGGTAATAATCGGTACAATGGCAAGGGATTGCAACTGATTTTGATCGTAAAACGCTTTAGGTGCCACCCAATCCGCATGATAGGGTTTGCCGTCTTGGAAGAAATAAAAGGGTTGTAATTGAGATTGCAAGACCTCTTCAGGCAGTGTGTTTCGGGTTAAGACTTGCCATTCAAAGCCATAAGGGTGATGATAATGGGGTTGTGGATGATACGCCCCTGCTCCTGCGAGTGCATAGGCGTAGACCGTCGTTTCAGGGAGGCGTGTTAAACGCCCCAGTGCCTCATGCAATGGAATGGGGGTTTCAAATGCGTGAATGCGACAACGACTTACGCCTAGCACCTGCCCGACTTCGCTTGCGGCGGTTTGAAGAATCTGAGTTAAGTCAAGCGTTTGTCGGATTTTCACGCTCAAGTGATTCATCAAAAATTGACGCCCCATTAAAATCTGCATATCGCTATACAAACGAGCTTGCTCTAAGGCAAGAGCAAGCAAGGGTAAACCCACTTCTAAAAAGGCAAGTTCGGATTCGCTAAAGGCTTCAAAGCGTTCTTGTCGATTCATCACCAAAAGCCCGACAGGTTGGCGCTTGCTTAAAACAGGATACACCAAGGCGTGGCATCGATAATTCGGTAATAACACGGAAGTGGGATTGTCTTCAGGCTTGAGAAAGTAGGGACTATGTTTGAAGTTCAAAAGCGGTTCAAGGAGTGGATCTGTTCCTGTAAAACGGCTGTTTTCATTTTGCGTATCGGCAAAACCGTCTGAATCAATGTGAATGACCCGTCCAATGCCTTGAAGACTCGGGGCGAGAATGGCAAGCGTCAGACCGTCAAAGGCGAAAAAATCTCGAAGCACTAAGCCTACCGCATCGAAGATGTTGTCTTGCAGGACGCTGGTATTCACCGCTTGGCTTAAGCTTTGCAATATCTCATGCTGTTTTTCAGCAGGATATAAGGTTGTATCAAGGGTGGTTTTTTCGGACATGAGATAATGCGTTTATCCTTTAGAGATACTACTTTATATAGTATGCCTGAAATAGCCATTTAAGCCAAGTGCTGATTTGAAAGTACCCCTAAACGTCTTACAGTCCTAAATCTTCCTTGAGCAGTTCAATGGCTTTTGCTCCTAAATAAAGCGATTCGCTTTGTTCAGGGCGTTCTAAAATGGCTTGTGCCAAAGGCGCCAAACGTTTGACGGTGGCAATAACATCAGGGTCTCGAGCATCGGAAAAATCAATGTGAATAAAGTGTTGCATCAATCATAACTCGCTATACTAGGTTAATTTAACGGAGAATGTTCGTTGGTTTCTTGCTTGATAAAATCTTGGTGTGCATCTGTAATTATAAAAACAATCTTAAGAAGCGAATTGATAAAATATAACGGGTTTGTTACAAAGGCTTCCCCCAATAATAGGATTCCTTTGAATTTTGCTTGAAAAGCCTCCGAAACAAGGTGAGCTAGGTTCACCGAAACAGGAGGTCGTCATCATGTTTGATCCTTATATTATGGCGTTAAATAATAACCGAGCCGCTCGTGCGTGGTTTGAAGCGACTTCTAGTAATTTGGGGAACATTTATACACCAGGTTTTCGTCAAGAAAATGTACGTTTTGAAGATTTTATTTATGGGGTACGAGCCGATGAAGTCTCCTATCGTAATGAACAGGGGAAGTCGCATCCAGGTAAAGGCCCCACGAATCTTATGATAGAAGGCGAGGGTTGGTTTAGTGTACGGAACAAAGAAGGTGAACTACGCTACACCCGTACAGGGGACTTTAAATTCAACGGCGAAGGCGTGCTAGTCAATGAAGCAGGCAATGTGGTGCAAGGCTTTTTGCTGGATGAAGGCGGAAGACCCTTAAATACCATGCAAACAACCAACGGCAAGGCGGATGTGGCGTTGAATCCGAATCAAGCCCGAGGCGGTACAGGGCATATCCCCACCAGTGAAATTGCCATGTGGGTAGACCCTACCAATGGCAAGTTTTTTGGTAAATACGACGAATACAAAGTCCGTAGCGATGGCACCATCGTCGGTGTCGCCAAAGAAGGTAAGGAAACCGTACCGCTTTATAAAATTGCATTAACCAATTTCCCGAATCCGTCAGGCTTGGCACAAGTGGGGATGCTTGAATTTTTACCAACGGAAATGAGTGGCGAGCCGATTGAAGGCACAGGTGAAATCCGCAGTGGTTTGGTGGAATTGTCGAACGTGTCGTTAAAGGATCAGGTGGATAATCTACAACAGGCGAAAACGTTGATGAATATCAGCACCAAAATGATTCAACAAAATAAGGCGTTGCTAGAAGAGGCTTTAGGTCTTTTAAGATAATTTTGAGACGGCGTTACGAATCGCAACAATAAACGGAAATACTTGCATTTTAAGGTGGATGCGTTAAAGTGAAATCTAGCGAATATTCCCCCTCAATATCTTTTAGTGAGTCTTGTCAAAACGCAAGTCCACAAAAGTCATTGGCTTAGGCGTTTGATTTAACGAAGGTATCACATCGCAAGTATTTTAACAACACTGGAGTTTTAGATTATGGTTCGTATCCGTTTAAAACGTCTTGGACGTAAGAAAAGCCCTTTTTACCGCATTGTGGTGATGAATAAGCGAGATCGTCGTAATGGACGGCCGATTGAGGAGTTGGGCTACTATAACCCGATGTCCAAAGAGCTTAAACTCAATAAAACCTCGATGAATGCGTGGATTGCCAAAGGGGCTCAACCCTCTGAAACCGTAGCGTACTTGGCGAGTTTAGCCCCTGAAGACGGTTCTTTAATTCAACTGCCTAAAAAGCTGAAAAAAGAACACTTGGGGGAAGCCAACCAAGTGAAAGAAAAAGCGGTTGAAGAAGTGGCTGAAGTGGAAGCCGAAGCGACTGAAGAAACTTCTCCGACAGAAGCCACTGTCGAAGAAGCCGTAGCTGAATAGTTTTTTCGTTCTCAATTTTTAAACGCCTCGTCTGGTAACAAAAGAGGCGTTTTGTATTTTTAATGAACCTGCTTCACATGCTCTTCTAAAAATAGCTTTAAATGGGTATTGCGACGGCGAATTCGTCCCAAGTGAAACGGAATTTCTAAAAACGCCACTGTGTAGAGGACGGCAAGCCAAGCCAGCCCAAAATAGAAAACATTCATGCTTTGACTTAAAAGAATTGCTGGAAACGCCACAGGGAAACTCAAGCAAAGCGGACTCATCAAGCCATTCATTAAATCACTATTCGCATAATAGCGATGAATCCCGAGCCAGCCTAGCAATAAAACCAAAATCCAGTAAGTACTTTGACGCTTGGCATAATTCCGATACAACAAGCGAATGGTGAGTTGCTGACGTTTACTGAGGCTTTCGTCTCGTAGTAATTCTCTTAAATCTTTTTGGTAGTTCCCCATGTAGAGCTTTCCTTTTTCGCCTGAAACAATTAAAAGATGTATCGGAATCATTAAATAAAAACAAAGAAGACGATACAAATCGTTACAAATCACAATTGATTTTTGTTTCAGGTTTTTATATAATTAGGTAGCTTAATTCTCGAAAGGATAGTGCATGAACGCAATTGGATTTGATCCTTCCAAAATTTCTTCTTTACAGATTCCTCAGTATGGGGGAAGCCCTTATGGGGTTGCTCCTCGTCAGGCTAGTCCTGTTGTACCTCAATCGGTATTGGGTTTTGGTAACTCTCGATTTAACGATTTTAATTCTGAAGCAAGTTTTGCTGGATTGCCTCAGAGCCTTACGCCTAATTATAGTGCTTCTAATGGAGCATTCCATGCTGGAGGGTGTAGTTGTGGTGGTGGCTTTAATACCTTTGCCTAAAGCTACCTCTCTTTTGGAAAAATGTTTAAAAGTAAAAAGCAAGGTGTTCATCACCTTGCTTTTTAAATGTACAAATCCAAAATCTACTTTTTATTTTTCTTAGCTTTTTTAGTGCCTTCACTCGGATTGTTGGCATTCGCCACCAAAATCGATCCAAATTTACCGGGAGCGGCATAGCCAGTGGTTTTTTCACGAATACGAGCCGCTTTACCCATACGATCCCGCAAGTAGTAGAGCTTCGCACGACGCACACGCCCACGACGCAACACGGTAACGCTTTCCACACGAGGCGAGTTAATCAAGAAGGTACGCTCTACGCTCACGCCTTGAAACACCTTACGGACTCGAAAGGTTGCCCCTACACCAAACCCACGCTTGGCAATTACAATACCTTCAAATGCCTGAATACGCTCTTTATTCCCTTCAACGATTTTCACATTGACGCGTACGGTATCCCCTGGAAATAAAATGGGGCGATCGGTACGAATATATTCTTGTTCAATTTCACGAATGAGTGGATGTTGCATCACGAGGAATCCTTATATTATGTGTCGTGAACTTTCCTACAATCTCGTTTGTGGAAGAAGGGCTTTACCAAAGCACGTCTTTCCTTGCGTAGGGGACTAAAACAGTAGCAAAATATTAAACGAGATTCTCACAACAGCTACTTGAGACGTTGATGAGGCAATGGCTACATCTTTGAATGTTAATCTAAACATAAACCAGCGTCAAACCAAAAACGCTTGGGCGTTACAATATAATTCGATGAACTAGGGAGTGTCATCAGCTATAGCTGTTTCAATAACTTCCCGTACAGTGCCTATACTTTGTCGCTACGATGATTTTGTTCAGTCATGTAGGTCTATCTACACTCTTTCACAAAATAATCTAGGCTCCTCGTCTAGGATTATCTTCTAGTCTACTGTTCGGAAACATCTTTAATCGACTATACGTCATGCGGATCGTTTGAGTCGTTTGTTGTTGTTGGTGTCTATTGGGTTGTATGGGTGTGTTTCTTTGGGTGCGGCGTTACGCCCCACGGCGACGGTTGAAAAAAAGAAGTTTTTGTTCATGGTTCACCGAAGGCTTACGTTTTTTGAAGCGAGCCTTACATTATGGCTTAAAACCCCTCACAATTGGAAGCACCTCTATTACGTCAGGTGTCAAGGTGCGAGCGGTGTCAAAATATGACGAAATTGTTACAAATTGGAGGAGGGGTTGACGTGCGTGGTGGTTT
>CAZDMD010000088.1:0-7008 GCA_964506805.1 uncultured Vampirovibrionales bacterium | reverse complement strand
ACACGACCACAAAACGAATAAACTTGCGTTTGCCCACCTGTAAAACGCAGGATTCGCTCCCTTCTAAAGAGAGGCGTGCCTCCACATCGCTGATTTTATCCGTGCCGTTGCGTTTCACGCCTCCGCCTTGGATTAAACGCTTGGCTTCCGATTTAGAAGCGGAAAGTCCGTGCTGCACCATTAAATCCACCACCGCATAGCTTTCGCCCGCCTTCAAGCGAACTTCTTCCATATCAGTGGGCATTTCTTTATGGCGAAAACGACTCACAAACGCCTCTTCCGCCGCTTCAGAGGCTTGGGCATCATGGTATTGTGCCACGATAAACTTCGCCATGCCTGCCTTTAAATCTCTCGGATTCACTTTGTATTGAGCGGGATCGCTCAAAATCAACTGATGATGTTCCAACTGAGCAGGCGGTAAAACCCCTAAAAGCGTTTCATAACGCAAAATCAACTCATCAGGAATAGACATCAGCTTACCAAACATTTCTTCCGCAGAATCGGTAAAGTTAATGCAATGTTCAGGGTAGGATTTGGACATCTTCACTTTACCGTCCGTCCCTTCGAGCAGAGGCATTAACAGCACCATTTGCGGATTCAACGTGCTAGGGTCTTCGCCTCTTAGCTTGGCATAGGCGATTTGCATTTCACGCCCGAGTAGGTTATTAAAGCGTTGATCCGTACCGCCTAATTCTAAATCCGCACGCACCATGACCGAATCATACGCCTGCATTAAGGGATACAAAAACTCATGCAGAGAAATAGGGGTGTTGTCGTTGTATCGCTTGCTAAAATCGTCTCGTGTCAGGATTTGAGCGACTGTTACTTGAGCCGTCAACTGTAAGAGTTCATTGAGTCCCATGGGATTAAAAAAGGCACTATTCCGCACAATTTCAACGGTTTCCAGATTGATCACTTTGCCTGCTTGTTGCAAATAGGTATCGGCATTGGCTTGCACCTCTTCTTCGGTGAGGGGTGGACGCGTCTTATTTCGCCCCGATGGATCGCCGACCATGGCAGTCGCATCCCCGATAATCATCACCGCTTGATGCCCCAAATCCTGAAAAATCCGTAATTTTTTCAGCACCACCGCATGCCCTAGATGCAAGTCAGGGCGTGTGGGATCCAAACCCAACTTAATGCGTAAAGGCGTTTCGGTTTCCACCGCCGTTTGCAATCGCCGTGCAAGCATTTCAACACTGGCAGGCAAGAGTTCCGCCCCCTGCACAATATACTGTGCTTGCGACAAGAATTCTTGATGCAATTCGGTTTTAGTCGTGGTGGAAGCGTCAGGGGTCATGGTGAAATCCTTGTGTTCAATATGTATTTATTATAATCTAAAGATATCTTTTTTAGAGACTTTCCATAAAAATATAACGCTTAGCAATAAAATTACCGTATAAGGTCTATATAGACGCTCTACAAGAAATTATGGAGACGACTATAGACGAGCTACTTCAAACAATTACCTGGATGCGTTACCGCCCCTTGAGCTGCGCTACCGACTTGTTGAGCATATTTCCATAACGCTCCAGCAGGATAATTCGGTGCAGGTGGTATCCATGCCACTCGACGGCGAGCCAATTCCGCTTCATCTACAAACAGCGTGATTTGTCCTGTTTCGGCATTGACTTCAATTTCATCGCCATTTTGAACCAAGGCAATCATCCCCCCCACATAGGCTTCAGGGGCAACATGCCCCACCATTAACCCACGAGTCGCCCCACTAAAGCGACCGTCCGTAAGTAATGCCACGTCATAACCCAAGCCCTGTCCAACAATGGCGGCGGTAACCGAAAGCATTTCTCGCATACCGGGACCACCCTTCGGACCCTCGTATCGAATCACGACGACATCTCCTGCGACGATTTCATTTCGCACAATCGCACTAAAACAGGCTTGTTCCCCGTCATAGACTTTCGCCTTACCACGATGCACCAACTTGCTAAGTCCTGCCGTCTTGACCACCGCCCCTTCTTCTGCCAAGTTGCCAAAAAGGATTTTAAGCCCTCCACCAGCACTTAAGGGGGTATTCACAGGCACCATGACGTTTTGTTCAGTCGGCAGTGTAACGTCTTTTAGATTTTCCGCCTGCGTTTTGCCTGTTACGGTGAGACAATCCCCATGCAGATACCCTGCTTCCAATAAGGCTTTTAAAATCACAGGCACACCACCGATTTGGTACACATCCCACATCACATAGCGTCCACCCGGTTTTAAATCCACAAAATAGGGCGTGGTATTGAACCACGCTTCAATATCTTTCAAGGTTACTTCAAAACCGCATTCATGGGCAAGGGCTGGCATGTGTAAAACCGTATTGGTTGAACCACCCGTCGCCGCCACAATGCGAACCGCATTTTCAAAGGCTTTTTTGGTGAGAATATCCCGAGGGCGAATGCCTGCATGGAGTAAATCCATAATAGCTTGACCGTAACGATGATTCATCTCGGCACGGGCAGGGTGTTCTGCTGGTATGGCGGACGAATACGGCAAGGCAAGCCCAATGGCTTCAGCCACACACGCCATCGTATTAGCGGTGAATTGTCCGCCACAGCTTCCTGCACCAGGACAAGCAGCCTCTTCGATGGCTTTGAGTCCTGCATCGTTAAGTTTGCCTGCGGCATGAGACCCCACCGCTTCATAAACATCCTGCACCGTTAAATCTTTGCCGTCGAGATGCCCCGGCATAATCGTACCACCGTATAAGAACATCGCTGGTACATTTAAACGAGCCATCGCCATCATCATCCCAGGTAAGGATTTATCACAGCCTGCAATTCCCACAAAGGCATCATAGCAATGCGCTCGCATGACGAGTTCGACGCTATCGGCGATAATTTCACGACTCACGAGAGACGCTTTCATCCCCTCATGCCCCATGGCAACCCCATCACTCACCGAAATAGCGGTAAACTCACGAGGCACACCGCCTGCGTCTTGAATGCCTGCTTTGATAATTTCAGCCTGATCGTGCAAGGTTAAATTACAAGGCGTTACCTCATTCCATGTATTCGCCACCCCGATGAACGGCTTTTGAAAGTCGGCTTCGGTGAGTCCCATGGCTCGGTGGAAGGCACGGTGAGGGGCTCGAGCAGGCCCGTCGTTAATTTCTTTGGATTTGTGGCGAACGTCAAAACTCATCATAGGGAACTCTCCTTATTTACTCGAATGAGGTGTTTCTCTATTTATACAACAAAAAGGATTCAAAATAAACGACACCCTCGTTCGTTAAGATAAGGGTGTCGTTTGAAATAGAAGAAACCTATAGAAGTACCTGATTGGACAAGTTTCCAAGGGGTTTCTGACAATTCAGTACAGGCGGACTGTTCGGCACTTCTAATAAATCGTATTGAAACGCATCGTGCTGAGTCAACAAGACAATCACATCCGCAACATCCACGTTTTCAATCGAGAGATTCGCATCACAAACGATTGAAGCTCCATCTTCCATGACACAATGCTGAACGTGAGGATCCACCAAGTGAAGCCTTGCCCCTTTATTACGAAGTAAATTCGCCACGTTTAAACTGGGAGATTCACGCCAATCCCCGACGTTTGGCTTATAAGACATACCCAATAACGTAACATTCGCCCCTTTCACCGATTTTTGAGCCTCATTCAATAAATCCGTTATACGAGACACCACATAGTTGGGCATCGCACCATTGATTTCATCCGCCAAGCTAATGAGTCGAGACTGCATCCCTTTTTCTTTGAGCTTCCAGTTGAGGTAGAGGGGATCAATAGGGATACAATGCCCGCCAACACCAGGACCAGGATAAAAAGGCATAATACCGTAAGGCTTTGTATACGCTGCGGTTAAGGCTTCGTGAATCGGAATTTCCATGGCTTCAGCGAGCGTGGTCATTTCATTCACTAAAGCGATATTCACCGCACGGAACGTATTTTCATAGAGTTTAGTAAACTCTGCTACTCGAGTCGAGGACACAGGCACGGGTTTTTCAATAAAAGTGGCATAAAAGGCTTGAACCAAATCTAAACACCTTGGTGTTTCCCCAGAAACCACTTTAGCGGTATTGTGCAACGTGTAGTTTTTATTACGAGGATCCACACGTTCAGGGGAATACCCCACAAAGGCATTTTCTCCGATGAAAAAACCTTTGTCTTCTAAGACGTTTGCAACCAGTTCCGTCGTAGTACCTGGATAAGTGGTGCTTTCTAAAATCACCATATTGCCCACTTTGAAGGTAGGCAGTAAAGTCGTCATCGCTGAAATGATATAGTCCACATTCGGCTCATGGTATTCATTTAAAGGCGTGGGAACACAAATCACATAGATGTCGGCTGATTCTAACACACTGACTTGATTGGTGGCGTTAAAATTAGGATTTTGAATACGAGTGGAATTCACATCTTCAATATAAGAAACACCTTTGGCAAGGGCATCAATTTTAGAAGAAGACACGTCAAATCCTGTTACCGTAAATCCTGATTCAGCGATACCAATCGCCAAGGGCAAGCCCACATAGCCAAGACCTATAATGGCAATGTGAGCCTCTTGACTCTGAAGTTTTGCATCCAATTCAAGCTGAAACGTATTTTGACGAAGAAGGGTTGCGTTCATAAGCATGAATCTCTTACAGGTTATAGGGAAGGCTACTGACTCAGTTTTGCAACTGAGTGAATGTTGATTCGTTTCATCGAACCATGAGTGTGTTGTTGTCTCAACAATTCCTTGAAGAAGCCTTTGAGATACGCAAGCGTAACAAAAGGGCTGTATACCAAGGGTTTTACCATGCTATAGAGCAGAAACACAAAAGGATTCCACCACGAGCGATAAGACTTATAGGTGATACAATCTACCAAGAAAGCCAAAAGGGTATTAAATACCCAGTACATGCCAAGCATAACCATGGCAAAAAGCGTCAAAAGTGGAGGGGTTTGAGAGTGCAATAAGCCAACACAAAAGACTACGAATGCAAAAATTTGTAATGGTCTACAGATATGGGTAAATATGATTGTAAATGGAATGGAACCTAAACTTAAACCCAAGTTTTTGAACTTTAGGAAGTAGATAAATCGATAGTAAATGCCTTCCATTGAGCCACGTTGCCAGCGAACACGTTGATTAAAGAGCGACTTCCAATCGGCAGGGACTTGCGTCCAACAAAGGGGTTCAGGGATATAAATCAATTTATACGGTTCGCTCGTCTTGGTACTCAAGTATTGGTGAATGTTCAAAGTCATATCCGAATCATCTCCAATAGAGCTAGGGCGGTAACCCCCAGCATCTAAAGCCGTTTTGGTTTTATACATTGAAAATGCCCCTGAAATGAGAGGAATGGCATTAATACCTGACCACGCCATTCGATAAAGCGTAAAGGCTCGAATATATTCAATCGTTTGAAAGGCGTAAATTGGTTTTAGGGAAATGTCGCCTTCCATTTTACCAGTAGCCGTTTGTTCCATATTTTCCATAATCCGCAAGGCACACCCCAAGCCATGCACATGTTTGTCAAACAAAAAGTGTTTAATGGCTTTTCGTATCGCATAAGGAGCCACATAAGAATCCGCATCAATACAGATAAAATAAGGCGATGTGATAATCGAAAGCCCTGCGTTTAAGGCATCCGCTTTACGACCGTTTACTTTATCAATCACCATCAAGTTGGGTTCCAATGCTGATTCATAAACAGCCGTGACAGGTTGGTGAATCAAGTGGTCGGAATGCTTAACGAACGGCACGGGTTGAAGTTCAAAAGCTTCTTTTAATACTTCTAGGGTATTGTCTGTTGAACCATCGTTAATGACTACAATTTTATAATTAGGATACTCAATTTTAAGCAAATAGGTTAAGGTTTGCTTAATGAGTTCGCCTTCATTATAAGCGGGTACCAAAACGGAAACCGCTGGTAGTTCAGCATCTGAAAGCGTTAAGTCTTCATATTTATTTTGAGTGGCGTAATATATGAAGGTCAGGACTAAAGAAGCCAAAGACAAAATACTATGGATTATAATGTACGAAAAATAATAGATACTAGAAAGGATGAAGAAAAAGTTCAGAGTAGTATCAATAATACTATGCGTACTGGGCATAGAATTGGTTTCCTTAATTAAGACATTGTGAGGGGAGTATTAGCAGTAGAAAGTGGGGTTGACTCTTCTTGAGGAATTTTGGGCATCATGGGCTTAAGAAGGGAAAGTGCCAAACTTTCCGAAAAAGGACTTTGGTTTTGAATCAAACGATTATAAATTTTTTCCGAATACTCCTCAAAATCGAAATTCAGGAGCAATTTACTACTCCAATACGCTAAGTTGGTTTCTTGAGAATTAAAATCTTTCAAAATATAACGAAGCTCGTTTAAATTCAAGCTCACATCGCCCAAAGCGAAAAGTTTATAGGCTTTAATACGATGTGCCTGAGAAGAATGATTGGCGTGAAGCATCAACACTTTAAGTGAAGAGAAAAACAATTTAGAAGGGGTGTCGGACACCGTTGTCAAGTAAGACATTAACGTCATATTTTGTTCTAACAAATGGCTAGATAAACTTTCGAGAAAATCGGGCGATTTTAAACGAGACAGAAATAAGTCATGAGAAAGAGTCCAACGCTTTTCATTAAGATACCTTTCAAATTCCAAACGCTGCTGGGCGTTTTTGTGGGCTTTGTTCTTAGCAGACCAAGAAACGAGTGGCGTAATGAGCAAAAGCACACCTGTTGCAATCGTTAATGAAAGACTCACTACCATAATAACGACACTTAACTCCATCTAGCATTTCCTTATGTTATGAGAGCAGGTTCAGCACCTATGCACAAAAAATAAGTCATAAGTCATAAGTTATATTTTCAATAAGACATAAACTATCAAGTAAAAACAAAATTATTACAAATATAGAACATAGTCAATAGTTCCGTTAAGATTTGTTAAGTGTGGAGGAGCCGCAAAGAAAAAATCGTCTCGCCTACGGTTCGGGAACCTTTTGAATCAACTAGGGGATGTCTTCAAATATAGTCGATTAAAGATGTTTCCGAACAGTAGGCTA
>CAZDMD010000087.1:0-7202 GCA_964506805.1 uncultured Vampirovibrionales bacterium | reverse complement strand
TTAGAAAGAGAGTTATGAACGATATTTTTACCGAATCGATAAGCTCCCCCACTAAAATCCTGACATCCGCTTCAATAGAGACGAAAACAGGCGTGAGTGTACCGCAAATGCGCCCCACCGTCGAAGTCGCCGAAGAGGAGGTGATTGTTGATGTTGTGGATGAAGTGCTGGACAGATCATGGCCGTATTTTTATACAGAAGGCTTGGTCTTGTTTAGCTTAGGCATGGGGTCGTTGGTGCTACCCGCTTTAGCAGGTGAGGGCTTTTTTCGGGAAATTGTGGGAGCTTTGCTCGTTATGGCGGGTTTGATGAAGGGCATCCGTAGTTTTAAAGCCCGAGAAATTTCAGGCTTTTTGCCGAGTGTGGTGTCTGCCGTGCTAACGCTTGTCATTGGCACCTTGCTTACCGTCTATTCGCAGGATTCTTTTTTGAATGCACGAGTCGCCATTTGCCTATTTTTTATGATTCAAACGGTAACGCATTTCATTTTTTCAGGGCAGTTTTATGACTATCCGTATGCAGGGGGCTTTAAGTTCGTGGCACTCACCGCCTTTGTGATGATGATTCTCTTGAGTTTTGGGTTGTTGAAAGAAGAAGCCTTATTCCCGAGCATTTTTACAGGGACGTTGTTGATGCTAGAGGGGTCTCTGATTTTTGCGGTGGCATTGGGTTTGGAGAAAATGTCCAAAGGTTTGCCGTATCTGCATACCACTTTCAAGCCTCCAAGTAAATTTCACAACAAATAAGGAAACGGCATTCGCTTCATGTTATTTATCGACGCCTTAGAACTGTGGCAATTTCGCAATTATGCCCAACTCAAATGGGAAGGCTTGAATCAGTACAATTTGATTGTGGGGCAAAATGGGCAAGGCAAGTCGAATCTGCTCGAAGCGATTTACTATCTTTCACACGGGCGGAGCAACCGTAGCACCCGAGATCAAGAGCTGATTCGCCACGCACAGGGCGGTGTGTTGGAATCGCAAGACGATCCCTTTTTGGGGCAGGGGTCTCGTGTGGCGTTAAAACTCAAGGACTCGCATCAGCTGGAAGCCCGTTTTATGTCCGTGTTGTCGGAGACAGGGTATCGGAAATGGAAAACACTTTTTCTGATTGATGGCAATCGGTGTAAGTCGCGTAGTGAGATTGTGGGGCGTTTACCGACGGTGTCTTTTTATTTGTCCGATTTAGAGATTGTACGAGGCACGCCACAACATCGAAGACGCTGGCTCGATCTCGCCACGATTCAGCGGAGTCCCCTGCATTTAGAGCATCTGCAAACGTGGAAGAAAGTTTTGGCAGAAAAAAATGCCTTGCTCAAGCAAGTCGATTTTCCCCATCCTTCCCCTGAGCATTTGGCGTTATTGGATGTGCTGAATATCCAGTTGTCTCATTTGGCGTACACCCTTATTGAAGGACGCTTGCAAACGCTTCAACATCTACAAAACGCCTTGCCTCGCTTGTATCATCATTTAAGCAAAGGCAAAGAAGGCGCGCCTCAGCTTCAGTATCATGTGGTGCAGTGGCCTGATGCCTTGACTTTGTTTGAGCATCTTACAAAAGAAGACTGGATAAACGCCTGCCAAGCCCGATTGCTCGAACTGTTGCCTCAAGAAATTCGACGCCAAAATGTGTCGTGGGGCATTCACCGAGACGATGTGGAAATCACCTTTGAGGCGGGGGGGCATCATGTGGATGTAAGGACGTATGCGAGTCAAGGTCAGCAACGTAGCGTGGTGATTGCCCTCAAATTGGCAGAACTTCAAATGTTGCAAGGCTCGCTTCACCAAGACCCGATTATTTTGTTGGATGATATTATGGCGGAATTGGATGTTGAGCGTCAACAGGCATTGTTAGAGGTGTTTCCGAAGTCGTCTCAAGTGTTTTTGACGACCCCCTATTTAGATACGCAAACGCATTTTAAATCTTTGCTTGACGCTAAAGCACAAGGCATTCGCACGTGGCTCGTCGAAGATGGTACTATTCATCGTCATTTGCTGTAGAAAGGTCTGAAAAAGTCCCTTCTGTCATCCTGAACGCATGTGAAGAATCTCCCTAATCCCGTAATAATGAGATGTTTCGCTATGCTCAACATGACGGCGTTTGATTTTTAAGGACTTCCGCAAAGACTTTTTCAGATTTTGAATAAAAAAAACCGTCTTCTTGCGAGAAGACGGCTTGAGATAGAGGCATATCTATTTCATTTATTTCCAAAACACACTTATTTGCGAGTAAAGCTAATGGGTACGGGTTTATTATTTTGAATCGTACCAAAGAACGCACTCAACGCCGAAACACCCCCGATAATGCCTGCGATAATCAATGCGTTTTTACCGCCTTCTTTTTGCCACAAGGCCTTTGTACTATTCCCTATTTTGCCTGCAAGTTTTTTCACGCTACCAAAGGCATTTTGTGCTTGTTGGGAGAGCTTACTTGTGTCGGGCTTTTTAAGTAGATTTTCGGCGTCTGTTCTAATGCCTTGTCCATGTTTCGTAAAGGTATCTTTTACGGCCTGGGTGAATGACTCGTCTCCATTTTGTTGGGTAGCATATTCTATAGCAGCCTGAATACCGAGAGTCGTCGCAACTGCTAAAATCCCATTTACCCCCGCTTCAATAATCGGATTTTTCTTTCTGGGTTGGATGTAGGCTTGACCGCCTTCAAAACGACTATTAGTATAAATCATCAATTCATTTCCTTGTCTTTTGGATTGTCTTAAAAGCTACGCATTCGCATCTAAACGCAGATTGACCACGTTCCCATTGGGATCGATAACCACGCGAGCTTCTCTCACCCCTAAGCGTAAATTATTTTGGTCAGATACAACCGCTTCAGTGACTTTTTTTTGAGAATCTGAAATAGGTAAAGATTTAGAGATGTTTCCTCCAATAAGTCCTATTGTCATGGTCATTTTCCTCTGCGTGATGCTACATCGTATTGCTGATTTATTTTGCTGTCCTATAGTAGCATAAAAACAGGGGGCGTTTTGATTTGTGCTATCTGCTACAGAATTTTGATTATACGATACAATAAAAAAATCGAGTGTGAGGAAACCGTGATATGCCAAGAGTTGAAGCCTTTCAAAGTAAATCTCCTGATGCCCTGACGTGGGTGTATCCGCAAGCAGGGGCAATCTTGTATGAAAAATACTCTTTCATTTTAGGGAGCCTTCCCTGCGCTGTCGAGACCCTAACGCTTAACGGAGAACCCGTCCCCCTGCTACAAAATACGTACGAAAAAGCCTTCGCCTTCCCGATTCAGCTGGAAGAGGGGGTGAATACCCTCGTACTGCAAAGTGATTTAGGGCATCTCGAAACAAGAGACATCACACGGCAAGCCTTGTGGCAGATGCCTCAACAGGAGGAAGCCCCCCTTGTCCCGATGCTGCCGCATCCTGAGAGGCCCTTGCGTTTGCTCGTGGGAGAATCCTTTCACGTTGAAGTGCGATCGGTTTCGGAGATACAAGCCCTTTGGCTGAATCTGGTGGATGAAATGGGTAAAGTGATTGTAGAAGCCCCTTTAAGATGCGATGATGCGTTTCACTTGAATCCCCGTGCGGAGGGTCATGGCTCTAAAACCGCCGTCTTTGGTCAACTCATTCATACCCAAGACCATCCTCCGATTTCAAAAGAGGTGCGTCTTTTTCACGGACGCATCACGCTCAATACCCCTTTACTCCATCGTTTACCCGACAATTACCCCCTGCGTTTCCGATACAGCTTTCAAACGAGGGACGGTGCCTCAGGGATTTATGACACCCCTCAACAACTCACCGTGTGGAAGCACCCTCGAACGGTGGAAGTAACCGCCAGTTGTTCGGCGTTTTATCATGGTGATTCGAGCCGTGGAAGGCGTCTTGCGTTAATGCCTCCCTCTCATGCCTTGATGCCTGTGGTGGGTTTGGTGGATGTCGATGCGTTTTTGATTCGATCTCATCACAATGCCCCTTATTTTTTACGAGGAGGGAAACCTCAAAATCAAGCTGGCGTGGGAATCTCGCAATACCTTGAAGCACTAGAAACGTGTGAATCCCCGACGGCATGGACGACGCTTTTTAAGTTGATACGTCCCTGTGGGGCGGTGCTGGATGCCGATACGCAAGGCGTTCATCTCACGCTAATGAACACAACGTTAAGTCTAACGCATCAACAGTATGACTCCCCATATACGGTGAAGTGGCAGTTTCAAGAGCGTCATGGGGATGCGCTGCTGTCTTTTCCTGTTGAGATGAAAGGCATCAAGGGGGTGCAAAGCCATTGGACGAAGGACGGCTTACAAGTCGAGATTTTAAAACGTCCCCTTACCTTAGTCGATTGTCGTATCATGCTGGATGCGGGACACGGCGGACTGGAAACGGGGACGCACGCCCTCAACGGACTCCCTGAAAAACTGTGGACGCTGGAGCTTGCCAAGCGGATTCAGCTTCTGCTCCATGAAGCAGGGGTATCGCAGGTGAGTTTGAGTCGTGAAGCGGATGTGTCGCTATCGCTTCAAGAACGCCAAGCCTTTGCTCAGGATGTTTCCGCTGATATTTGCGTGAGCCTTCATGCCAACGCTTTGCCAGATACCTTGAATCCGCAGGAGCGTTCGGGGGTTTCCGTGCATACGTACACGGCGTGGTCGTCTCACTTGGGGGATGCCCTTCAACACGCCTTAACGCAAGCACGCCCGAATGATGGGCGGTTTATGAGTAATTTTGCGATGACACGTCTGCCGACTTGTCAATCCGTGCTGATTGAGTACGGCTATTTTATCCACCCGAGTGAATATAACGATTTATTGGAAGAAGACACCCTGTGGCACTTGGCACATCAAACCGTCAAGGGTTTACGAGACTCGTTTTGCTAGAAGGCTCAGGAAAATCTAACACGGGTGCTTTGCCTAGTGGTCGTTTTTATGAGAGAATAAAACTAACGTGTGGTTCGTAATCGCGGGTTTTCTTGCTTAAGCGAGCTTAAGCCAGTGAAAACTTGAGGAAAGTCCGGACTCCCCAGAGCAAGTCGCCAGGTAACGCCTGGTGCGGGTAACCGTGAGGAAAGTGCCACAGAAATGTAAACCGCCGATGTTTACTTCGGTAAGCAGGCAAGGGTGCAACGGTGAGGTAAAAGCTCACCAGCATGGCCGTAAGACCATGGCTAGGTAAACCCCAACTGGGTGCAAGGCTAGAGCTTGCCTGAAACGGAAACAACGCCTGCTCGGTAGAATCCGTTGAGAGCTTACGCCGCTAGAGGAGTGAAGGGCGACCTTCCCCCAAGACAGATGATTACGTTAAATACAGAATCCGGCTTATACCACACGTTTTTATTTTGAGGTGCTTGTATGACGACACATCCTAAAACTGAAGCAGAAACACCTGTACATGCGGGACGACAATCGGTGCATCCGATGATTTTGGAAGAAAACGCCTTGAATCAAAGTAAGCCCTATCGCACTTATAATCAGTATCTGCAAGACCAATTTGGATGCCGTGTTTATAAAGTTTCCATTGATGCAGGCTTTACTTGCCCCAATATCGACGGCACAAAAGGCTTTGGCGGTTGCACGTTTTGCGATGAAACAGGCTCTTCGTCTCGAACGCATACGGTCAAAACCCCCATTGTCGAACAAATTCAAAACAATATCGCCAATCGACGCAAGCGTTACAAGGCTCAAAAGTTTATTGCCTACTTTCAAGCCAATACGAACACCTATGCGTCGGTGGAACGCTTGAAAAAATTGTACGATACCGCTCTTTCCGCCGATGAAGACATCGTGGGTTTGGCGATTTCCACTCGTCCTGATTGTGTGTCTCCTGAAATTTTGGATTTAGTGGCGAGCTATAAAAGCCGTGTCCCGTATGTGAGTATCGAATATGGCGTGCAAACCATTCATAACCGTAGTTTGGAACTGGTGAATCGCTGCGAAACCTTTGAAGATTTTTTGCAGGCCTATACATGGACGCAAGAACGCAAGCTGGATCACTGCATTCACGTCATTCTAGGCATGCCAGGAGAGACTCACGAGGACATGATGCAAACCGCGGATAAACTGGCGGAATTGAAAGTCGCTGGTGTGAAAATTCACATGTTGGTGGCGATGAATCATACCCCCATTGCGGAAGATTACCTCAATGGACGTTGGCACAGCATGGATTTTGATACCTATGTGAATACCTGCGTGGACTTTATTGAGCGTTTGCACCCTGAATGCGTGATTCATCGGGTGGCGGGCAATGGGCATTTTAAGCATGTGGTTGCTCCCAAGTGGATGGCAGCCCAACGGCAGGATGTGATGTCGGCGATTGATGCCTGCTTCGCCGAACGAGGCAGTCGGCAGGGGAGTCGGTGTCGGGTTTAAGCATAGGGCTTTACACTCATTAAGGGACTAGGGGGCGGTTAAACCCTAGACTTCGTTTGTGAGTTTAACCTCACCCTCGAACGTCTTTCAGACGTTCTCTGCCCTACACCACCCGATACACCCCACGCCCGACAAACGCCAAAAAGCCAGCGTCTCGCAGGATTTACAACTGTTGGCGAATCTTGGCTTGAAGGATTCAAGCCTTTGTGTTAGCTTGGAATCAACCTTAAAAGGGTTGCTAATAAGCAACACCCCCATTCTATAACAGAAAGGAGGTGAGCTAAAATGATTACTTCAGAAACGATACTTCTGTTGATAATCTTCTTGTTAGTCCTAAAAAACTAAGAAGATAGCGCGGAGTCTTCAAGTCTTACCCACTTGGGGACTCCCCCTTTTTGTATTGTGGCAAATGTGGCGTACTTTGTCAAGGGGTTTTACTCCCTCTCCCTTAGGGAGAGGGTTGGGGTGAGGGATTCAGGATGTTCAGTTAGAGTTGGTGTTTCCCTCATCCTAGCCTTCTCCCTAAGGGAGAAGGGACAAAGCCAGCCCTACTAGAGGTTTCACTTGTAAGCCGATATTGCTATAGATAAGTATTGGCCGGACAGCGAAATAGTATCGCTTTGTATCGCAACAAAGATATCGACCTATCTCAAGAACGAACGATCATTTTCAGATTCTGATTGCAGATTTCTGCAGCTTACAACTCGGCAGCGAGCCTGTCGAGCTCGCGCTCGACGAGCCAGCTGTTGCCGGCGGCCAGCATGACCGACTTGAAAGTGCCGGACTTCATGCCCAGCCGCGTGTGGTTCTCGCACGTCCGCATGACTCCGAACTTGCGCTCGGCAGCCACGCTGGACAGGGGCATGCAG
>CAZDMD010000086.1:0-7294 GCA_964506805.1 uncultured Vampirovibrionales bacterium | reverse complement strand
CAAGACAAAAGCCCAACGCTAAATGGTAAGGATCCGCAGGGGAAGAATATTTTTTCGGAATAATACCTTCAAGTACATAACTTTGTTAAACGCTAGGGCGTTATACGCTAAGGCGTAGCCTTTAGCCCTTATGGTTTACACAAGTAAAGCATAACTCAAAATAAGTTTTGTTATACGAACTGCGTTTAGTATATAATGCTGATGTTATATTTATTTTAGGTGTATGTTATATGTTTGACGATAAGAAGAAAGATATTTTTAGAGAAGTCCCAACCGACAAACCTACTGATATAGAAATTAGAAAAGATAGTGCCGATGATTTTGTAAAGAAGTATGGGGAGCCTCAAAAGCGAGGAGGAGGAGACCCTGCCTCTTCATCTACTTCGCAACAGGAACGAAAGCCAAAAGAAAAGTAATAGTTTGGTATTTTACTTGTAGGTATGTAAGTATAACGAGTACAAATCCTATTACACTTGAACTTAGTGCGTTTTTATAGCTATTCACTAGAGCGTTATTACCACTTATCAAGTTTTCATGCTGGTTTTGTATTTCTTGTATTACATAGCCATAGAAGTTACTTTTATTGGTTGGGTCTTGGAAAGCCCACGATTCTTGGGATATATAAGTTCTGTTTTTGTCTTTGTATAAGTCCAATATGTATTTGGAATCTAACCCCTGTTTTAGCACATGAGAAGTATCTATTATGCCTCTAAAAAATATAGCCGTAATAAAACAGGAAAGCACAAATACTAAAACAACAAGTTCAGGGCTTTTCAACCCTGTTATAAATAAGGCTACAATGAAATTTGAAAAGCCTATGAACTTGTAAGCTCTGTCAATAATAAATTGCCTTGTTTTGTGGAGGTCTTCTATGTTTTTTAGAAACAAAGGAAACAGAAAAAGTAACCGCTTTTCTTGCTCTTCTGTGAGTTGAGATGTTTCTTTTAAGTTGGCTTCTTCGGTATTCATATATTCTCTTTCTTTTTGTTGTCTCTATGCTTTATTTTAAAGATTTGCAAGGTCTGCTTCTAAGGTCTTTTGGTGCTGGCTGTGCATAACTATTTTAGCATTAAGGTTCTTGGTGGTTGAGAATTGCCCTACTACCTTATAATTTTCTTGCAATAATTGTAATAAAGATTCTTTATATTGTGTATCTTCATTATTTTCTAGTTGCCTCCCTTTGGTTTCATACAGAAAATAAGTAGATTCTCCGTTTGGGTTATTTTGTGCTTTTACTAGAAAATCAGGATAAATGTTTCTTCTTTCCCAACCTTTTATCTTGTATTGATTGCGTTTCTTTTCAATAATGCGATGCCACCAAACAACGGCGTTTGCGTCATCTAAAGACCAAGCAACCTTTTTTTCATCTTTATTGCCTATAAATTCTTTCATTACGGGTAGATATAATGCTTTTTCAATAGGTTGACCGCTTTCTTTGTAGAGTTCTTCACCTTTTGGTAAGAAGTAGTCTAAAGGTTGCCAAACAAGGTCTTCTTTAATTAAATCTGCTTTTAAGTTGAATTGAATCTTGTTGTCTTTTACCATTTTTTTGAATAAAGTTTCACATTGAAGGTATATTTGTTTTTCCGCTTCTTCCCTATATTCTTCGCATCGACCAAAAGAATCTCTAGCATTTTGTATGCTATCTAGCACTGGGGATACCACCTGATAAGCTACCCAAGCATTAGGTATTACTTTTTTGAACTTACTCAAAATGTAAAGCACATCTAAACGACTGTATTCTAAAGGCTGTGGGATTCTAAGCTGTTGATTTTCAATTTTATTGTCTTGGTTCATATTGATAAGATATGACGTGGAAGTGTCTTTTGTATGGTTTAGCGATACTTCGCTTGGAGTGAGTTTGATTTTTGAGTAATCAATTTGGGGGAGCAAATGCTGTTCCCAAGAAAAAGCAACCACCGAACCATCTTCGTGTTGATAAGTTAGATAGGGTAGAAATACCTGTTCTTCTTTAAATTTAGGATTCCGAGTAATTTTTAGCTGTCCCTTATCCTCTTGCAACACCTTGCCGTCGTCTGTTTTCGCATTGATGAAATCACCACTAAAGCCTTCTGATTCTAACCCCTCTTTGATAGATTCATAAGTCTTTTCAACATCTTTTCCTAAAGCGAACACATAACTTTCATTCAAAGCAAGTTCTTTAAAGGCTTTTGCGTAAGGTTGCCTTAATACGCGCCCCACTAATTGAGTTAAGGCTGTATTAGAGTTCGTGGCTCTGTCCACCGAACATAATATATAAGCGAAAGGGCAATTCCACCCTTCACGCAAGGCACTGCGGGTTAAAATAAAACGGACATCGCAACGACTCATTAAATCAATGCCGTCTAGTTCCTTTTCTTCTGCCGTTTGCTTCTTGATGTGTGTTTCAGGTATTTTGAGTTCTTGAATTAAATACCGTTTCACTTCTTCGATATGAATGTATTTAGGGTCTTTCTCTTGTTCAGTGTTTTGACTTGTTCGTTCTGCTGAAATTAACACGATGGGACGCACATAAATACCTGTTTCCCCTTCTTGTTTTCTTGCAAGGCGTTCTAGTTCTTTTTGTTTATTAACCGCTAAATCTACCACTTTTTGCCATTCATAAGTTGAAATGTTTTCAACATTTATAGGTAATTTAATCATGTGTTCGTTCAGTAAGTCCAAACCAGATGCCTGCACCAACAAATTAGATTCCGCCTTAGGGGTTGCTGTGATTTCCATAATAAAGCTGGGATTATAACTACGAATATAGTACATCGCTTTTTTTAGAGTGCTGATTTCTCTCGTAGATTGTGCCCCTGCACGATGTGCCTCATCTAAAATCACGACAGGACGACATTGCCTAAACACATTTTCCAAAGTGGGCTTTACAAACTGATAGTGTTGAGACGCATAGGTGGGGATGTCCATCAACTCACATTGCTCTAAGTTACTGGTTTTCTTCAAGTAGTCTTCGTGGTCTTTCACGTTATAGTCGCTAGGAAAGAAATCTAAAAATTGACCTGTGGCTTGTCTTATTTTGCGTTTGTTCTTTGCATTGAAAGATTGAATCGTCATGGGTAGAATACACAAATAATTCTCGACATCTGCACGAGAAAAAGACTCTCTCTTTTTGTCTCGATACTCTAAAATCCGTACACGATTCAATCCTGCCTCTCTTAACAAACCCCGTTCAGGGCTTTGCAAATCTCGAAAGGCGTTGACGGTTTGTTTGTAAATGGTGTCGCTAGGTACTAACCAAAGCACCAAGCCCGTGCGTTCTCTTTGATACACATGCTTGATAATACGCAAGGCTTCACACGCCATAATCGTTTTACCACCCCCTGTGGGGATGTGAAAACACACGTTGGGGATTTCTTGCTGATCTTTTTCTGTGGTTCTGCGAGAATGATAATACTTACTTTGGGGAGTTAAGCCTTTAGACTCCCAAAACTGCTCCCACGCAATTTTAGGTTGTTCAGTTTGTTCCCTCAATAGTTTACAAAAGGAAGTTAAATCTTCAAAGGCTTTTTTTTGATAGTCTTTAGGATTGATACTGATCATCATGGGCTAGTCTTCTTCCGACGAATTAAAAACAAGGCGTTGAATATCATAAGGAATATGATGCGCAATAACGTTTTTAGGGAGGTCTTCCTTTGAGATATAATAAGCAGGGGCAAGCACGAAGGCTTCTTTGCCTTTTTTATTGGCGTGCTTTGAAATGGCTTCTAGTTGGCTTGCGGTGAGATTCGCCCCTTGCGTTAAAAACCATTCCTTAGACGCTTCATAGTGCAAGTAATAGCACCTTGATTCGCTTTCGGCGAAAAATCCTGTAGGGTGGTATGCTTCCACTTGAGGAAGGCTAGTGAGTTCTAACGTGTAATAGAGATACCGTGCTAACGCCTCTCGAGAAGGGAGGTCTTCCCCCTTCAAAATCTTTAAAGGGTCTATGGCTTGCCCGAGGGTTACGGCGGTAAAAGATCCACCCAAGCCTTCCTTGAGTTGAGCATCTTTCGCTGCGGGTACACCGTCAATCACACGGCGGATGCGTTCACGGGTGATGTCGTCCACCGTTTTAAAGCCTGCTTCATACGCAGGGCTTCCTTCTGTTAAGGCTTCGGGTTGTTGAAGGAGGATGAACTTGCGGTTCCCGCCGTCTTCGGCGTTGAGTTTTAGCACGGCGTGACCTGTCGTGCCACTCCCTGCAAACGCATCGAGGACTAGGGCATTTGGGTTTGATACTTGTTCTAAAAATTCACGCAACAAAACTGTCGGTTTTGGATACTCAAAATACTTATCCCGAAAAATGTTTTTAATTTCTTCTGAACCTGTTCTTGTATATATATCTGACTTAATTACAGAAGAATAATTGGGGAGACTTTCTATTTCATTTAGAAAAACTTTTCGTCTAGGTCTTCCTTTTGGCGATGATGGGAAAATAACTCGTTCCTCTTCTATAAGTCTTTGCATAGTTTTTTTATCGTATCTCCAACCCATAAGAGGTTTGCCATAGTTGATATTAGTCTGAGGGTGAATTAAGTCATAATGACAATTCGGTCTCTGTTTTTCATCAAGCAATCCAACCATGTTTGCACTTGCCCAAACGCCTCTTGGATCATTATCTGGATTAGAATACTGACTTAAATTTCTATTAGCCCCAACAAACAAACGAGATTCTGAACTAATAGAATATGCCAATATATATTCATGGTCAACAGATACGCCTGTTATATTTCTATTATCTTTATTTTGTCTACTTTTCCAAACAAACTCCGCTACAAAGTTTTGACTCTCAAAAATCTCATCCATAACGGCTCGTAAGTGGTGTACTTCATTGTCGTCAATACTAACAAAAATTACCCCCCTTATTTTAAGTAGTTGCTTCATTAGTTGCAGTCTTGGGTACATCATGCACAACCATTTATCATGGCGTTGCAAGTCGTCATTGCCAACGGCTTTGCCTAGCCAGTCTTTAATCATCGGGCTGTTTACGTTGTCGTTATACACCCAACCTTCGTTGCCTGTGTTGTAAGGGGGGTCAATGTAAATCACATCCACCTTGCCTGCGTACTTGGGTAGTAGGGCTTTCATGGCATCTAGGTTGTCGCCTGTAATAATCAGGTTGTCGTCTAGGCTAGGTTTCCAGCCGTCTATCCCTTTGGCGTGGCTGTTTGGCTCGTCCAGTTCTAGGGTTCTAATCGGCACGGTTTCGTGGTGGTGTCTAACTTCATTTTTTCCTGTCCATGTCAATGCGGGCATGTAAAACGACTCCCTTTAAATCTTTACTCTCATTCTATTTTAAAGGAAAACACCTCACTTTGCAAATTGTAACGAAACAACAGTCTTGTTAGTAAACATTTAAATATATCCCTTCACATACATAAAAAGCTATGATATGCTTTCCACATGAAAGGACAACACACATGAACTTTTTTGACTTCCTCGAAACCTTCCCCACCGAAGAAGCCATTATTCACTACTTCATTCAAAAGCGATACAACAACCAACCCGTCTGCCCTCATTGTGGTTGTGTGGAACGAATCAGCCACAACACCGCACGCCCTCGCTATTTTCAATGCAACAACTGCGGTAATTCCTTTTCAGTTTTCAAAGACACCATTTTTGAAAAATCAACCACCGACCTTCGCAAGTGGTTTTACGCCATTCATTTGTTCTTGAACTCCAAAAAAGGCATCAGTGGCTACCAGCTCCAACGTGAACTCGGCGTTACTTACAAAACCGCTTGGCGTATGCTCAATCTCATTCGTTCGTCTATGGCTTCTCAATCCCACGAAGGCATCTATGAAGCAGTGGTAGAAATCGACGAAACCTATGTGGGTGGTAAGCCTCGTAAGGGAGGGGACAACGCAACACAGGGAAAGTCTAAGCGTGGACGTGGCACAAGTAAAACGCCTATCGTAGGAGTCGTCGGTAAAACTGACAAGCACGTTCACGCTAAAGTCGCCCTTCCCAATCAGCAAGGCAGAAGGCTTACAGGCAAGCAACTTTTAGAAGTCTTGAACACCGCTTGCAAAGAAGCCCCTAGCACCGTTCACACTGACCAATTCAGAGCCTACAACCATTTTGAAAGACAAGGGGTTATGCGTCTTGTGGTTGACCACTCCACCGCTTTTGTAAAAGATGACGTGCATACCAACAACATCGAATCCTTTTGGGCGATTCTCAAGCGTGGTGTTTATGGTATTTATCATCATGTAAGCGTCAAGCACATGCAACACTACGTCAATGAGTTCTGCTTCCGTTGGAACAACCGCAACATTGAAGATAGTTTTGAAAAACTGATTGTCAATGCTTCACAAACACCAGTAAGACTCAAAGTGGCGTAGACTTTCTTTTATAGCGTAAGACGCTAGTCTTTATTGCGAAAACGCAAGTTTTTAAAATAAACTATGAGAGTCTTACTCCAACGTTTGGCGGTGATTCCTTTCCTATTTAGAAGGAAAGAGAATATATGTTTAAAAAGAAGCCACAGAAAGAAGAAAGCACTTGGAAAATGGGATGGCTATCTGACGAGGAAGCTGCCGACAAGGATAATCTACCAATGTTGAAACACGCATACGAAGCGGTGTTGCTCAACTATAAAGACCTACAACAATCCTATACTACGCAACAGAATAGAACAATAGAAACCTGCAAATGGGTAGGGGGCTTCTACACCGCATTTATAATCGCTTCAAAAGACATTTTGTTGAAAGTAGTAGAGCAACAACCCCAACTATTTATATTGCTAATAGGAATACCTTTTATTTTATTCATAATGTTTTGGGGTTATATGGCTAAAGGACAGCACCCTATCGGCAATGGGCCTAGCAAACTATTAAACCCACAAGTCATAAAAGGACAAGAAGGTATTTATTACTTCTACATAACCGTAGGATACGAAGAAAGAATAAATCATATAAGACAAGTCCTCAATCAAATGACTCTTCACTATAAAATCTGTGTATTTTTATTATTTGTTCTGTTTGCTACCTATGCTGGTTGCTTATTCTTCGGTAATATCCAAGCCTTTTTCTACAATGCTTGTTACAGTATTTGGGGTACTTGGTGATTGTTGTTCCTTTTTTGAGTCATTAGACTCATTAGGCACAGAACCATCTTTGTTTTCATTAGACATAAAATAGCTTTCTATATACTATAAAATAACTCTTAAAGTATAGCATAACTTTACATGGGGAAACTATTTTTGATACACATAATCTCATAAATTTGTTATGGACAAAAAACACTCAAAGACTATGTACTTGAAGGTATTATTCCGTATTTTTTTAGTAACGCTTCTTTCTTAATCACA
>CAZDMD010000085.1:0-7294 GCA_964506805.1 uncultured Vampirovibrionales bacterium | reverse complement strand
GAACAGTAGGCTAGACGAGGAGCCTAGATTATTTTGTGAACGGAGTGTAGATAGAACTACATGACTGAACAAAATAATCGTAGCGACAAAGTATAGGCACTAGTCGGGAATATATTTAATCGACTATAACAAATTAGCACGCATTACTAGAGTATGAGAGAAAACACATGCTAGATTCCATTAAGAATACTTACGACTCCATTGCACAAGGGGGCATGCTGGCTCCTGATTTTGAATCGGCGAATCAAGCCTTTCAAGCTCGCTATCGAACAGGTGTTACCAAAACCAGTGAAGATGTCGCAAGATCTGCTCAAGCGGTAGAAACGCAAAACAAAATATCAGCGGGGGCAGTATCGGGAACGATTGGCTCTTTTGGCGAGATGTTGAAAGGCGAGATGCAGAAGGTGAATCAACTCCAACTGAATTCGGAAAGTAATATGCAGGACTACGCCACTGGAGGCGAAATTCCCTTGCACCAAGTCATGTTGTCCGTCAACAAGGCAGAGATGTCTCTAAAATTAGCGACGCAAGTTCGTAATAAAATCGTAACGGCGTATCAGGATATTAGCCGTATGCAGATTTAAACCGCTTTTAAGACTTTTTTCCTCCTTTTTTAAAACCATGAACAGGAAAGACCGCTTGCATCGTGAATGAAAAACTTGAATCCATTTTAAATCGCCTAAATGCCCTGAGCTTGACGCAGAAAGTAACGCTCGGGACTTTGCTTTTGGGTATGGGGATTGTGGGTTTTATGTTGTTTACCAAAACAACCGATGATTACGATGTACTCTATTCTAATCTTTCTTTACCTGATGCAGCCGCCACCGTCAATAAGCTCAAAGAAGTGAAAGTGCCTTATCGCTTAGTGGATGGCGGTACGACCATCATGGTTCCCAAAGACAAAAAAAGCGAAATGATGCTTGAAACCGCCAATGAACTCGAAAGTAGTGAAGGCGTGAGTTTGGCGAAAATCCCGCCTGTTTTACAAGGCGATGTTCAAAAAGAATGGCTCAAAAAGTTTAATACGGATCAAATTTCCGTAACCCTACAATCCATTCAAGGGATTCGTGACGCCAAAGTGATGATTTCTTCCCCTGAAGAAAGCGTGTTTACGGAAAATCAAGATCCGATTCGAGCCAGTGTCATGCTGGTGGTCGAACCGGGATTTCGTCTTGAGCAAAAGCAAATCGGGACGATTAAAAACTTGGTCTCTCACGCTGTACCGGGACTCACGCCTGAACAAGTGGTGTTATCCGACAATTTCGGCAATTCGCTCGATGATTCACCTGCCAACGGGGCAGGCATGCAAACGAGAGAAGCCCGCGTCGCGAAAATGGAAGTGGAAATGCAAAAAAAGCTACTCACACTGGTTGAACCGATTGTGGGCGAAGGCAATGCGGTGCTTTCTGTTTCGCTGGATTTGAACTTTGATCAAGCCCGTGCGAATGTGAAAACCATTCAACCTGCCATTAGTACAGAAGATAAAGCGACAGGGGTCATTGTCTCTCAACAAAGCGAATCGGAAGAATACGAAGGCAATAAAAAAGATGAAAAAGGGGGAGCAGGGGTCGAAGCCAATACCGCTCCTAGTTATAAAACCAAAGAAGACAATGAAAAAAACGACAAGCGTTACCTTTCTAAAAAAGAAACCACGAATTACGCCCATTCCGAAGAGAATAAGGAAATTGTGTATGCCAGTGGTGAAATTGAACGCCTGACGATTGCTGTGGTTTTAAATAAAGTGCTAACGGAAAGTGAAACCCTTGAAATTAAAGAGATGCTCTCCAATGCAGCAGGTCTTGATTTGGATCGGGGGGACAGCATTGATGTCAAAGGCTTTAAGTTTAGTGAATCCCCCAATAAAAAAACGGAACAAATGGCAGAAGCCTTTAAAGATGCTCAAAAAAATGAGTTGTATTTACAGTTAGGCTACATTTTAACTTTGCTCACCTTAGGGATTACCGCACTAATGGTGCTGAAAGGCGCATTTGAGCGTCATATCCCTGTGGCGACGGCGGAATTGATTACCGAAGATGTAGTGCAAGAGTTACCCGACAAAATCTACGATGCCAACGGAGAAGAGGTGGATATTTCAACTTTACCCACCGATAAAAATGGACAAGTCCTTTTACCAGCGGATCGGCCTTTGTATGATATAGAAGGACGGATGATTCAACTGGGGGGGCTAACAAAAGATCAACTCAACTTGCCGAAGTCTAAATACGCCAATGCTCCTGAAATTGAGTATATGAGGCAAAGTATTTACGGCTTTATCCAAAGTGATACGGCTCTTGCGGCGAAGATTTTAGTGGCGTATATGGGACATGATCAGGAATAAGGCTAGCGGTTAAATTGATTCTGCGTTTCTTGGACTCCTACACTTAAAAAAGATTCGACACACGCCACAGCGAATTCACACAAGGCTTTTAACTGCGTTTGTCGTTCGGGAGAATAGGGCGTCAAAACAAAAGTCTCCAAAGGCACGCCTTCAGGCTGTGGCCCAATCCCTAGGCGTAACCGAGGGAAATCGGATTGATTGCCTAAGGCTTGAATGATATGCTTCATACCGTTTTGTCCGCCAGCACTGCCTTTGGGACGCAAACGCAATTTACCGTAGTCGAGATGGATTTCATCCACCAAAACCAGCAGATGCGTCATCGGCAATTCATACACCTGCATTAAGGGAGCCACCACATGCCCCGAAAGATTCATATAAGTCAACGGTTTCACTAGCAAGATGCGTTCTTGATTGAAAGACGCCACTGCCACTTGGGCATTTAGTTTTTTATGCGTCTGAAAAGAAACGCTCCAATGAGAGGCAAGGGCATCCAGCACTTGAAAGCCGATGTTATGAGGGGTCTCCTCATAGTCGGCTCCCGGATTACCCAAGCCGACAATCAAGCGATCCACCTGAAACGGCAAAATCCCACCCAGCAACGCCGTTAAAGCCATTCGTAATCCTTCCTAGTCTTCAGAGGATGAAGAACCGTGCAAGCCTTCTAAATGTTCTTTTACAATGGCGTTAAATTCATCGCCTTCAAGCGTTTCTTGCTCCAACAAAATACGAGTCAACTTTTCCATGAGTTCACGATGCTGTAAAAGCGTTTGCTTGGTGTAGGCGTATTGTTCATCCACAATGCGACGCACTTCCGCATCAATTTTCGCCGCCATTTCTTCGCTATAATTACGAGTCGTGCCAAAATCACGCCCTAAAAATTGCTGTTCGTTACGCTCCCCATAAGGCAAGGCACCAAGGGCATCCGTCATGCCGTAAGTCATTACAATACTACGAGCAATTTTACCCACCTGTTGCAAGTCATTCGCCGCCCCAGTGGAGACATAATCCGCCCCGTAAACGATTTCTTCCGCCACACGTCCCCCCAATGCCACAGCGATATTGCCGAGCATGGTTTTCTTTTTTAAAGACACCTGTTCAAACTCTTCATCAGGAGCATACCACGCATAGCCTAAGGCAAAGCCTCGTGGGATAATGGTTACTTTCCGCAGAGGATCTTGCCCTTCTGTGAGGTAGCTCACCAAGGCATGCCCGATTTCATGGTAGGCGGTGGATTCTTTGTCTTCTTCTTTAATGACTTTCGATTTTTTTTCTAAGCCCATCACAACCCGATCAATGCTATCTTCCACATCACTCGAATTAATTTCCGTTTTATTACGACGAGCCGCCAGTAAAGCCGCCTCATTCAATAGATTCGCTAAATCTGCACCGCTAAAGCCAGAGGTACGACGTGCAATTTTTTTAAGCTCCACATCTCCCGCAATGGGTTTGCCTTGAGCATGCACGCCTAAAATTTGCTCACGCCCTTTTAAATCAGGCTTGTCAATCACCACCCGACGATCAAATCGACCGGGACGCAACAACGCATTGTCTAAAATATCAGGGCGGTTGGTGGCGGCAATAATAATAATGCCTGTCGTGGGGTCAAAGCCATCCATTTCAACCAATAGCTGATTCAAGGTTTGCTCACGTTCATCATGTCCACCCCCCATGCCAGCCCCTCTTTGACGACCGACGGCATCAATTTCATCAATAAACACAATACAAGGTGCCTGCTTCTTGGCTTGTTCAAACAAATCACGCACACGACTTGCCCCAACGCCGACGAACATTTCGACAAAATCCGACCCTGAAATACTGAAAAACGGCACACCCGCCTCACCCGCAACGGCTTTGGCAAGGAGCGTTTTACCCGTACCAGGGGATCCCACCAGTAAAACCCCTTTGGGGATTTTCGCCCCTAGTTTTTGGTATCTATCCGCATTTTTAAGGAAGTCCACCACTTCTTCGAGTTCTTCTTTGGCTTCATCAATGCCTGCGACATCTTGAAAGGTAATTTTAATATCCTTTTCCACAAGCATTTTGGCTCGACTTTTACCGAAGCTCATGGCTTGAGAACCGCCCCCTGCCATATTACGAAACATGAAAATAAAAAAGCCTAACAACAATAGAGGAAAGAGTAAAGAGGCCGCCAAATTCCACCAGTAGCCGTCTTTGTCAGGGTTCTTGATTTCAATCGCCACATGCTGTGCTTCCAGTTGAGGCAACCAGTAATCTACCGTACCTGTGGGCATTTGTACTTTATATTGTGGGATATTCGCTTCTTTTTTAGTGGAAGACGACCCTAATATAAACGTTTTAAGCGAACTTTCGGTGTTAGCTTTGGCTTGAGTTTGAGTCTTGTTTTTGGCTTGAGCAGAAGGCTTAATGGGCTTGCCGAGTGCCTCAATTTCTTGCCCTTGAATCGTTACCCGATTAATCTTCCCTGCCTTGACAAGGCTCATAAATTCGGAATACGGCACCTTCTGCACAGTACCCTTAGGATCTTCTAGCATCAAAGTGGACGCAAATAAAACGCTAATCAACAATAATGCCGTAATTAAAACGCCTGTGGTTTGATAATTCTTCATACAAGGGGACTCATCTCTTTCTAGTGTTTATACATTGCCATTATATCACATGAAATGAGTTTCCTAATAAAGCCTTAAGAAAGCTCGTCTGTCGAGTCCTCAGGCGTGGAAGGTCTAGGGGGGACTTGTCCTTGAATCTTGCCGAAAGCGGACGGATTGGTCAATGCCCGTTGAATTTGTTTTTCAAAGGGATTGGGCTTTACAAAATTAGCGAGACTCGCTTTAGGTGCTTGTTGAGCAGGTGTCGCCTTTGGCATTAAGTTTGACTGAATCGTTTCAAAAAGGTTCTGTTTCGTCTCTGTTCGTTCAAGAGGAGTTTCAAGTTGTATTTCAGCGTCTTGGTTTTTGGGTGTGTCAACTGTTTCAGACAAGGGTGCTTGTCGCATATCTTCAAAGGTATAAACTTTAATGGCCTGTTCTTTGCCTCGCACACGAACGCTTCCCATGTCCGAAACAGGCGAATCAAAATTGACGTTTTGGCAGTGATGTAAGGTGCTTTCCGAAAAAATGATTTTGCATCCCAAGACTTTGGTTTGATCTTGCAAGCGAGCAGCAGTGTTGACCACGTCTCCAATGGCGGTGTATTCCAGCTTGTTTTTAGGACCGACGAATCCCACAAAAGCAAAACCGCTATTCATGGAAACCCCAATACTAAAATCAATATCACGCTCTTCCTTGTGTTTGCGTCCGATGGCTTCACTTTTTTCAATCATATGACGAGCCGCCCGCATCGCCATATCCGCATGATGGGTGGATTCCAAAGGGGCTCCAAACATAATTAAAGCACCGTCTCCTAAGAATTTATCCACTGTGCCTCGATACTCATTGGCAATGGCTTCGATTTCGGTGTACCAGTCGTTTAGGATTTCCGTCATTTCTTTAGGAGACATATTTTCAGAAAGTTGTGTAAAATTACGGACATCCACAAACATACTGGTGATGTTAATCCGCTTCCCCCCTGCGGACAATCGGGTGGTTTTGGTTTTAATTTCACTTAATACCGATTGCGACACCAACTGCGTCATGTTCAATTCCAAGTTGCGAAGGTTTTTTTCTTCCACAATACGCCAGTAGTATAAGCCTATCATATGACCCATTAAGGCAATCCCAACAGGGGATGCAAAAGGATAGTACACGTTAATTAAACTCGGTGAAAAGGAAGCCCATAATAAATAGCAAGATACACTGGTACTGACAATAATAAAAGGTAATACCGATTTTCTCATTTTAAGTCGAGGCAATAAGCCAAGTGAAAGCATGAGCAACATGAGAAGAAAGACATAAGACTTCGGAGCGGGGGCAATACTCTGTCCCTGCTCAAAATTTTCCATAGCGGTTGCAATGACATCCGCTTGTAAATGTTGTGGACTCAAAACCGAAGGCTGTGTTAAAAGTCCGTCGCTCGTAATACTGGTTAAGATGACTGTTTTATTTTTAAGTTGTGCCATGAGCTTGGGATTAAATTTGGTGTATAAATCTTTCACACGAATAAGGGGGCGTGTGGAAAAGAGATTTTCAAAAAAGTAATCTTGCTGTTTCGACCAACGCAGTAGCACTCTGTTTTTGGCATCCGTTTGAATAATCTGAGAAGCCCCTTCTTTTTGGGGGGCCGTGAAAAGTTCAATACGCTTTTCGGCACGTTCCCATTCTTTGTTTGTGTTGAGTTTCAATTTTGCTTTTTGGGTTTTAGCGAGGCTATTATGTCGTTGCAAAATACCTGAAATAGCGACACTTGGAAAACTGTACAGTTTTTCTTGTAATTCACTTGATTCAATATAGTCTGAAGGATTATACATCACGGGAAACAGTAACTTATCGACAGGAGTTTCTCCCTCAAGAGGCTTATCATACCCATGAATACCGATACGTGAATCGCCAAATACGGATTCTAAAATCAGCAATTTACTAGGAGAAAAAGCTTGCGTTACTTTGATTTGACCTGTTTCCCAGCGTTTCCAGTGGGTATTTACCGTGTAAATCGGAGCAAGATTCAACAGCACATTGGGGATACTTAAGCCCTCTAAATCTTGAAACAAGCGGTTGTAAAAGGCGTCACTCATCACGGAAGCCTTAAATCGTTTTTCCAAAAACTGAATGGACGCTTCATCCAAAGCCAAGATATTGACCTCTTGCGAAAGGCGATTTTCCGATTGCTGTTGCCACTTCATGTATTGTTTCAGGATGTAAAACTCCGCCATCGGCAAAGAAAACCAGACAATGAGCATCACGACTAGCAACAAGGTACCTGTTAAAATTTGTGATTTAAGCGTGATGATCCATGTTTTGAGGTTGTCATTAGAATTCACAATGGGTCTATTCCTTGAATCCTGTCAATTGCTTCAGCTTTAAGCGTTTCGGCTTTTTTAAT
>CAZDMD010000084.1:6897-7412 GCA_964506805.1 uncultured Vampirovibrionales bacterium | reverse complement strand
ATATCGTAGCGACAACGTATAGGCACTCTACAAGAAATTATGGAGGCGACTATAAAAGAGATGCCTTCGTGAGAAGGCATCTCTTTTTTTATATGATTTTTATCGCAAGAGGCTTGGTCTTGATTTCATCTTTATGCTACACTAGAAAATGAAAAAATGCCTCGATAGCTCAGCTGGATAGAGCATCCGCCTTCTAAGCGGACGGTCACAAGTTCGAATCTTGTTCGGGGTGTTTTTTCTTTTAGATAGTTTTGAGACAATCTAGCATAGTAGGCACCAAAAGAGTCCCCGCATTCATCTTGCTCACCGCACCATACGGATGCTCAGGTAAATCATCTGACCCACTCACGATGATAATTCGCTCCGCAGGTAGTCCTAGCTCCACCCACGAATCCGCTAAACGAAGCCCATTTCCTCCATTTGCCAGTTGCCAATCCATGAGAACTAAATCGGGCCACTCCACGTTAGACTGTTTCGCACTTTTGAGTAACCAATCCTGTGTTTTTTCAGCAGAA
>CAZDMD010000084.1:0-6887 GCA_964506805.1 uncultured Vampirovibrionales bacterium | reverse complement strand
ATCCGCCACTAGAATATAGGGCTGATTAAATGCCAAGCCAAGCAGTAGCTCAAACGCTTGTTGCCATTGGGGTTCATCTTCCACCAGCCAAATCGTTGGGGCATCAGATTGAGACGAACGAGGGACGAGGGTATTCTGATGACTGATCGATGAAAGTGTCATAAAGGGAAATCCTTGTATTGCGGAAAGGTCAATCTCGAAAAGGCTCATCCAAGAAAGGTTAGCCTAGAGGTGTACATTAACTATACGGTATCAGCTTTAATCTTGAATGTCCTCCTCTATTTAGTTGAATCCGTTTGTTTTATAATAACGGCATGATAAAACAAAGACTCAACGCCCTTGTGGAACAGTATCATCACCCTGATTTTGTGCAGGTCGATCCCATGCAATTTGCCGTGCCTTATAAAGCAGATTTGCCTCGTTGTGAAGCGAATGCGTTACTGGCGTCTCTACTGAGTTATGGTCGTCGTGAAGTGATTGTCTCTAAGTTGCAGGAGCTGTTTGACCGTTTAGAAATGCCTGTTTACGATGTGCTTCAGCAAGAAAGTCTAGCCCGTGTTGAAAAACGACTTCAAGGCTTTGTGTATCGATTTAATACGGGGCAGGATGTCATTCACCTGTTGCGGTGGTGGCAGGTGTTTTATGGGGCGCATCCCTCGCATTTAGCTCTTTTAGCCTCCCTTGTAGAAGCACAACACTCCCAAACCAGCTTACCTCATCGAACCCATCTCAAAGCGTTGATGACGGCGTGGCTAGAAGTATGGTTGCCTCCTGATTTTTTAGAGGGGGGTTATGCTTACGGAACACGTTATCTCGTACCGCATCCCGCCACAGGCGGAGCGTGTAAACGTCTCCATATGGCATGGCGTTGGCTTTGCCGAGACGATGCCTTTTTAGGGGAAAATGCCGTTGATTTCGGCTTGTGGTCGAGCGTGATTCCACCGCATACCTTGTTGATGCCTATGGATACGCATGTGGCGAGGTTGTCTCGTTCGTGGGGTTTATTAGAACGTAAAAGCACCGATTGGCGTGCCAGTGAAGCCTTGACAGAGGCACTGGCTCAATTTAATCCGCAAGATCCTTGCCGTTATGATTTTGCCTTCTTAGGCTACGGTGTGGATGAAGTCAGGGGACGTTTATGATTACCCCCACACATGGGAAAGGCTCATCAACACTTGCCGAGCAATGAGGGCTTTCGGGGCTTTGGCAAGTGATTCTGCCTCTCGTTCCCTTCCACTAAACAACAGAAGCATCTCATTGTCATCACTATGAAAGGCAATATCGGAACGGTTTATATTATTAACGGCAATCGCATCTGCTCCTTTACGCTGGAGCTTCTCATACAGCGGACTCAAATCCCCTGTTTCACTTTCGGCGGCAAAAGCAAGCACACGTTGATGGGCTTGTTTCGTTTCACATGCCGATTTTAAAATATCCACACTCATTTCCAGTTCAAGGGCATAGTGCGTGGCATCGACTTCTTTTTTGATTTTAGAGGCGTGCGGATGACGAGCTTTAAAATCGCTCACCGCCGCTGCTTTCAGCAACCAATCATGCGTCGGAAATAAAGTGTGAACGGCGTGATACATCGCCTCCACCGTAGGAGCATAGTGCATCGGGTAAGGACGACTCCCCAAATGAGCCTGTTGAGCCGTAATTAGCGTCGGTTCTGCTCCCATGGCGTAAGCTTCATCCGCTAAGGCGAGTCCCATTTTCCCACTGGAGCGATTCGTCAAAATACGGGCAGGATCTAAGGCTTCTTGCGTGCCTCCTGCGGTAATCAACACTTTCTTGCCTTTGAGCCTGTTTTTTTCAGGGTGCAAGGCATGATACAAAGTTAGTTGCGTCCATGTATCAGGAGCGAGATGCCCTGTGCCTGTTTCACCACACGCCAAGAGTCCACTTACGGGAGGCACTATAAAAACATTCGGCAAAGTCGCCAAAATCTCTAAATTACGTTGCGTTAAGGGATGATGCCACATACGATGATTCATCGCAGGGGCAATGACAATGGGTTTTTCATCAAAACACAAGGCGGTTGCGGTTACCAAATCGGATGCCAGCCCCTGTGCCAGTTGAGCGAGCATATTCGCCGTAGCAGGATAAATCAAAAAGACATCTCCCCATTGAGCCAAGCTGATATGAAGGGGAACGCCTTTTTCATCCACGGCGTGATGCTCTGCGGTGGCGGGCATTTTACTCAAACTCGCCAGCGTCAATGCCGTGATAAACTCGGGGGCATCTTGTGAAAGAATCGGGTAGACGGCAGAAACCCCTTTGCGTTGTAGATCTCGGATGAAATCACAACTTTTATAAGCGGCAATCCCCCCACAGACCCCTAGCACAATCTTGTAATCGCTCAATAACATGTTAAATCCCTAAAATTTAATAGAGGTACCATTAAGAAATAAGGTGAAAGGCACGCCTTACTTGCTGTAAGACTTGAGAGGCTTGCTCACGAGCCGTTTCCGTCCCTGTTTGAATAATCGCTTGTACTTGGCTTAAATCGCTGGCATAGTCTTGACGGCGTTCTCGAATCGGAGCGAGTTGAGCATTGACAAGTTCCGCTAACTGCTTTTTACACGCCATACAGCCACGACTCCCTGCACGGCATTCTTGAGCCACGACTTCGCAAGTGGTGTCATCGCTAAAGACTTGATACCAAGGGAAAACAGCTTTACAGTCTTGCGGTTCACCAGGGTCGGTTTTGCTGATACGTTTGGCATCGGTAACGGCGCTTTTAATGGCATGCCATGTTTCCGCTTCACTGGCAGAGAGTTCAATCGCATTGCCGTAGGATTTTGACATCTTACGGCCGTCTAATCCAATCACAGCAGGCGTTTCGGTGAGTAAGGGTTTAGGCTCTTGAAAAACGATTTGACCTGTAAGATGATTAAAACGCCTTGCAATATCTCGAGAAATTTCCAAATGGGCGAGTTGATCTCGTCCCACAGGCACTAAAGTCCCCCCGACGGCGAGAATATCCGCGGTTTGCAAGACGGGATACCCCAAGAGTCCGTAGCTGAGTTCTCCGCTGATAACCATATCTTTGAGCGTGGGATCGGTTTCACACCATTTGTTGGGGGTAATCATGGAAAGTAGTAAATGCAGTTCGGCAATTTCAGGAATGGACGATTGAAAATAAATCGAAGCCTGCTTGGGATCTACCCCTGCGGCGAGCCAATCCAACACGATGCTCAATCGAAATTCAGGGAGTTGTCGTGTTTCGTCGTATTTAGTGGTAAGCGAATGCCAATCTGCCACCATAAAAAAGGCGGTATAGTGGTGTTGGAGTTCCACCCAATTACGAAGTACCCCCATGTAATGCCCCAAATGCAAACGCCCTGTGGAACGCATCCCTGAAATGACAATGGGAGGGGATTGCGGGGGGACATTTGAACGTTCAGAGGTATCAGTCATAGTGAAAGCATCCGTTTAGATTAGATTCAAACAGCTTTCACTATAACATGAAGATAAATCAAATTGCTCAAAATCCGATTAATCCGATTTTTTATCTCTCGTGCGGAACCAGCCGACAATCGCACCCATGCCAGCCCCTACCGCAGCTCCGATGCCTGCATTTTTCCAAGTAGATCGACCATTTTTTTGGTTTGCCACCACACCAACGCCTGCCCCCACCGCAGCCCCGATGCCAGCATCTTGCAAGACGGTTTTGGTACGAGGCGACAAACGACGATTGTCATCCGCATGAACGGCAAGGGGAAGGGTCAAGGATGCCAACATCACAGCGGACAAAGTTAAGCTCATCAGTTTTTTCATGGGTGTTTCTCTCCTTATCATTTGGTTATCATTTGGTTATTATTTGCTTATCATTTGGCAAGATTCCAATAGTACACATTCAACACTTTAGCCATTTTTAACCCACTTGTCAAATGATTACATTATGGCAGATGAAGCGATTTAAAATGCTTCACCTGTAAAATCGGCAGTTCACGGTGCAGATACGATTCCAGATTATGAACGCCTCCCGTTGCCCAAAGGGAAACGTATTGCTGTTCGGCTAAGCGTTCATCTTTAGGGATTTCATACGGAATGCCCAAGCGTCCACAAATCACAAAGACCAATGCCTCACTGGGATCAATAAAAATCGTGTGAGGCATGTACTGACGCAAGACCATTTTCAATCCCAAATAATGCGTACAGCCAATAATTAACGCCTTAGGCGGATTCACTTGAAATTGAGACGCATAGCGTTGTACAAGTGTTTCTACGGACTCGACAGAACAATCCCCTTCCACCGCCTGTGCTAAATCCGCACACGGTACCAGCTGCCAATCCAGTTGCGGATAAGACACCTCTCCGTAAAGCCGTTTCGCCAACGTAGGATACGCTTGACTCTCTACCGTCAGAGGGGTTGCCATTAAGCCAACAGAAGCTCGCACGAGTGGAGTGGGACTGGATTGAATCAGCTCTCGTATTAAGAGCGATAAAGTCGGGCGTAAAATATCAATCACCCGATCGGGGCGAATCCCCCATTCCCCAAACAAATCAGGCGGAATACTTTCCCACACCGCCGAAGCTGTATTACACGCAAATAAAATATAGGCATTCTCATAATAACGGTTCAACAGTTCACTGACCAAATGCAACAGGCGTTCTTGTAAAAGCAAAGGATTTTTATTGCCGTAAGGCATCCAAGCCGAATCCGCCACGAAAGTCATTTTGCATCCGAGTTGTGCCTTCCATAGGGTTTTCAGCACATTTAGACCTCCCACGCCCGAATCAAAGACGATTAAATGAACAGGGCGTGTCATCGGAGCATGTTCGACTTGAGGTAGCGGTAGAGAAGCGTTTGGCATAGGCAATGGATAGCATCCTAAGGGGCTTTATAACGTTTTAAGAAGGCATCAATCCCTTCGGCAATGGCTTTGGCTTGTTGCTTTTGACGTGCAGGACTCACCAAAATACTACGCTCTTTATCATTAGACACATAGCCTAGTTCACACAGTACACTAGGGACTTTGGTGTGATTGATGACATAAAACTGATTGCGTCTCACCCCACGATCCACGACAGGGAGGCTTGCCACTTGCTTTTCATGGATCGACTTGGCTAAATCCAAACTAAAGGTATGGTAGTAATACGTTTCTAAGCCGTAGATGCTTGGATTGGTACTGGAATTATGATGCACACTCACAAACACCGTGGGTCTAAAACTGGCGGCGACCTCCGTGATTTCTTTCAGACTCAAAAAGCGATCCGTGTCCCTCGTCATATACACGGTATAGCCTTTGGCTTTGAGTTCGTCTCGCAAAAATAGAGCTACGTTGAGATTGAGATCTTTTTCTTGAACGCCTGCACGAGTCGCCCCCACATCTTTACCGCCATGCCCTGCATCCACCACAATCACGGCTTTACCTCGTGTTGGATTCAATGGTGGTGAGACCATCGGTTTCATCACTTGAAAACTGATTTCAAGGGCTTTGGCACTGGTAAATGGGGTACTGCGAATATCGGTATACGGTTTGGTGAGTTCGACAATCAAACGACTTCCTTGTGCGGTTTGCACATGGCTTAGGCTTTTAATCGACGGGAAGGCAGAAACATCAAAGCCCAACGGCTCATTGGGGGCTTGAATGGTGGGTAAATCCACACTAAAGCGTGTTTCGGTTTCTTTTTTAAGGCGATACTGAATGGGGTACTGCGATTCTAAACGAAATTTAATCGGTGTATTGGGGATTTCTTTGGAAATGTAAAGCTGTTTGAGTGAGCCAAACGGTTTCTTTTTATTAGGTTTGAGTTTATCCCAAAACGGATTTTTTTCTACCGCAGGCTGAATAATAATACTGTTTTGAAACGTATTGTGATCCCCTTGTAAAACGCTAAAGTTAATCGGATCTTCGGTTTCAATCACCACACGCACAATCGTGGGCGTGTTTTGAGAAAGCCTCACCGACCAGCCCAACCACTGCGTAACCCCTGAAGAGGGATAGCGTCCATTGGCATCAGGGGGTGCGTTGAATAATTTAGGAGAAATTTGAGCAGGCTCTAAATCCAACACAAAACGATGCGGATTTTCCAAATAAAACTGATTTTTGACTTGTAGGGAGGGACTCCCCACAGGGGGCTTAAGGAGAAAAAACTCGTCTTCTACTTCAATCGTTTCAATCGGGGTGCGTTCGGCATTTAAAGTTTTCGAGCCATGGGTATCGGCTGGCTTTTTGACATAATTAGGCGTTTGTGTCCCTTCAATCACCCCTCCCCCATGCCGAGACTCACTGGTACTGACGCTTAAGGGGGGAGAGGGTAAGAGCAGTCGTCCATCATTTAACGCCACTAAAGACTTCTTGCTTAAATCCGTACCCGCTTTAAAAGTAATCAAAACCCGAGCCATATCAATCAAGCTACCATGATGCTCTAGTAATTCTACTTTTTCAATCTGTTGCAAGCCTACGGCATAGCCTTTGGGGAAACCCGTTTTGAGCTTGGCAAAGGGGAACTCGATAATCAGTTGTCGATTCGGGACGTCGGTTTTAAGCAGGTAGCGAGGGGCTTGTCCCTTATTGGGATTTTCTTCCAGCAAGCGTTCAGGTAAAAGATAAAAGCCGTTTTTATCAATATCAAAGGGTTGCGGACTAAGCATCGCCGTGGTGTTGGAGACCTTGGGTACCGTGGCAGCATCGGCTTGAAGCATCCGCGGGGTATTGGTCAAGCATAGAAAGAGACCCACTAGGATATAAGCACTACATTTAACTCTACCACGCAACACAAATATGACCTCGTTTAAAACCTTTTCATAATACTTTACTATAACATAAACCGTCTTTAGGTGTCTAAACCCCCTCCGCTTGGTATGATGTGTAGAGTATGACAGTCTCCGGCTAAACCCCCACGCGTGTACCCCACCTTTCTGCTCCACCATCTCC
>CAZDMD010000083.1:0-7775 GCA_964506805.1 uncultured Vampirovibrionales bacterium | reverse complement strand
TCTTTCACACACCACACCCCTAAAGGGGGCAATTGCTGAATCATCGCTTTTTCAGTGTCATCCAAGCCAAGCCATTGTATCGTTTTAGGGCTGGGGGCTTTACGACGGCAGCACTCCACATCCACCCCGAGACACTGATGAGCCTCAGGATGCACGGCTAAAACAGCGAGTCCCTGCGTGTGAGACAAGCTCATATAGGCAGGCAAGGATGCCACCCCACTGCCTAGCACCTTTCGACGTAACGCCATACCGAGCAAGGCTTGTGTTCGGGCAGATTCATGCGAATAAGCCTTTAGGTGCTTTACTTCTTCAGGCGAAAGCGTCTCGATAGGGAGCGGTGTCGTGGTGATGTGTAGGTCAATCGAAGAAAGCATTAGGGGGAGTCTCATTAAGACAACTAAGCTAATTTAACCACAGCACAATTCAGCAGAACAGAATGTTACAAAATCGTAACCCACTAGCATTTTTAAATAGAGTGATTGCTTTATTAAAACAGGAATAAAGACCTAGAAGAAAAGAACCCCTATTCCTGTTTATGTTCCCCCCCACCCTAACTTATAGAGAGAACTATCATTATGGCCGACTGGTTAAAAACATTTGAATCCTTCGTTTCCGCTTTACCTCAAGCAAAAGATAAAACAGTCACTCCAACTACAAGCACAAGCAACGCTGAGAAGTTGCAAAAATCTTATGCAGAAACTGTTGAGCGGTTCTTTAAAACAAATGATAAAGACGGAAATGGCATTTTAAGTCCAACTGAAATGGAAAACATTTCATTCTTTGGTGCGAATGAAAGCAATCGAACCAAAATTGTCCATGTATTCAATCAAGGTCAAGGTATGACACGTCTTGAATTAGAACGTCTCTTTAGCATATGGGATACTCGTGACGAAGACGGTAACCTCACCCCTGACGGTAAACTCTCTTTTTCAGAAGAGGAAGCTGGTCGTCAAAGCATTTTAGACAAACTCACGCAAGGTACTGATCCTGAAAAAGTTTTTGCACAACAAGAAGCCCGCGCTCTCAAATTAGGAGCTAAAGTTTCAGATGCCAAAATGGAAGAATTGGCAGCCTTATTTGAAAAACACGGTATCCCTAAAAAAGATTACACCCCTGAAACCACTGAAACAGAATCCACTGAAACGGGTAAAGATGAAAAGAAGTCCGATGGTGGCAATGGTTTTATGGAGATTTTGAAAACTTTAGCTCCAATTATTCCACCAGTGATTGGTCTGTTTACAGGTAAGTCCTCCGCCTAACTGCGTTAGATAGACTAAAAACAAGGCGTTCCTAACAAGGCACGCCTTGTTTCATGTTAAGCTAAGCCTATAAAACGAAGTCAAGAGAGAGAAGCAAGATTGAACGAATTGTCCCCCATTCGTCTATCCCAACCGTCTATTTGGGCGGTGATCTTGTCTCGTGCAGGATCCAAACGCCTTCCCAACAAGGCATTGAGACAACTCGGACAACGCCCCATGTCGTCTTACTACTTTGAAGCCTTGTCTCATGTGCAAGGCATTCAACAACGCTTTTTATTTAGCGATGATGCCGATTTAAACGCCTTCGTTCAGCGTGAGCATCCCCTAATAGAATTATCTCCCTTTGAGCGTCCTGCCGTTGTGAGTACGGATGAAGTTTCCAGTTTTGAAACGCTCCGTTATTTTTTAGAGCAGTGGGAGTCGAGCCTTCTGCCCACTTGGGTGATGCTGTGTCAATGTACCAGTCCTTTAGTGGAAAGCATTGATTTTGAACAGGCGCTTCGTCGTCTTCAAGCGTTGGAAAAAGAAGTCCGTGCCTCCTCTCTTGCGTCCACTGGATTTTTAAGCGTAACCGTGCCTCAAAAGCCCTTACACTGGCTCTTGGAATCTAGCGAAAAGGGCGTGCATCCCGCTCAAGTGGCGAATCCACATACGCAATACTATCTGCCGAATGGGGCGTTTTACATCGTGCCGACTCGTGCCTTGCTTAACAGTCCGACTCCTTTTTCAATCTGGGATTTAGAATGCGTGTTACCCTGTGAAATGCCGTGGTATCGTTCGATTGATATTGACACCGCCGAAGATTTAAGAATTGCCGAACGTCTGATGCACATTAAGTTCACACAGGCGGATGCTTTTTTAGAGAAGCCTTTGCCTTCTCAGGTGAATCACGCCTATAATAATAATCAAACCTTATCATCAAAAAAAGGAAGCCCCTTATGAACTCATTTTTAACGATGAATCTGAATGCCTTATATAGCGACAATAAGGGCTACAACCAGCATTTTGCCAAACAGTTATTAGATTATTCACCCAAAGCACGCACGGAACACATCCCTGTTTATGAAACGAACGTGAATGATTTGACGATTCTGTATGAGGATAGATTCCCCCTACATAGCTTGGACGGTGCAAAAGCCGAAGCGGAAACCTTAGTCGAACAGCACGCCTGTTACAGCAAGTATTCCATGAATATTGTGTTTGGCTTAGGCTTGGGTTATGTGTTAAAGGCAATGGTCAAAGCCTTGCGAAATAAGCATAGCCAAGCCAAAGTGATTTTATTTGAACCGAATTGGGATATTCTGCATTTTACGCTAAGTAACGTGGGTTTAATGGATGATTTAAATAGCGAAAATTTAATCGTTTTCACCACCCCTGAATCCTTATGGCAGTATGTTGAAACGCATTTGGTGCAAGGGGATGGCATGGGGATGTTGATGACGCCAGGGCATCTGCAAGCCTTTGGGAAAGACTTGCTTTATGTGGTGGAAAAATTGAAAAGTCACGCAGAAAACGCCGTGAAAAACTCAAGACTCCTACAAAACCGTAGTCGCTTATGGACGACAGAGTTTTTGAAAAATGCCCCTTATTTGCCAGAGGCTCACCCCCTCAAGTTTTTGAAGGATCGCTTTAACGGCAAAACAGCGATTTTGTGTGGAGCTGGCCCTTCTTTAAACGATGTGCTTCCTCATGTGCATACCATTCGAGACAAAGTGGCGATTTTTTGTGTAACAGGTGCGGTCAAAGCACTTGAAAAACATGGGGTTACTCCTGATTTTGTCATTGGGATGGATTACTACGGCCCTGAAAAGCATTTGGCTGATTTAGATCAACCATTAAAAGGTAGTCATATTATTACAGGCCCTAGTGCGCAAACCTTAATGTGGCAAGAGTCCTGTAAGGGTCGTTGGGCGGCGGCATTGAAGTTTAACGAACAATACACCGATTTTCTCAACATTATGTTTAAAGAACCTTCGTTTGAATTTCATTCAGGGGGAACGGTCGCTTATTTCATGTTGATGATCTCCGTTGAACTCGGCTTTAAGCGTTTGATTCTAGCAGGGCAGGATTTGGCACTACGAGGCAATCAAATTTACGCCACAGGGGAAGAAGCGGTGGTGCAGGGTGATTTTTTGGTGGCGAAAGAATTGAACAACCGATCCACGGGCTTGGTGTATGTGGAGGATTGGGACGGTAATCCCATTAAAACGCAAGATGACTACAAGCACTTCAAAAATCATTACGACAAAATTTTAGGACGTTTACAGCAGGTGTATCCTGAATTTGAGGTTTATAACTGTTCAGTCGGTGGGGCAAGAATCGAAGAGATGGAAAACCTCCCGATTGAAGACTTATTGCCTCGTTTAGAGTTAAGCGAACCTTTGCTTGTTGATGATCTCATGAAACAGGCAGAAGAAGAGGCATTGGACTTTTTGCCGATTCAAGACAAAGCGGAACGCCTCTATGAAGCCTTTACGCAACTCAAAAAGCATACCGAAGAAACCATTGATGCCGCAGAAGATGCCATTACGGCATTGAAAAAGCTCAAAATCCTAAAAGCCTGCTCGTGGACGGAAGCCTCTGAACGGTATTCGGAAGCCTTTAATCATTTTTCTGAACTACTTGAAGCAACGAGTTTCTTGGAAGATACGTTTTATCAACAACAGTTGTTGGTGTATCAAGCCTATAATGAATATGCTGAGACAGAGGAAGAACATCGTCAAAACTTTGAAGTGGACATGAAATATCTCACGCTAATGGTGCAGTTATTGAGCGAAAATATCTTGCCACCTTTAGAGCTTGCAATCGAACAGCTTGAAGCCCGTTACGAGTGCATCCCTGACGATCAGCTCACGATTAGCATCAACACCCAAAGCTGGTAAATTTCTGCATTCTATGAGAGAATATCAATAGTCTGGAGTGCAAGGCAATGGAACAGATTTTTTTACACAATGAATGGTTAAACGCTTTGTTACCGAATTCGTGGCGTATTTTACTACAATTTGGGATTTTAGCAGGCATTTTATACTACATTCACAATAAGTTTATACGCTATAGTCATGCGGATCACCTCGTGAAAGGCTTGTTTGTTCTGTTGGTCATTTTGGTGGGACTTTGGGCATTGGCTCAAAAGTTTCAGTTCATGGTCTTGGAAATTGTGTTTAGAACCAGTATTCAACTTTTAGTGATTGGTTTAATCGTGATTTTTCAGCCTGAACTACGACGGATTCTCCTCTTCTTCGGGCAGAACGACTGGTTGACGCTTTCGGTTTCACCGACCCCTTCGGTACTGATGAATAGCGAACCGTGGCAAGCCGTTAAAATCTTGAGTGATTCCCTGCGTTTTCTCTCCAAATCCAAAACAGGGGCGTTAATTGTGATTGATATGGATCCTGACGAATCGCTTGAAACCCATTTTTTAGAAATGGGAACGCCGATCAATGCGGTGATGTCGTCTCCTTTAATTTTGACGATTTTTCATCCGAACACGCCTTTGCATGACGGTGCCATGGTCATCAATCGAGACAATCAAATTGTATCGGCAGGGGTATTGTTGCCTTTAACAGAAGACCCAAACTTGAGCTGGCGATATGGAACACGCCACCGTGCGGCGATTGGTTTAAGTGAGATTTCAAATAGCGTGTGCTTGGTGGTTTCTGAAGAAACAGGGGCGATTTCGTTTGCTCAAGGGGGTAAAATTACCAAGTTGCCTTCCTTAGAATCATTAACGTCTAAACTAGAAGATTTATACGCCACTGAAATGGTGGAAGACGACGAAGAAGACGGACAAGGACTCTTTGCCACACCTGTTAGCCAGCTGATGAAATTGGCGAAACACATTCAGAATAATCCCAAAGGGGCGTTTTGGACGAAATGGGGTAAGTCTCGTTAGGCGTGATTTTTGTTCAGGGAGACGACTATGGCACAAAAGTTTCTTTGGAGGGTTTAGTCCATTAAAGTCCTCCGATTCCAAACAAAGGTCTGTGTGTATGTTGTCCCCCCTCTCGACAAATCGATTTTTAATGCCTGCCTTATCGTCTTCGATCCATCAAGCCGTCTTGTCTTCTTCTCCTACGCCTGCCCCCGAAACAGCCGATGAGCAGAACGCCTACTACCAAACCCTTCAAAACGGATTCGCCCAACGCCCCGAAGCCCGTCAACAACTCAAACGACTGCAAAACGCAGGCGTACTGCAAGCCACATCAGGAGACGATGCCCATTCAACGCTTTACTACCTGGCAAAACGATTGACGGATCCCATTTTGCCGGGACTGGATCCCCTACAAACCGTTGCTGAAACCATGGACTTACTCGCCGATTCAAGTCGTTTCACGCAACGGATTGCACCGTTAAGCGACAATTACACCATGCTCATGCAAGCCGAATACATGAGTCCCAATCGAGATGCACAAGAATCCACGACGCTGATGCCCCCTCTACACGCCCAAGAAATACAGTTAGAGGAGTTAAACTCCTGTGCCGTTGCGTCTGAATTGGCTCGCTTGGCGGATTGTCAACCGAAAGAAATTGCTCGCATGGCGTATGAAGCCACGAGTCCTGCGACCACCGTGCATGAAAAGGTGAAAGCCAAAGAACTCTTTGCGGAGAATCCCATTTTAGCCACCCGTATTTTAAAAGACTTAAATCTGGACTACAACAGCCTCACCCCTGACTTAAGTCCCACCTCGCCTGAACAGGTGTTTCAAGTGGCGTTACCTGTGCCTCGTTTGGCGATACTACGCGCCATGAATGCTCAAGAAGCGGTGAAGACTTCAAAAGATAATCAAAACAAAGCCTCTGGCGTGGCCATTTTGCTCCAACAAATGCTACTCTATAATTTTTCTGCCAAAAGCTATGATGCGGGACGAGACCAACGAGATTCACTGGCGATGTTTAGTGCGAGCGTGAATGAATCCCCTCAAATTCGTGCGGAAGATAAAGCCACCTTAAACCGTATTTTAAACCAAAGCCCGAAGCGTCCCACCTTGATTCAAGCCCAACTTGAGTCGAAACTGGCGAGTTTGCCGTCTCTTTCAGATGAAGCACGAAACACCTTGCAAGCGACGCTTCAGCAAAATAGTACGGGCATTTCGCAGGAAGAACAACTCATGCTAGAGCGTATTATGGAAGATGATAAATCACTGGAAAATGTGGCGTATCAGCAAATTGGGCATCCCTTATCCCAGCAGGGCAGTACAGGCAAGTCCCGATATGCCATTTACGGATTCAGCAAACCCTTTAGCCAAATCAAGCAAGACTTGCTCAGCAGTTTGGCAAGTCCCCTGAAAGAAGTCTTGGTAAATGTAACGGACGTGCAGGCGGATGGCTCCTTTGAAAAGGGGCATGTCGTGCGAGTGCTGAATGCTCGTGCCGTTCGTTCAAATAATCAATCCATGCCTGCTTTGACGCAATTTTTGGTGCATGATACCGCTCAAGCGACGCAACCCTTGCGTTGGGTGGATGAATCGGCGTTCATCCCAAGCATTCACCATATTACGGTGTTGCAGGACGACGCAGAACGTGCGTGGCACGCCATGAAGCCGACGAATTCTGTGCCAGCTTCGGATACAGCGGCAGGCTTGTCGTCTCGTGAAGCGAATGACACGAGGTATCCGCTCCACTTTCAAACGCCACCTTTAACGCCTGATGTGCTATTGGAACGTCCTGAAGCGTATCATCATCGTGTACATCACTATCGGCATCAACAAGCGGAACAAGTCAAAGAAGATCTTATGAATTCGGGAGGCCCCAGCCAAAACAAGAGCGAAAGCGTCCCGGTCCTATGGGGTACAGCACTTGGCGTTTCACCAAATACGCCACCCGAGCCGAAATCTCGGAAAGTTTAGCATCCTGAAAGGTTTTACCTTGTGGGGTGCGGATTTCCTGTTCAATGAGATAACGACGAATTTCCGCATTGGTGGCTTGCCCGCCATTGAGTACCACCGCTCGAAAAATCTCGTAATTTACGCTTTGTCTATGCCGAATGACGGCATCGGCTTCTTCAAAGGCTCGTTCAGGAAAAAATGCCCCAGAAGCCGCTTCTGGCAATAAACGATGAGCATGAGGGCGAGCCGTTCGTTTTGGTGTGGGATTTTCTTTAACAGGCAAGCCTCCCTGTAATAAGGGAGTTAAGCCTGCTTGAAATTGTTGAAGTTGAGTCGCCTTTAAGCGTAGGGCATCGAGTTCCGCTACGGCGACTTCAAGCGTTTGAATACGCGTTTGAATCTCCTGCAATTCCGCTTCACTGGCTTGCATTAAGGTTTCGAGATGTTGTAAATCGACAACGGACATCATAAATAACCTTTATCTAAAAACTAAAGATTTAGTTATTATAGCACGAGTTTGTCTCCATGTATTGTAAAAAATAAGAGAGTGGTACTAAATAGATAGATATGTTAAAATAGACAATTTACAAATGAGAGGGGACTTTGTCTGTGTGTTGTAAATCTTGTGCTTCAAAAGAACGGGTTGAAAATGGAAAAGTAAGAGGAAAACAGCGCTGGAAGTGCTTGACAT
>CAZDMD010000082.1:0-8051 GCA_964506805.1 uncultured Vampirovibrionales bacterium | reverse complement strand
ATCTAGGCTCCTCGTCTAGCCTACTGTTCGGAAACATCTTTAATCGACTATAAAAGAGAGTCAAGCATTCAAAAAGTGTAACACGTTAGGAACTTCATTTATTTTTTACGGAATCATCCCTTTAAGTACATATCGTCATTCTGAACGTATGTGAAGAATCTCCTAAGCTGGAAAGCGAATCCAATCAAGAGGATTGCCACGCCTAACGGCTCGCAATGACGACATAATTCTATTATGTACTTGTGGGTATTATTCCGATTTTTTATGTTGATTTCATGGCATAGGTATATGAAACGAAGGAGTCTTCTAAGTTATTTCAAGGTTTTACCGATGTTTGCATAAACAAAAAAAGGGATTTTGATGTTTAAGCTGCACCGTTTTAGTTACATTTCTTTACATCTATTGCTTTTTTGTACCTCTATTTTCTGTGTTTCTCTTTTCATCCAAGCATCAGAAAAAGTAGAAGAGAAGACCAAAGTGCCTCCTGCGAATGAGGGCTTAATCCCCTACGCCTTTAATCATAAAATTGAAACGCATTTAAACCCACCCTTTCCATTTGCCTTTCCCTCTTCTGGTACGAATGGATTTAACCCCAAGCCGAAAGAAGACTATAAAAGCTACTGGAAAAAATGGGAGGCTCTTTGGACGTCCATTGACAGTTTTAATACCCTTTTTTATCAAGCCGATACAGGACTTGACAGCATTTCGGTGCAGTATCTTTCCGCGCGTATCAGTAATTTTTTATTGTTGTACCAGCAAATCTTCCCTCAAGAAACCGAGATGCTTATTACCTTAGAATCCTATAAGCGACTCCGTTCGATGGCACAACATTTAGAGGCGCTTCGTGTACTACTACAAAAACAAGGACGGATCTATACCGAACTACGACCGTTTCAAAATGATGTCGATGAGGAAACATTGGCGTATCAACGGTTATTTCTTCAGATTCGTCAAGATTTAGAGACCCTTCAAGAATACCGAGACGTGTCTCAAGTCTTAATGACAGGATTTCGTAAAACAGATATAGTCGATTAAATATATTCCCGCACAATGTCTATACGTTGTCGCTACGATGATTTTGTTCAGTCATGTAGGTCTGTCTACACGCCGTTCACAAAATAATCTAGGCTCCTCGTCTAGGATTATCGTCTAGCCATCTCTACAAGAAACGCTGAAAACGACTATATTACGGATTAACGGCTAAACCCCATTCCGCAAGGGCGGCGATGGCTTGAGCAAGAGCTTGTCCTTTTTCTGTCGCACGATATTCCACCTTCGGCGGGATACTGGGATACGCCTTTCGACTAATCAATCCATGAAATTCCAAATGCTTTAATCGAGCCGATAAGGTACGAGGTGAAATCCCCTGTACGGCATTTTCTAACTCCACAAATCGTTGTGCCTCATGCTTTAACAATAAATAGATAATTTGTAAGGAATACTTGTCCCCCACCAAACGCAAGGCTTGTTCTAGGGCAAGTCCGAGTGAATCATCTTGTCTAAGTTCAGCATGTGAAGAGGGTAATGTAGGGGTGTGGAGAGACACTGATCAAAATCCTTATTTAATAAGTAAAATTATTTAAACAATCAAAATGAGAAAGAGGCTGAAATTGGGTGAAGTTTTATTCAGAGCATCTACAAAAATCTACATGTGCAGAGGAGTTCGCAAGAACGAAGCCTCTCTTAATGCCCAAATGAGCCTACATAATACTTTCAATATATCATAAAAAACAAAAGAGGCTATAAAAATGTTCAGGAAGTTTTCATCCATTTGGTAGCCACGTGCTTCCAAATATACCAGCCTCCAGCGAAGAGTAGTAGAATCGCAATTGCCACATCAAATTGATGCCACACGGCTTTGAAGGCTTCCAGATTTTCGCCAAAGACAATCCCGACATAGACCAGAAAATAGCTCCAAACGAGTGAACCAATAAACGTGTACACCGTAAAAAGGGTAAAATTCGCTTTTAAAATTCCCGCAGGTACGGAAATAAACGTCCGTACAATGGGTAACATACGGCAGATGAAAAAAGCCCAATCCCCGAATCGTGTCGTCCAACGGCGTGCTTGGTGCAAGTCTTCTTCATCAAGTAAAAGCCACTTGCCATATTTTTGAATAAAGCGTTCCCCTCCCCAAGCCCCTAAGGCATAGCAAGGTAAAGAACCCACGACGCACCCCACTGCACCTGCTAAACTGGCTAAATGTAGATTCATCTTACCTTGTTGTACCAAATAACCCGCATAAGGTAAAATCATTTCGCTCGGCAGCGGAATATTCGCCGATTCTATTGCCATGAGGAGGACAATGCCAAAATAGCCCGTTGCTTCAATGACGCTATGAATCCATGCCATTAAGCCACTTAAAATCCATTCAATACTGTGTACCAGCCAGTCCATATCCAATCCTTTTAATGATGAGGGAGTAAAATCCACTTGTAAATCCAAGCAATCGCACCGCTTAATAAAAAGGTAACTGGAATCGTCAATAACCAAGCCGTCATAATAGATCCTACCAAACTCCACTTAACCGCACTGAGTCGCTTCGTTGCCCCTACCCCCATTATAGTAGACGTAATGGCATGCGTTGTTGATAGTGGGATTCCCCAATGGCTCGCCATCATAATAACGCTAAAGGAGGTTACTTCTGCTGCAAAACCATGAATGGGTTGTAGCTTAATCATTTTACTGCCAAGCGTCCGAATGATTTTCCAACCCCCTGAAAGCGTCCCCAAGCCAATGGCAACCGCACAGGGAATAATGATTTCATAACCCACATGGAATTGATCCGAGGGGACTTGCTTGTATAAAATAATCGCTAAGGCGATAATCCCCATACTTTTTTGAGCATCATTCATGCCATGACTGAGTGCCATGGCTCCAGCAGATAAAATTTGTAATTTACCAAAAATACCGTTGATTTTATTGACCGTCATACGATAGACCGCCCATGTGAGTAACGTCATCAGCGTATAACCCACCAAAAAGCCAATAATCGGAGAAGAAAACATGGGAATCACCACTTTATCGAGGACTTTATCCCAATGCACGACGTGTCCATCCACACTGCCCGTCCAAAAACAGGCCGCCCCCATCAGTGAACCAATCAACGCATGAGACGACGAACTAGGCAAGCCCTTCCACCAGGTGATTAAATTCCAAATAATCGCCCCTAAGAGAGCAGAAAGAATCGTTTCTAAATTAACCAAGTTAGAATCGACAATGCCTTTCCCCATGGTGGCGGCCACTTCTGTCCCCAACAACGCCCCGATTAAATTAAAAATCGCCCCAAACATCACGGCGGCCTTAGGGGTCATCACCCGAGTCGCCACCACGGTTGCAATCGCATTAGCCGCATCGTGAAAGCCGTTAATATAATCAAACGCCAACGCCATAGCGATAATAACAACCAACAACACAAATTGAGGATCGAAGAACCATTCCATTGAGGTTTTACTCCCCTTAACTGTGTTTTAAAATAATACGCAAGGCAATGGTCGCCACATCACGATAGGCATCGGTGGCATGTTCAAGCGACTGATATAAATCCTTGCGAACAATCAGGTTTTGAGCATTCAGCACAGGGTCATGAGCAAAAAGATTATGCTCCAACTCAAGTGCGATAATATCCGCTTGATCTTCTAAATCGTAAAGAAGACTTACTTTTTCTTGAAGCAAACTGGCTTTTTCATTGCGATTCAAGCCTTCAATTAACGCCACCAAATGTTCTGCTTGATGCACACAAATCTGAGTCAAACGCTGAAAATCACCGTCTAACGAATGCAGTTGATGTACCTTGATTCGTTTGTAAATCGCATCCAAACTCGCCGTAATCCGATACAAGGCCTCTGCCAATTCCTGTAAATCTTCACGATCAAAAGGGGTAATAAAGGCACGACAAATTTCTTCAATCAGGGTATTTAAGGCTTTTTTTGCATTCTCACGAGCCCCTGCCATGGCTAAGGAGTCCGAAGGTCTTTGTTGAACATAGGTGTGAAGTGCCTGTGAACTGACTTTGGCTTGTTCTGCTAGCGTGTTGATGAGGTTATAGAATAAGGCTTCATTAGGTAGAAAGTTTAAAAACTTCATGAGAGAAGTCCTCCGAACATTAGGATGAGTTGCCTGATAAGTAATTGCATTAGGGAACTCAATGAGAAGAGGCATCGTATCCATACGATGCCTCTTCAAGCCATTAAATTAAGAAAGGAACGAGTAGCAATGCCACCAAGTTAATAATTTTGATGACAGGATTCACCGCTGGACCTGCGGTATCCTTATAAGGATCACCCACCGTATCGCCTGTTACAGCCGCAGCATGGGCAGGAGAACCTTTACCGCCGTGGTGTCCATCTTCTATGTACTTTTTGGCGTTATCCCACGCACCACCACCACTTGTCATGGAAATCCCTACAAACAAGCCTGTTACGATGCTTCCCATCAACATGCCACCAATCATTTTGATGCTCGCAAATTCTTGCGTGGTCATCAAGTTACCCAAGAACAACAAGGCAATCGGGACAAGCACAGGCAGTAAAGCAGGTACCACCATTTGTTGCAAGGCGGATTTCGTTACAATATCCACACAACGTGCATAATCAGGTTTTTCCGTACCTTCCATGATACCCGGTTTTTCTTTGAACTGACTACGTACTTCTTCAACGACAGAACCAGCAGCTTTACCAACGGCGGTCATGGCAAAGGCACTAAAGAGGTAAGGCACAAGTCCCCCCACAAAAAGCCCCACAACGACAAGCGGATCGCCCAAGCTAAAGAGACCTTGAATCGCACCAGGCAAAGACAACACGGTGTTCTTCGCCATATGAGCCGCTTCTTGTAAGTCAATAATATAAGAGGAGAACAAAACTACCGCAGCCAAGCCTGCCGAGCCAATCGCATAGCCTTTGGTAATCGCTTTGGTCGTGTTACCCACAGCATCGAGGGGATCGGTAATGGCACGCACTTCGGAAGGCATCCCTGCCATTTCAGCAATACCGCCTGCGTTATCGGTAATTGGGCCAAAGGCATCTAGGGCAATGACAATCCCAGCCATAGAGAGCATGGCAACGGCAGCAATGGCAACGCCATACAAACCGCCCGACATAAAGGACGTTAAAATCCCGATACAAATCAAGATAACAGGTAATGCCGTGGCTTCCATACCAATGGCTAAACCTGCAATGACGTTCGTGCCATGCCCTGATTCAGAGGCTTTTGCCACTTCACGCACAGGGCGATACTCCGTTGCGGTATAGTAGTTCGTGATAAACACCGAACCCAAGGTAACCAAAATCCCAATCGCAGAGGCAATCACCAACTGCATCGCACTAATGGCAACACCGCCACCGACGATCCCTTCAGGGAATAATTTGAAAGTCGCCAATGCAATCATGCTCATGGAAAGGGCAACCGCTACATAAAAGCCTTTGTATAAGGCGTTCATGGGATTATTGTCCGCACCCACTCGAACAAAATACGTCCCGATAATAGAAGAGACAATCGAAAGACCACCCAACAAAAGCGGATAAATCATTGAAGCCGCCGTTCCTTTAAAGAGCAAAAAGCCTAAAAGCATTGCCGCTACAATGGTTACGGCATAGGTTTCAAACAAATCGGCTGCCATACCTGCACAATCACCAACGTTATCGCCCACGTTATCGGCAATAACCCCAGGGTTACGAGGATCATCTTCAGGAATCCCTGCTTCAATTTTACCCACTAAATCGGCACCCACATCCGCCGCTTTGGTAAAAATCCCACCGCCCAAACGAGCAAAAACAGAAATCAAAGACGAGCCAAACGCCAAACCTGCCAAAGTAGGAATCAAGGCGGGCGTATTCTGTACCATCATGTAAAAGCCTGTAACACCAATTAAGGCTAAACCAACGACCAGCAAACCTGTAACCGCACCACCCTTAAAGGCAACCGCAAGAGCGGGATTCATCCCCTCACGAGCCGCTTCAGCCGTACGCACGTTCGCATTAACGGAAACAAACATCCCGATGTAACCTGCCAAACCGCTTAAGAACGCCCCAATCAAGAAGCCCCCTGTCATAAAGCTGGCATAATCCATGCCTTTGACGTTGTTATACATAAAAAACATCAAAACCGCCAAAACCACTGCCGCAATTGAAATGGCGGTGTATTGACGATTCATGTAAGCCGAAGCCCCTTCTTTAATGGCACTGGCAATTTCTTGCATTTTTTCAGTCCCTGTGGGCAAGGCTAAAATCTGACCACGCGTGATAATACCGTACAACAGAGCCAAAACCCCTGCACCCAAAGCGACATATAATAATGTTTGTTCCATCGATTTAGTCTCTTTAAACTTTCTGATATATAAACTTGTATTGCGTTCCATTGTCTTTACACACCCAAACGATGAAAAAGCAATGTTCCCTCAATGATACATGATTAGTAGTATTTAATCTAAAACAGACTCAAAAAGCAAGGCTTAAGTTTTATCATCTTTACAACTTTACAAGCAAAACAAAACCCCTCTACCAAATGAAGAGGGGTTTAATGGCGGGCCAGACGAGGCTCGAACTCGCGACCTCCTGCGTGACAGGCAGGCACTCTAACCAACTGAGCTACTAGCCCTTATTAAGATGAAGTAAGGCAATGACCTTAACTTCAATAATGACTATTTAATCTTAAACAAAAAACAAACGCAAGTGCTTTTTTGCTTGGGATTATTCAATTCAACTTGCCGTAGAGACCTCATCTGATTCAAGCGTTTCTTTGCCTGATATTGCGTCGATCGATTCGAGTTGAGGTAGGGGGGCTTTCGTCGGTGATTCTTTTTTTTCTTTTTCTTCAGGGGGGGCTTTTGTTTTCAATTCTCGAAGGGGGGAATGCCAAATATAGCCTGCTTGATACCCCAAGACATACAAAACCCCTGTTCCCAATAGAGAAAATCCCACTGCTTCAGGACTGGGGATCCCGCTAAAAAATTGAGGAAACATCAGTAAAACAAAGGTTAAACTACCTGCCAAGTAGCCCCATTGCTTGGCAGCCTCTTCCTGATGCTTTTTGGCGGAAAGGGGGGCAATCGGTTTTTGAAGAACCTGATCAGATTCAAAGGCGTTTTCGTCAGGCATGTTTTTTCCTTTTAAGATGCTTGCTTTAATTAAGGTGCTTTCGTATCAGTATTTATCGAGCATTTTTTGAATGTTCATGGGGTTAGACGGGGATTGATAAAGGGGACGATGCTCCGAAAAGTTAGGCCAAAGCAAGATGTCGCCTTGTTCCGTTCGCCATTTCAGCCACCCAATAGGATGCTCCTCCCCTAAGTCTTTGAGTTCTACCAGCATCCAGTTGCCTCGCACATGTAAGACCTTTATCGACTGCACAAAGGTTACTTTGGCAAGAGGAGCGGTTTCTTCAGGACGCATGTAGACGGTTTTTTGAGCCTCGTGAACACCCTTCAGCCACTTAAAGCCGTAACGCTTGGCATATCGAGCCATGAAGCTGCTCCAATCGAGGAAGCCTTCGTCTGATGTCGTCTGGGGGGGAATCCAAGCGGTCAGGTAATCCCCATAGGGGATTTGGACTTGCCTCCAGCCGTCAGGGGTGTCATCTAGCACGGGCAATAAGGCAATGCCTCGTTCAGGCACAAAATTCAGAAAAAAGTGGTGTGCCGTAAGCAGTCGGTTTTGCTTTTGACTTTGCAGAATGACTTCATTGGATTTAACCCCTTTAGATTGCCACGAGAGTTCATCCACAAGCGACGCCTCCAGCGAAGGACTTTCGTAAAGTCGTAGAGGTGAAGCCACATTGCTGACCCCAATGACTTGCCTGAGTTCAGGCGTGGGGTATTGCTCTGGTGCGGCGTTTAAGAAAGGTATCGACACGCAAAAAGTGATGCCTAGCCCTAACGACCACAAGCGTGAGAGATATTGTTTTGGCATATCATTCCCTTACTTTTCTCTTTCTACTTTATTATAAAGGATGTGTTGATAGGAGACATCCTTTTTTTATGGGACTTCTTATTCTTATTCTTATTATTCTTACGATTCACTAGACGCTCTTGTTTCTAAGTTGTGTTTTAGATTTAA
>CAZDMD010000081.1:0-8090 GCA_964506805.1 uncultured Vampirovibrionales bacterium | reverse complement strand
ATCATCGTAGCGACAAAGTATAGGCACTGTACGGGAATATATTTAATCGACTATAGTTGTAAATTACTTTTTCTTTTTCTTGTGATTTTGCGTCGTACGTTTTTTAGACTTCGTACCACTTTGCTTATTCAAGGCATGTCGCTTGCGTTTGATGATTTCATCCAGATTTTCAGCGGAAAGCCCGCCTTCCGTCTCGTGGATGTCTTCATTATCATCCGCTTCAGCCTCTTCCGATGCCTCCACCGTAGGCTCAAGCGTATCTAAAGCATCCACGCCAACTGTTATAGACGCATCAGGTGTTTCAGAAACCTGTGCAGAGACGTGTGACGCTTCCGCAATGGTTTCCGCCACTTCCACCAGCTGATTGATTAAGTCCTGCTCGCCTTCAAATTCAAAGGGCAAAGGCACTTCAGGGATTCCCAACTGTTCAAAGGCAGCCGCACTAATACTTTCAGAAACACCCTCACTCAATAGCTTTTCCGCAGGTGTCATCCGAGACACATCCAACAAAAAGCGTTGAGACGCTTGTTTCTTAGCTTCCGAATCTTCCGCATTGCGAAGGGCATCGACAAAAGGCAAAACGACCTCTTGAATCAGGTGATCCGCTTCCGCAGATGCGGAAGGCATGGAGAGCCTCGCTTCGGCTTCATCTCGTGTTTGTTGTCCTGTCTGTGGTGTTTGATTTTGCTGTAATTGTTCCGCCAATTTCGCTAGCATTACAGGTTTAGCAATGGCATCGACCGCTTCTAAAACGGATTCCGTTTTGGCATCCAACGTTTCAGCTTGCCCGACAGGAGGCGTTAAAATAATCGGAGCCACCCCTTCAACAGTATCGTCCTCTTCGACGGTTTCAACCTCTAAGTCCGTGTCATCCCCTAATGGCTCAGACTCTTCATCGATTAAAACGTCTTCATCTGTTTCCAACGAGCGACGTTCCGCCCGATCGGCATCTCGTTGCAAGAAGCTATTGAGCAAGGTCATAAAGCTGGTGCTTTTGGCGTTATAACGCATCAGCGTTTGATGCACCCCTCGTGGTGGGAAGGCAAGGGTTACCACATGGGCGAATTGAGCATTCATCGTCGCCAAACTTTTTTCCGCCATGAGTTCGGCATAATCATAGGTGATGTTGGCTCGTTCAGCAGGACTTTGTTTGTAGAGAACATCCCCTGCTTGTAAGGGCGGTTTTTCGTCTCGCTTGGTGCGACGAGCGTCTTGACGCTTGGCATCAGATTTAGGGGCATCCGATTTAGAGGATTTACTCTCTTCCATGGCAGGCTTCGCATCCGAAGCAGGCTTTTCTTTACGAGGCGTCAGCTGTGGCTTTTCCTTAGGCGATGAAGAGGTATTCGAGTTTCGGTCTTTATCTCTATCTCGATTGTCTTTTTCTCGTTCAGGCTTATTCGAGCGATTCGACGAACGAGGCAAACGCTTGCCTGCTTGACGATAATCTGGAATTTCGGCACTCGTACTCACCCATTCAAAGGTGATGTTACCATCCACTGATTTGGCAATCGCCTCTTGGAAAATTTCGCTGAGGGCTTGCCCTTGCCGATGCCGTGTCATTTCAACCAAGCCTAAATCCGTGAGTTGCCCAACTTGTGGTTTGGCTTTATCAGGGGCCAACTCATTTTCAAAGGTCTGTAAAATCGCCAGTTGATCGGCACGAGATTCCATATCAATGAAATCGCAAATAATCATCCCCCCGATGTTTCTTAAACGTAGTTGTCGTGCAATTTCTCGGCAGGATTCCAAGTTCGTAATGCGAATGGTTTCCGCTTGAGACGATAAACTCGTAAAACGACCGCTGTTGACATCCACCACACAAAGGGCTTCGGTGGGTTGAATATACAAATACCCACCACTCGGCAAGGGGACTTTGGTTTGTAGGGCTTGTCGAATCTCACGCTCGACACCTTTTGCCACCATAATCGATTGTTGCCCTGTGTAATGTTGCACGTTAATGGTTTTATCCAAATTCCAGTTTTGCAAAAGCTGTTGAGCTCGTTGCGAACCAAAGGCGGTATCGACGATGAGTTCATCTACCTGCTCGGTTACCAGTTCACGCACGACTCGGTAAATCAAATCTTGATCCCGATACAACAAAACAGGCGGCTCGGCACTATCCGCCATGGTTACGATATTCTGCCAACGCTCTAGCAAGACTTCAAAATCCTCGATGATGTCGCTATCGGTCTGACCAGCGGCTTCGGTTCGCACAATCACCCCGATGCCATTGGCTTTGACCATACTACAAATGGATTTCAATCGAGAACGCTCTTGCTGGGTTTCAATTTTACGGCTCACACTGACACCACGACTCCCCGGCATCAAGACCAAAAAACGCCCTGGCAAGGAGATATTCGTCGTTACACGAGGCCCCTTATGACCTGTCGGTTCTTTCATGACTTGTACAATCAAGCGTTGACGAGGCTTTAAACGACTTTTTAAATCGCCACGCCCTTGCACATCACTACTATGCAAAAAGCCCATTTTATCGCCCCCAACGTTGACGAAACCCGCATCAATACTCGGTAAAATGTTCTCTACTTGAGCCAAATACACATCCCCCAAAAGCATTTCGCCTCGATTGATGATAAACTCAATGGCCTTATCGCCTTCCATTAAGGCGGCAATGTTGTCTCGTTCGGAGATAATAATTTTGCGACGTGTCGCATTTTTAGCGGCTTCTTTGCTACTATAACTGGTACTATTGTAACTCATCAAAACGTCTACTTTCTAAATACTAAATGGCTTAAAATGAGTCATCCACCATGAAAACGCTTGCCAAATCCCCTAAGGGAAATCAACGCAATAGCGGACGTTCACATCATTTTAAATTTTAAAACTCATGTAACAGAATCGGATAACCAACCAAACGCAGACAAGTCCTAGCCTTGTCGCCTTCCCCTTTTAGATTTAAAACCTTCTTTCAAGCCGATACAAGTGCATCGTGCTTGTTGTCATGCCATATTCCGATTGCTACTATTACGCATCCCACAAAAACTAAGGTTCACCAAATTAATTTGCTCAAACACAGAAGGGTAAGTAATCTCTATTCATTACTTAAAAAAATTTAACGTAGCGAAGCAAAAAATCCACAGTAAAAGCAGCCGGCAATCAGTAGGCGAAAGAAACAAGGTTCACTTGTTTCGCTTTTACGAGTCATTAAAATAACCCAGTTTTAAGCGTTCGTAGGGGTTGTGTTTTAACAAGAAAGCGAGTGTTCTTCAGTTTCTTGATGAGAGGCTTTCAAAGAACAAAGGGCTAGGGACTGACGCGAAACTTGCCAGGTGTATTGTGGGGCAAGGTGTTCTAAAATCCAGTCGGGCTTAATCCATAGAGTGCCTCCCGTAACAAGGGGGTTTGCACGTTCCACACGAAAGTTTAAGCGAATAAAAGAAGGGTGCGTTTCCAGTTGTAAATCATGGACATAAGGCTTTATGTCAAGCGTATAAGCACCACGCTTCTTACTAAAGGCTTCTACCATCCAATGCGGTTCATGGATTAAGGTTTTTAGCTGTTCCCTTATCATACCTTCTAATGGGGTATTTGTGCAAGGGGTAATTGCAAAATACTGCATCGATTGAATCATTTTTTCGATGCTCGTGCTATGAGCAGGAAAGGCTTCTACCGTTATGGCTTGGGCATCTTCAGGTATATGCGGATTGATTTTTTGAAGTACATCGGCGAGTTGATTTTCATTCAACGCCTCATAAAGTGAAATATCCACGACATCCGCCAAGGCTTCCACAAATAAGGGCAGAGCAGGCGAAAAAGACATCATCGCTCTAGGGTTATAACCCTTGCTATACGCCACAGGCAGTTGACTCAAGCGAACGGCTCGTTGGATGAGACGCATCCAATCCAAATGCCCAATGTAGCGGAGGCTGCCTTTTTTTTGCCAAGTGAAACGAAGTGTCTGGACAGGGTCGGGGGTAAGGCGTTGAATAGCGGAGTCTAATTTTGAAAGCGTCCCATTCGGCTCACTAACTGTGTCATTTTCAGTACTCAAATCCTTGTGTACGTTGTTGTACACGTCGGATTCTCCGTGCCTCAATTCCTTGTTATTGAAGCCGACTTGAACGCTTTCACCTAAAGAAGAATCGTCTCCCGCTTCAGGCAAGGCTTTGGTGAAGGTGGGCCAAATGCCAAATTCGGTACACACGCCACACAAGGAACACTCATCAAAGCATGGTGTCGTCGATGCCGCAATTTGCGAGCGTTCCCATTCGTTGCGTAGCCAACCCTTATCTAAGCCCATGTGAATCACATCCCACGGCAACGGCTCATCAGGATGCACCAAGCGTTCTCTGGTATAGGCTTCAGGGTCGATGTTCAGATCTTCAAGGGCTTTAAACCACTTGCTAAAGGGTTCGGTTTCATCCCACGCATCCAAATACGCCCCATGCCGATACGCCAATTCAATGACATCGGACAGGCGTTCATCCCCTTTAGAAATCACCGCTTCGAGCTTGGAAAGCGTTGGCGTGGTGAAGCTGGCTTTCACGCCACGCATTTTTTTAAACTGTTGTTTCAGATACGCTATTTTTTCGTTGAGCATCTCAAGGGTATCTTGGGCGTGCCACTGAAAGGGCGTATGCGGTTTCGGCACAAAGTTAGACAAGGTAACATTCAATTCCAATGGCTTCCGATGCTTACCCGTGCCTGCTTTCGCAATTTCCACACAAGCGCGTTGCATTTGATACAACAAGCGAATAATGCCGTCTAAATCGGCTTGGGTTTCGGTGGGCAAGCCAATCATAAAGTAGAGCTTCACCTTGTGCCACCCTGCCCGATACGCCGTCGTTACGGCTTTGAGGATTTCATCATCGCTCAAGTTTTTATTGACGACATCTCGCAAACGGATTGTGCCTGCTTCAGGGGCAAAGGTCAACGTACTTTTTCGCACGGATTGCACGGCTTCGGCGACTTCCAAGCTAAAGCGATCCGCTCGTTGACTGGACAGAGACAGAGACGCTTTTTCTTCTTTCACGGCTTGAGAGACATCCTGCACCAAGTGCTTAAACTGCGAATAATCGGCGATGCTTAACGACAACAAGGAACATTCTTCGTAACCTGTTTCAGCGAGTTGCTTGAGCATAGTTTGCTTGATTTTATCGACATCGTTTTCTCGGGCAGGCAAGTTAATAAAGGCAGGATGACAAAAACGACACATGCGATCACACCCACGGCGCGCTTCGACGGTTACTCGATCATGCACAGCTTCCACCGCAGGAATCAAAGGGGCAATATCAATATCAATGTTTTGTTGAGAAATATCTACCACACGCTTATAGGCGTATTCGTTGTAATTCGGCACAAAAACGCCACTGATTTTGGATAATGCTACGAGCTTTTCATGGCGAGTCCAGCTTTTGACTCGTGCTTCTGCGAGCATATCCAAGACTTCAATGAGCAGTTCTTCGCCGTCTCCCACCATGAAGCCATCAAAGAAGGGGGCAAGGGGCATGGGATTCGACGCACCAGGCCCACCACCGAGAACCAGCGGTAAATCATCCCGATTGGCACGGTCTTTGGATCGTAGGGGGATTTGGCAAGCGTCGAGTTCACCCAAGACGGTGGTGTAATTCAGCTCATATTGCAAAGAAATCGCCATGAGGTCAAAGGCTGCGACAGGCATTTTACTTTCAACGGCAAAGAGGGGGATGTTAAACTCCGTGAGCTTTTGCCAAAAGTCTTTGGCAGGGGCATAGACTCTATCGCACAAGTAGTCAGGGTGATTGTTGACGACGCTGTACAAAAGTTTAATCGCATAGCTGGACGAGCCGATCTCATATAAATCGGGGAAGGCAAGCACCATCGTGGCTTTGGCGGAAGCAAAGTCTTTACGAAACGCCCCTTGTTCAAGTCCCAAGTATCGGCCAGGTTTAAAGACGTGGGGAAGCACTTGGGTTTCAAGCAGGCTCATATCAATCGGGGAATGGAGCGAGGTGTGAAGTTGAGACGTGTGGTTAAAATCGTGAGGCATAGCAGGTTTTTCCGTTTTATTTGTGTAAGGACGCACCCAGCTTACAACAAAGATGCCCCCAACACAAACACCCCCCTCCGTGTGGGGAGGGGGCAGTACTTTTGCACATTTTAATGCTTAGGCGGGCCGTCTTTCCAGTCGAACTTTGTAAAACATGCCGTGCTTTTCTAGCTCTGTTTCAATGCGGTATATCAGCCACGCTTCAGGCGAAGAGCCTAAGGCTTCCGCCAAGCGAATGGTTTGTTCATTGCTGGGCAGGCGTTGACCTGTTTCATACTGGTGCAAGGCTTGCTTGGAAATACCCAACTTCTGTGCCGCTTCTTCAAGCGTCCAGTCTTCGCATTCACGATGCGCCTTAATCACTTGACCAATCGTCAGCTTGGGTGCAACATAGTCCCCAAGTTCGTAGCCGAGTTCATCTTTAGTAGTCATGCGGATTCACCTCCAATACGGTAATGTTAAGGATTTCATTGACTTCGACATAAATCACACGCCACTGCTTGTTCAATCTTACGGAACGTTGCCCTTTGCGTTTTCCTTTCAATGGTTCGTCATGAAAACCTGAACGTTGGCGTACTACTTCAATGCCTTGAATTTCAACCGCTAATTTCCAAGTGGCAAATTTAATCTGAATGTTTGAAGGAGCCTTACTTAAGTCTTTAATGGCTTGTTTTGAAACACCTACGACGGTCATAAAAAAACTCCTTATACAACTTTAGTATAGAAGATTTTTCTTGCCCTGTCAATCATTTTGCTTTATTTTCGTGAAAACGTATTTTGTAGAAGGGTTTACTCCCTTTCCCTTAGGGAGAGGGCAGGGTGAGGGATTCGAGATGCTCAATCAGAGCTGGTGTCCCTCCTCCTAGCCTCCTCCCTAAGGGAGGAGGAACAAAGGCATTTGTTCCCTAGCTTACAACAAAGATGCCCCAAACACAAAACCCCCTCCGTGTGGGGAGGGGGCTGGGTATTAAGCAATATCGTTGTTTAATGTTTTTTTATTAAGCGAGTAATCAACACCGCCACTGAGTTCTTGATACACACGCTTACCAAATTCACTAGGCTTAATTTTTCCATCCTTTAATTCGGAAGCTAACTTAATAGCACTATTGGATAAATTATAATCTTGTATAGATCCCCCCACAGGAGCTTTCCATACACCTGTTTTTACGAATTCAGAAACGGAGTTCACCACTGGATCTATTGTTTCATGTTTCACATTACCTAAAAAAGTTTTAGCTGTACCCGCTTCATAAGCAATGGCAAGAAACCCATGAAAATGTGTAGATATTTGCACACCTGTTCCATCGCTGAGTTCTTTTTTTAGACCATTAGATCCTACTGTAAGTCCTTTTTTATAATTTTTAGAACCAACTACACTATCATAATTTTTTAAAGGGTACTCCCCTCTTGACGAACGAAAAGTATTATTCAAAAGAAGCATGAAATAATCAGGATCGTTATCACCCGACAGTTTTGCCGCTTCCTCAGATATTTTTTGGTAAATAGCTGGTTCATCATACTTCTTACTGACTGACAAGTCTTTATACAATTTAGAAAGTTTGTTAAGATCAGCCGTTTTCTTTGCCTGAGGGATTCTGTCTACTGCCCCAAGTTCATTAGTGTTAGCTTTTGTTGCTTCTGTGACCTTCCCGTTTTTAAGCTCTTTAGACCAAGCTTGCACTGTGTCCCCCTTACTCACAAGAGTCGTATACTTAGAACCCTGTACGGTGTGCTTATAGTTTTTCCCGTTTATATCGTAAGACAGCGTGGTAATACCGTTGTTTGTAGTTTGTTTCAACTCGGGTAATTTGGTAGCTTTGGGATCTAATTTAACCCCTGGTTCAAAAATGGTAAGATTATTTTTAGGGTCGTAAACTGTTATATTCTTTCCAGAAAGTTGGATTCTATAGTTGTCGCTCATTATGCCACTCCTGTTTTCTATATACAGACTCTGTCTTTTTGAGAATTAAGCCTGTCATACCATTTAATTGTTTAATTGGTATCCGCTTCATGATTACCTCTGTATTAGCATAAAAACAATCACTTTAAAAAGTGATGCTTCCTTCTTAATAAATTGTTACATTCCACCGCCACGCTTACA
>CAZDMD010000080.1:0-8116 GCA_964506805.1 uncultured Vampirovibrionales bacterium | reverse complement strand
CTTTTGGCGATGCAAAAGACCCCAAGACCAACCCGCTCAAGCAAGGAGCAGTTCGCAAAATGTTAAATCGATACTGTTTCGCATTATTGTTAGGAAGCGTATTTGTTTTTATGAGATACTAAAATTATGTTTCCTTGCAATTCTGTATGCTTTGTTTAACATGGTATAGAGATGCACTAACATCCAAACTGTTTACAATTAAATACTCGATTCACGAGGAGTTTGAAAAATATGATTAAAGTTGGTTCCGCCCTAATCGAATACGCCGAACAATTAGAACGTGAGCGTGGCATTCCCAAAGCCTTTATTATTGAATCCCTAAAAGATGCGATGCTGGCGGCCTATCGTCGTTATGCCAAGTTGCCCAATACAGACGGTTTACTTTGCCGATTGGTTGAGCGTACGGGTGAAATCGGTATTTTTCAAGAAAAATTTGTCGTGCCTCATGTGGTGGAAATCATTCAGCAAGAAGCCGACTTAGAAGCGGCTTTGGCAGAACAGGATGAAACCCCTAGTGAAACGCTTGCGGAAGTACTCGACGGTGAAGATGAAGCACCGATTGAGCCTGAAGAAGAATTGACTGAAGAAGAGCGTCAAGCCATTGCCCTAGAAGCTAGAAAAAATGACCCCTTTCATCAGATTTCTTTGCAAGATGCCCGTCATATCAAGGCGGATGTGCAAGTCGGGGATGTGCTTGAAATTGATGTAACGCCTTCTGAATTCGGTCGTATTGCAGCACAAAGTGCCAAGCAGGTGATTACACAACGCATCCGTGAAGCTGAAAAATTGTTGATTCAAGAAGAGTTTGACGAGAAGAAGTTTACCGTTGTGCCTGCTGTGGTTCAGCGTGTGGAAGGGCGTAACGTTTGGGTCAATATCGGGCGAAATGATGCCTTATTGCCGACTCGTGAGCAGTTGCCGGGTGAATACTACCGTGTCGGGAATCGGATTCGTGCCTATGTGTTGGAGTTGAAAGATTCTAATCGTATGCCCACCATTGTGGTGTCTCAAGCCCACCCTGCGATGGTACGAGAAGTTTTTGAGCTTGAAGTGCCTGAAATTGAAGATGGTTTAGTCGAGATTAAATCCATTGCCCGTGAAGCAGGACACCGCACCAAAGTAGCGGTTCACGGTACGGATGCTGATGTTGATCCGCAAGGGGCGTGCATCGGGACGCGAGGTAGTCGTATTCAAGCCATTGTCAGTGAATTGCGGAACGAAAAAATCGATATTATTCGCTGGTCGGACAATCCGGGTGAGTTTATTGCCAATTCCTTAGCCCCTGCTCATATTTTAGAAGTGCGTGTGGATTCTGATCCTGAACAGCGTCGAGCTTTGATTATTGTGCCTGATGAGCAGTTGTCTTTAGCGATTGGTCGTGAAGGTCAAAACGTCCGTTTGGCAGCGAAACTCACAGGCTATAAATTGGATATTAAGAGCCTTTCGCAATTCCAAAAGTTACGTCAAGAACTCTTAAGCCGTCGAGCGAATGCCGAAAATGAAGCCCTTGAACAGGTGGAAGAAGAGACGGAAGCCTCTATGCCTTTGGCGGAGGAAAATGCTTTGCCTTCTCCTGTATCTAAAGAGGCGGAGTTCTAAAAAGATTCAAATCAAGGGGGATGCGTTATCCCCCTTCTCGTCTATCCCTTTATCCCCCCCCCCACTTATTGTTCCTTTAAAATTGAAGTGTTTTATAGAGGTTTCTATGTCTCCCCCCTTTGTTGAAGCACAGACGGCATCCGCAAAATGTACGATTATTGGCACTGCTGCTGCTCGAAAATTTAAACGGCGTTGTCTTATTTGCCGACACTATTTTGAGCGTCGGAAGCTGTTTCGCATTGTGAAGACATCCGCAGGTGCCTGTGTCGTTTATGCTCCTGAAGCCTCCCCCCCTGATTCACGTGAATCTCGTTCGGCTCAGGGTCGTTCCGCTTATGTGTGTACGGCTCAAGCCTGTCGACAAAAAATTCACTTGCAAAAGGGTCGTGCGATCTCTCATGCCTTAAAGGTGTCGTTGCCTTTAACCGTGCTAGAGGCTATCACGAATACCTTGCAAACATCCCCCTAAAACAAGAAGAAAACAAAGAGGTTGCCCACGCACATGACCACGAAAATAAGAGTTTATGAACTCGCCAAAGAATTAAATATCCAGAATAAAGAATTGGTCGACTACCTAAAAAATACCTTGCAGGTGGATGTCAAAAGCCATTCCTCTTCTATTGAAATAACGGAAGCGGTCAAAGCTCGTAAGCATTATAGTCAATCGAATACACCCAAGACATCCGTCTCACCCCCCAAAGAGGACGTAGCGCTGAAGTCCACGCCTTCAGCGAAGAAGACGGCTTCTCAAGCCCCCTCTACCGTCAAGACAAATCCTACGCCTCAAACTCAAGCAAAACCTCAAGACGCTCCTGCCTCTCGTCCTGCGGTAACCTCCTACACCCCTCAACGAGCAAGTCAAAAACCGAATTCCGTGTCGACGTATGCCCCACAACAGCGTAGTCAAGCCCCTCGCCCTGCCTTAACGCCTCGTGTTCAAAGTGGAGCAGTTCCTTCCATTGGCAATTCAGGCTACCGATCACACCAGGGACAAGGCACTTCCACACAAGGCAAGCGTCCTGCTTTACAGCCTAAACCTGGTACGGTTAAACCTGTGGATCAACGCACATTGCGTAAAGAAGGGCAAGGCGAGTCTCAAGGACAAGGGTATCAAGGTCGTCAGGGACAAGGTGAACAACGCCCTCAAGGATCACGTCCCCCTTACGGAGCAAACCGCAATCAAGCCTCAGGACAACAACGTCTGCCTGCAGGTGCTGGTCATACAGGTATGTCAAGAGACAGTCGTCCCCAAGGGGGCGTGGATAGACATGATTCTAAAGTCGATAAATCCTTAGTGGTCTCGGCTGATTTTATTCCCGAAGTTACCAAAGAAAAAGAACGTGCCAAAAGTTTTTCGCCTCAAGCCAAAGCGAAATCAGGCATTGCCAAATACATCAATAAAAGCGAAATTGAAAAAGAAAAAGAAAAGCTCTGTGCCTTAAATCGTCCGAAGAAATCGCCGAAGCCGTCTAAAGCCACAAGACGTGCGACTGCCGCCGCCATTGAAGCCGAAAATGCCATCCCTCCGACGCATTTGGTCTTTGATCACACCTTGACGGTGCATGAGCTTGCTACCCTTTTAAAGCAAAAAGACACCGAAGTCATTAAGTATCTCTTTATGAAAGGGATTATGGTTACGATTAACCATACCCTTGATTTTGATGCCATGATTGATATTGCCAAGCATTTTGAAGTGGAAGCAGAAGTCAAAAAAGCCCAAGATATGACCGATGTGGAAGTGGTCAACGTCTTGGATCGTCAAAAAGAAGAGGATGTAGACGGCAATTTAGTGCCTCGGGCGCCTGTTGTTTCTATTATGGGACACGTCGATCACGGTAAAACCTCCTTGCTGGATGCCATTCGAGAGACTCGCACCAACATTGTGGATTCTGAAGCGGGGGGAATTACCCAACGCATCGGGGCGTATTCCGTTGAAAAAGAAGGTCAACGTATCGTCTTTTTAGATACACCGGGACACGAAGCCTTTACCGCCATGCGGATGCGTGGTGCTCAATCCACCGATATAGCCATTTTAGTCGTAGCGGCAGATGACGGCGTGATGCCTCAAACCATTGAAGCGATTAACCATGCCAAAGCCGCCAGTATTCCCATTATTGTGGCGATTAACAAAATAGACAAAGAAGGAGCGGATCCTGATCGAGTCATGGCGGCCTTAATGGAACATGGCGTGATGTCTGAAAAATATGGTGGGGATGTCGTTACCGTTGAAGTGAGTGCCTTACAGCGTTTGGGTGTCGATGATTTACTGGAAAACATCTTGCTACTGGCGGAACTCTTAGAGCTGAAAGCCAATCCCAATGTACCTGCGGAGGGTGTGATTATTGAAGCCAAGCTCGACAAAGGCAAAGGGCCTGTGGCAAGTGTCTTGGTTCAAAAGGGAACGCTCAAAGTTGGGCAGAATATCCTGATGGGAGCGGTCGGTGGTCGCGTGCGTGCTTTAATCAACGATGCGGGCGAGCGTATTCAGGAAGCAGGGCCTTCAACGCCTGTTGAGATTTTAGGCTTAGAAGAAGTGCCTGTTTCAGGTTCTTTGTTGCAAGTGATTGATAACACCCAAGAATTTAAACAACGTCTCAGTATTGCTCAACAAGCCGAACGTGAACGTCGTTTGTCTGCTCGTACTCGCAATGCAGGCGGACTCACCACCTCTCTCGATGATGAGAATAAAAAAGAACTTCGTATCGTCTTAAAAGCCGATACGCACGGCTCGCTTGAAGCGGCTCAAGGCTCGCTCTTAAAGCTTGATACCTCTGAAGTGCAAGTCAACATTATTCACACTGGGACAGGCGATATTACCGAAGCGGATGTGATGCTTGCCACCGCTTCTAAAGCGATTATCATTGCCTTTAATAGCCGTGAAGATACCAATGCCTCTCGTATCGCAGAATCGGAAGGGGTTGTCATTCACCGATTCGATGTCATTTATCACATGGTCGAGCGAGTCGAAAAACTCATGCTCGGAGAGCTAGATGCCGATATTGTGGAAGTTGAATGCGGACAAGCGGAGATTCGTCAACACTTTACCATTGGTAAAACCGTTGTGGTGGCAGGTTGTATGGTAACACAAGGTAAAATCGTGCGTAGTGGACGCATTGAACTCAAACGCAACGGTAAAGTCATTCACGAAGGCTTTATTGATATGTTGAAACGCTTTAAAGATGATGTGAAAGAAGTCGCACAAGGCTTTGAGTGTGGGATTACCCTTGCCAAGTTTCACGATCATGAAGTGGGCGATGTCATCGTTTGTTATCAGCAGGAAGAACGTAAACGCACCAGCCTCTAGGGATTAGCGTTATTTATCCTAACGCCTGACGATCCATAAGAAAGGAATGCCATGAATCAAAGACAAGAATTTTCTCGGGTGGATCGGGTACGTAAAGCCATTCAACGAGAACTCGGTGATATTTTACGCACCGAAATGAAAGATCCTCGCTTGGAAGACTTGGTGATTTCGGTTACTGAAGTGGAACTGACGCCTGATTTAAGTGTGGCAAAAGCCTATTTAAGCATCTTTTTAGACGATGAAGATGAACGCATGGAAGTGATGACGATTTTAATGTCGCATCAAGCCAAAGCCCGAAAAGCCTTAGGGCAACGGATTCGCCTGCGTCATGTGCCTGAAGTGCATTTTAAATTCGACGATTCCCTTGAGCGAGGCGTACGGATGAGTCAGTTGTTAGATAAAATCGCCAAAGGCGAACTTGAATAAAGATAGGCGTAAATGAGGTGGCACGCATGAAGGGCAATTCATACAAACTAATTTCTTGGAATGTGAATGGCATTCGATCCGCCTTTAAAAAGGGATTTTTAGACTGGCTTGAAACGGCAAGTCCTGATGTCTTGTGCCTGCAAGAAACCAAAATTCAAGCCCACCAGCTCACCGAAGAGATGTTGAATCCGCCTGCGGGCTATACGGCGTATTATAGCCATGCCGAACGCCCTGGTTATAGCGGTGTAGCGATTTGGTCTCGGGTGGAGCCATTAAATGTGGTGGAAGGTTTTGGCGTGAGCCAATTTGATTGCGAGGGGCGAACGCTTGCCCTTGAGTTTGAAGAGTTCATTTTATATGGGATGTACTACCCCAATGGCGGTGCGAGTGAAGAGCGTCTACAATACAAGCTGGCGTTTTACGAGGCTTTTTTAGAGGATCACATTAAGCCCTTGCAAGCCCAAACGGATAAACCGATTATTCTCACGGGGGACTTTAACACGGCTCATCACGAGATTGACTTGGCTCGTCCTAAGGATAACGAGAACGTGTCAGGTTTTATGCCGATTGAGCGGGCGTGGCTCGATCGCTTGGTAGATGCTGGTTTTGTGGATACCTTTCGCTTGAAGCACCCTGATGAAGCGGATCGTTACAGCTGGTGGGCGATGCGAACCCGAGCCAGAGAACGCAACGTCGGTTGGCGGATTGACTATTTCTTTGCCTCTTCCGCACTCACGCCTTATATTGTGAATGCCGATATTCACGATCAAACGCAGGGATCGGATCACGCCCCTGTCTCTTTAGAACTTTGCTTTCCTGAAAGATGAAAGATTTCCAAATAATCTACAATAATATAGAGCATATACGGTAAAGATGTGTTAGAATAAGCGACTATATATAGCCAAAATCAAAAATATTGATACACTAGAGTCATATAGTTGATTAAAGATGTTTCCGAACAGTAGGCTAGACGAGGAGCCTAGATTATTTTGTGAAAAAGTTTAGAAAATGTGTAGATAGACCTACATGACTGAACAAAATCATCATAGCGACAAAGTATAGACACTGTGCGGGACTATATTTAATCGACTATATGTCAAGAAATGAAGTATTACTATGAGATATAGTGTCTATTTCCGTAGCCCCTTTACAATAATGCGTAACGCTTGCACGAGTAGACGACAGCACACTAAATGCGAGGTTTCCGAGACATTTTGCAGAAGTCGTAATAAGAAATGATGCGAGGAGAGGGAAATAAAACGTCTCATTCACGAAGTGAATCTTCACCTTGAGGAAGGAGAGATTGGGGTGAGGGATTCAGGATATTCCTTTACACCAACAGACTCGCTAACTTCAAGCGTTCAATCGCCTCTCGCAAGGTGGACTCTTGTTTGGCAAAGCAAATTCGGGCAAAAGACGTTTGCTTGCCTCGCATAAAACATAATCCCGGTACAAAGGAAACGCCCGCCTTTTCAATCACCTGCATCACCCACGCCGTATCGTGATTGATCCCAAAGGCTTTTTCTAAATCCAACCAAATATAATACGCTCCTTCTGGCAAGTAGTCTCTCGCTTCCTCTTCAGGGATACCCATCGCCTGCAACAGCTCCCCTGCCAAATCCCTTTTTTGCTGATACAGCACACGCAAGGCTTCAAGGTGAGACGGGGTCATTTCATTTAAGGCATTGGCCGCCGCCAACTGAAAGAGCGGACTTGTCCCTGCGGTACAAATATCATGCAAACTGCGAAGGGCATTCGTCATTCGAGGGGGTGCTACCGCCCACCCCACTCGCCAACCCGTCGCACTCAGGAGCTTGGAACAAGAGCCTAAGGTAATCGTGCGTTTCCGCATGCCTGCTAGACTGGCAAGAGGTGTAAAAGTTCTGCCGTCATACCGTAATTGATCATACACCTCATCACTCAAGCACCACAAGTTGGCTTCTTGTGCGACGTTAGCAATGGCTTGCAGTTCCTCTGTATTCAAGACTCGCCCTGTGGGATTATTCGGATTGTTGAGCAAAATCGCTTTGGTTTTAGGGGTAATCAAACGTCTTAAACTCTCTTCCTCAAGGCGAAAATCGGGTGCTTCTAAGGCGTAAAACACAGGGCAAAGATCCAAACTCTTCACCAAGTCGTGATACGGCTCATAAAACGGTTCAAATAAAAGGACTTCATCCCCTACGTTGAGCATGGCTTTTAGGCTTAAAAGCAGTGCTTCACTAGCCCCGCAAGTAATGGTAATTTCGGAATCCGCTGAATAGTCTAAGCCGTAAAACCGCTGATAGTAGCCTGAAACGGCTTCACGAGTGCGGTGGTGTCCCCATGTGTTGGTGGTTTGATGCAACGCCACCCCTTCAGACAGTACCCGTTGATACGCTTCTAACACCCAATCCGCTGGGAGATAATCGGGTAAGCCTTCGGCAAGATTCAACGCCTGTTTGGCTTCTGCCAATCGGGACATCTCACAGATAATCGACTCTTCTAAGCCTTCGGAGAGTCTGGCGAGTGGCGGTTCAAGGTGTTTCATGTCGTCTTTCCTTTTTTTAGGATGTATATTTAATCGACTATAGGTTCGACCGAAAGACTCGATCTTATATGTATGGTAGTTTTACGAAAGGAGAGTATAGCACAGTCTAGATACCAAAACCCTTTCCAATGATTGATCTTGTTTTCATATCGAAATATAGTCGTCATTTGATAGAGAACTTTTTGCAAAACTGAAGCAGTACCGAGGCATTGCTACGCGTTATGATAAACGTGCGTTGTCATAAAGTCGTTTCAAATTGT
>CAZDMD010000079.1:0-8150 GCA_964506805.1 uncultured Vampirovibrionales bacterium | reverse complement strand
GAATAAATATAGTCTTTTCAATAATTCCCCATACAGTGTCTATACGTTGTTGCTACAATTATTTTGTTCCGTTATGTAAGTCTATCTACACTCTTTCACAAAATCATCTAGCCTATTGTTCGGAAAACGCTTTAAAAGACTATATGCGATACCCTACCCCATTCAGAGGAAACAACGATGACTTCAAACAAACTAGAATTTTTATCCCTCCAAAAAATCCCCCTATTGGCTGTATTGATTCTGCTTATTTTAGCTCAACCCACAGCAGCACTGGCAGGACGCAATTTTTTTGAATCCATGCACCGTGGGCATGATGCTTACAATCATGGTGATTATATTACCGCTGAACGTAATTATACCAGTGCCATTCAACAAGCCAAAGAAAACGTGGGGGCTTATTATAACCGTGCGATTGTTCGTCAACAGCTCAACAACTTGAAAGGGGCTTTAGAAGACTACAACACAGCCATTACGCTTGATCCTAAACACGTTGGGGCGTGGATGAATCGAGGGAATGTAAAAAACCAGCTCAATGATATTTCAGGGGCATTGGCGGATTATAATCATGCGATTTTAATGGCACCGAAAAAAGCGACCGCCTATTATAACCGAGCCTTAATCAAGCAGTCTATTAAAGATTTTCATGGTGCGTTGCTAGACTATAACGAATGCTTGGCGTTAGACCCTACAAAAAAAGCCGCCTATAATAACCGAGGCAACGTCAAAGTTGCCTTAGGCTATTACGCCACTGCGATTGAAGATTATAACCGTGCCGTTACCCTTGACCCTAATTTTGCCGATGTCTATGTGAATCGAGGGATTGCCCTTGCCGAACATGGTGATTCGGTTCAGGCTTTAAGCGATTTTGATCATGCCATTACGTTGGATCCAACCAAAGCAATATTTTATTTGTATCGGGGAGATACGCATAATACCCTGCATAATCTACTGGAGGCTTTGAGTGATTATTCCACGGTACTGGAATTAGAGCCTCAAAATACAGAAGCCCATGTAAAGCGAGCCAGTGTACACATCAAGCAAGGGCATTGGGATAAAGCCCTTGCCGATGTGAATCAAGCGTTAGAACAAAACAACGAAAACCCAGCCGCATTGAGTCTACGAGGACGTATTTATGTCGAATTGAAAGAAGATACGCTTGCCATGGCAGATTATGATAAAGTCTTGCAGTTAAATCCCAAGGATGCGGATGCGTATTATGAGCAAGGGATTTTGTTGAAACGTGCGAACAAACTGGAAGAGGCGGAGCATCACTTTACGGCAGCGATTGAGTTTAATCCGCAGTTGGCGGAAGCCTACCATGAGCGTGCCACTTTGTATCGAATACAAGGTAAACAAGAAGAAGCCTTAGAAGATTATAACAAAACGCTTGTACTCAATGAAGAAAATGCCGAAGCCTTGTATCACCGAGCCGTCATTAACAACTTACTAGGTAAAAGCAAGCAAGCCCTTGAAGATGTAGAACATGCGACTGTTGTTTTCAAACAAAGAGGGGATGCCACACACCTTAAAGAACTTTATGAATTAAAACGAGAAGTCAGAAAAAATATAAAATACTCGATTGAAGAAACAGAAGACGAATAGAGAGAACGTTCATCACCTTAACAATGTAAATTTATTCAGATTCTTTCTTCTAGTCAGATACATTCACTACACTTGAAATAGACCGCTTACTATGCGGATTATGATCAATGACTCACAAGGACTACTTTCAATGAACGATTTTCAAGATGATGCCCTAATTCAAGAATTTTTAACCGAAAGTCAAGAACACCTCGAAGGAATTGAACCCGATTTGTTGGCACTTGAAAAGCAGGCTCCCGTCGTGAGCCAAGATATTGTCAACCGTATTTTTAGAGCCATTCATAGCATTAAAGGAGCCTCAGGCTTTTTTGGATTTAATCACCTCAAAGACGTTTCTCACCTCATGGAAGGCGTTTTAATGCGGATTCGAGACGGTAAACTCACGCCTGAACCGCATGTGGTACAACCGCTCCTGATTGGGGTGGATGCGTTGAATCAAATGGTGGATGATATTCAAAACAGCGAAGACCTGAACACGGTTGAGCTTGAAAAAGCCTTGAGTCATTACATGATAAATGACACACCGTATGACGAAAACGAAACGGCATCCACAGAAGCTCCAAAAGCCTCTACGACTTCAACGGCATCGATTACAAAGCCAAGTCCTCCGCAAAAATCGAACAATGCCTTAGATCGTGAAGCGATTCAAAAGGCTCAACGCATTGGGCAGACGGTTTATACGGTGCATGTCGAAACCACACGCTATTTATTTGATGCAGGACGAAGTTACGCTGATTTTATCAAAACAGTAGAATCGATAGGGACTTTATTTGCCAGCACGGTGCAGGATGAAGAACAGGAAACGCCTCCTGATGAATTTTTTGTTACTTTTTCCACCGTCTTAGAAGATTTTTTGGTGGCCGTTGCTTTGGATGTTGAGCCTGAGAAAATTCATTTATTTGAATTGCCTGAAGAAATCGTGGCTGAAGAGGTTTCGTCCCCTGTTGTGCCAACGGTTCAAGCCAAGGTGCAAGCCAGTTCAGCACCGAAAGAAGTGGCTCCCAACACAAATGAAGCGAGTGCCTCACCACAAGCAAACACAACTGCTACGGATGCCAACAACGATACCCTAAGAGTCCGTGTCGATTTACTCAATACCCTCATGGATTGTGCTGGGGAGCTGGTACTGGTGCGTAATCAACTGATGCGTGCCGTGCATGATGATGCCCATGCTGAAATGAAAAATCCCGCCGTGGCAGGTATTTTTCAGAATCTTAATAATATCACCAATCGCTTGCAGGATCACATTATGCAAACCCGTATGCAGCCTGTGGAAAACGTCTTTCGTCGCTTTCCTCGTGTGGTGCGGGATCTTGCCAAGCAAGTGGGTAAAAAAATCCAGTTGGAGCTGTTGGGTCAAGATGTTGAACTTGATAAAAGTATTTTAGAAGGCTTGTCTGATCCTTTGACGCACATGATTCGTAACGCCTGCGATCATGGACTAGAAACCCCTGAAGAGCGAAAGCAAGCAGGTAAAAACCCCGTGGGAACAATTGTGCTTCATGCCTTCCATGAAGGGGGACAAATCCACCTTAAAATTTCAGATGACGGCAAAGGCATTAACACCGAAGCGGTCGGTCAAAAAGCGATTAAAAATGGTATTTTAACGCAAGCTGAATTTAATGCGATGTCTCATAACGATAAGCTCAATCTGATTTTTCACCCTGGTCTTTCGACTGCGAGCCAAGTAACGGATCTTTCAGGACGAGGCGTGGGTATGGATGTGGTTCGCTCCAACATTGAAAAGTTGGGTGGGCATATTTTTCTAGAATCCACCGAAGGTAAAGGATCCAGCATTACCTTGCAACTGCCCTTAACCCTTGCTATTATTCCTTCTTTAATTGTGGGCTTAGGCAAAGAGCGTTTTGCGATTCCACGCATCAGTATTCGTGAACTCGTGCATGTGAGTGCAAGCGAAGTGCATCAAAAAATTGAACGTATCGGGGATGCTTCCGTCTTGCGTTTAAGAGGGGCTTGGTTGCCGTTGGTGAAGCTCTCTGACGTCTTGCATCTCACGCCGATGACGGAGCGTCGTCAAACGATTGAAGATAGCCGTTATAACGATCCGAAACAGGTGGAGCAAATGCCTGAAAGCCGTCGTCAATCCTATGACAGCGACTATACGATTTTAGTCTTGACCGTTGGCACCAATCAATACGGTTTACTGGTGGATGAAGTCTTGGATACCGAAGATATTGTGGTGAAGCCTTTGTCTTGCTTCTTGCAGGGGAATCCTTGTTTTAGTGGCACCACGATTATGGGCGATGGGTCGGTTGCCATGATTTGTGATGCAACTGGCATTGCGAATCATAGTCATTTAGATTTCTCTGGTGTGGAAGCCGAACAATTAAGACGCAGTGAAGCCCGAGAACGCACTCAAAAGCTCCAAGCACAAGAACACAATGTGGAACTCGACAGTCAATCTTTACTCTTATTCTGCAACCATTCGCATGAACCGATTGCCGTTCCTTTGAACGAAGTCTTACGTCTGGAGCAAATTGCCACGGCAGATATTGAACACATCGGGCAACGAGAGTTCATTCTGCATCAAGGGCATACGATGGCCCTAATCCGCCTAGAAGATTACCTGTGCCTAAAAGCTCCTGAAGAAACACATGAGGAGGTCTTCTTGATTGTGCCTTCGGCAGGGCAAGGACGCATCGGGATTGTGGTCTCTCACATTATTGATACCCTTGATACCACCTTGCACTTGGATACAGGTTTTATTGAAGCCCCGTACCTCTACGGTTCGGCGTTAATCAACGACAAAGTAACCATGCTCTTGAATCTCAATGAACTGCTTGAGTCGCAATCCATTGTGCAGGAGACCTCTTACAATACCGTAACGTTATAATTGATTATAGGAAATCCAAGCATGTCAAACTTAGACCAAAAGATCATTACCTTTTATTTAGGAGACATTCACTGCGGTATCTCGCTTTGTAAAGTCAAAGAAATTATTCCGCATATGAAGTCCACCCCTGTTCCCCTTGCTCCCCCCTATATTCAAGGACTCATCAATCTACGAGGCAAAATCATTACCTTGTTAGATTTTACTAAAATTTTCGACAGCCCTTATCTTCATTTGGAACACTCGCGTTACCACATGCTATTAAAGCAAAAAACGTTCTTGGATTTGGGACTTTCCCCCACCGATCGATTTGCGTTTAGTATTGATTCCATTGGCGATGTGTTAAGCTATACCGAAGACGATTTAGAATCACCCCCTGCGAACTTAGGGGCATTGGATCAACGCTGGATGAGTGCCGTGATGAAACGCCCCGAAGGGGTGGTGGCAATTTTAAACGTGGCTCAAATCGTCAAAGAATCGCTGCATCCTGCCGCTCATCACAAAGAATCCGCATTGGTATAAGCTAATGTACAACGAAATGGTATCACACTGTATGACCTTGCATTTAACGAAAGATCTGACGAAACAAGAGACCAAACCATTGACCACACATCCCCAACCTCATTTTCGTGCGTCTCACGAAGCACACAGCATTCCCAAAGTGATTGAAGGGGTAGTGATTGGCATTTCAACTGGGGGACCTGTGGCGTTACAAGTCTTGTTGAGTCAGATTTCAACCAGCGTTAAAGTCCCGATTGTTATTGTGCAACACATGCCGCTTCATTTTACAGAATGGTTAGCCGAACGCCTCAATGAAGTGTCTCGTCTGAAGGTGAAAGAAGCGGAACATGGCGAAGTCCTAAAAGCAGGCACGGTGTACCTCGCTCCGGGAGGCAGGCACATTGAATTGAAACGTGCTAAGCAAGGAGGGGTAAAAGTGGAATTGAACGATAATCCACCTGTTCGTTCCTGCCGCCCTTGTGTGGATGTGTTATTTGAATCCGCCAGTCGCAGTTTTCGCAATGGCGTTTTAGCCGTCGTGATGACAGGCATGGGACGAGACGGCTATGAAGGTCTAAAAACCTTGAAGCAAAAAATCCCCACCTATTGCTTAACGCAAGACGCCAAATCTTGCGTGGTATATGGCATGCCCAAAGCTATTGCCGAAGCTCAACTAAGTGATGAATCTCTCCCACTGGAAAGCCTAGCCCTTCGTATTAACGAGTTGACGAGTCGCTAATAAGGAAAATCCTCTATGCCCTTGACGATGGAAAACATGATTGAACCGATGACACCCAACGAGTTACAACAGCTCATTAAGTTGGTAGAATCCGTCTGTGCCATTCAGTTAGATACCAGTAAGCAGTATCTACTCGAAACACGCTTACTCAAAATCTTAATTGAATACAAGTGTAAAAGTTACAGCGATTTTTTAGAATTGATGAAATCTTCCGCCAAAACGAAGATTGAACCTGTTTTGATTGATGCCATGACGACCAAAGAAACCCTTTGGTTTCGAGATGTTCATCCCTTTGAGGTCATTAAAACGCATATTTTATCTGAACTCATTCAGCATAACCCTTCAGGACAAATCAAGCTATGGAGTGCTGCCTGTTCGACAGGGCAAGAACCTTATTCACTTGCAATGCTCGTCCATGAATATGCCGAAGCACACCCTAATTTAAAGCCTCTTGAACAGAATCGGGTTCACATTGTGGGAACGGATATTGCCAATTCGGCGATTCTGCTTTCTAAAATGGGGCGTTACGATATTCTCGCCATGGGACGAGGCTTAAGTCTTGAACGTAAGCACAAGTTTTTTGAATCCCAAGGGCGGGTGCATGTGATTAAAGATCATGTGAAAGCCTTGTGCGAATTCAAGCAAGCGAATCTGCAAGATGATTTAACCAACATCGTCGGGCGTAACTTTGACGTGATTTGCTTACGCAATGTGGCGATTTATTTTAGCCCCGACTTTAAAGAAGCCTTATTTAACCGCTTAGCCAAGCTATTAAAACCCAATGGCTACCTGATTCTAGGTGCTACTGAAAGTATGACGGGGCTTCAAACACCCTTTACACCCCAACTGATTGACAAAACAACGGTGTTTCGTTTGCGTCATTCACACTAATTTTAAAACACATTGATACATAAGGAGTAAACCCGATGCCTTATATTTTATCCGTAGACGACTCAAGAATTATACGCCGCATTATGAAAGGGGCGATTGAAGCCCTTGGCTATGATATTTTAGAAGCAGGTGATGGGTGTGAAGGTCTAGAACAACTCAAGACGCATCCTAACGAAGTGGATTTGATTTTATTAGACGTCAACATGCCTAACTTAGACGGTCTTGAAACCCTCAAAGCCATCAAAGCAAATCCCGCCACGGCTGGTATTCCTGTGATGATGGTAACCAGTGAAGGAGAACGTGAACAACTGATTCAAGCCATTCAATCTGGTGCAACCCAGTATTTGACGAAACCGTTTACGGAAGACGATTTAATTGCTCATATTGCGGAATGTCTTCCTCAAGACGAGTATTAAGAATGTAACAGTCTGTAAAGTATGTTATAGCTTGCACTCCTTTTGACGAATTTAAATACAACACGTTACAAGTTTTTATTAAACCAACCTAACAAAGTGAGTTTTTTATGCAGACACAATCTCGTAATGCGTTAGACGCAAAATTGGTTCACAACATCATGGATTCTGTTACCGATGTACTTGGCACTATGGCAGGTACGACGGTAACCTTAAAGGATGTGGTTCCTGTTCAAGATTTCAAGCCTCAAGGTGATATTTCAAGTGTCATCGGTATTTCAGGTGAAACAGGCGAAGGTATGATGGCATTGTCCTTTACGGAAAAATTAACCAAAGTCATGGTCGGTCGATTGCTTGGGCTAGAGCCTGAAGATGTTGAAAAAGACGACTTAGTCGACGGCGTAGGCGAGTTGATCAACATGATTTCAGGTCGTGCGAAAGTGGCACTTTCCAACGAATGTAACACGGTGTATCGACTTTCTTTACCGAGTATCATTTTAGGAAACAAGCACGAAGTTATAAGTAAAGCGAAGAACATTCCTTATTTGCTCCTGTTTTTTGATGCCGAAGGGGAAACCTTTCACTTGCAAGTTACGTTCAGGATTTTTGAAAACTAAAAAGTCAATCATTTCAAAATCATTTTGTATCCACTCTCTCTTCTTTTGCAAGAGACACCCTTATTCAGATTTATTAGTCAAGAGGTTTAAGTCCATGATGAATGTTTTAATTGTAGATGATTCAGCGGTCATGCGTAAGGTCATTATTCGTGAACTCAAAAAGTGCGGAATTGAAGACGTTACCGAAGCTGCCGATGGTTTAGAAGGCTTAGAAGCCGCTTCCAAGCATGAATTTAATCTTATTTTAATGGATTGGAACATGCCAGGTTTATTAGGGATTGAAGTCGTTCAAAAACTCAGAGAAGCGAAAATCACCACCCCGATTATGATGGTAACCACTGAAGGCGAAAAAAGCAACGTGGTACTCGCCATTCAGGCGGGGGCGAATAATTATCTCGTCAAACCGTTTAGTTCTGAAGATTTCGCCCAAAAAATAGACCAGCTTAAAGCGGTTAAAGTGTAGACATTTAGAATCAAAATAAAACGGAATCATCCCTTTAAGTACATATCGTCATTCTGAACGCATGTGAAGAATC
>CAZDMD010000078.1:0-8166 GCA_964506805.1 uncultured Vampirovibrionales bacterium | reverse complement strand
CCGTTTGTTTTTCCTTGAAATTCCGCCATTCTTGACTATTTGAAGACAGCCCCTATTTAACGAATTACAAGAAATCGAAAAAGTTTGTCTTGACCTTCCAAAAAATTACAAATTAACGTTTCTTCAAGCCGTCCACTAATCCAAAAAGAGTTTAGGAAATCGATCGAAGATCACCTCGATGTGCCGTAGCATCGGCGTGGGATCAAAACACGCCTCCACCGATTCACGATCCAGCAGGCTCATCAATTCCGCATCCTGCAAGCAGTTTTGCTTAAAATGCCCGCCTTCCACATTCCACGCCGCATGGGCATGGCGTTGCACCATGCGATACGCCTGCTCTCGGCTCACACCTGCCTCAATCAAAGCGAGTAAGACCCGTTGACTGAAAATCACACCGCCGTAAATGTTCATATTCCGCTCCATATTCTGCGGAAATACGACCAAGTTTGCCATGACTTGATTCAAACGATTCAAACAATAATACAATAAAATAAAGGCATCAGGCACCACGATTCGCTCCACCGAAGAGTGAGAAATGTCTCGTTCATGCCACAGGGCAATGTTTTCCATAGACGGCAAGGCGTAAGAGCGAATCATACGAGCCAAACCCGTGATATTTTCACTGGAAATTGGGTTGCGTTTATGAGGCATCGCCGAAGATCCTTTTTGACCTTTGGCAAAGGCTTCTTCCACTTCTAAAACATCTGTACGTTGGAGGTTACGAATTTCAACCGCCATTTTTTCAAGCGAAGAGGCGAGTAAGGCAAAGGCCGTCAACAAACTCGCCAAGCGATCCCGTTGAATGACTTGCGTAGAGGCTTTCACCGCTTCAAGCCCTAAGGCATGGCACGTTAAAGCTTCAACTTCAGGGCTTAAATGGGCGTAAGTCCCCATAGCCCCTGAAATCATACCGACACGGCACTCTTCAAAGCCTGCTTCTAAACGCTTTGCTGCCCGATCGAGTTCATCCACCCACACCAAGAGCTTGGCGCCAAAGGTAATCGGTTCGCCGTGAATCCCATGACTACGCCCCACCATGACGGTATCTTGATGCTCCCACGCCCGCTTTAGAATACTGTGTTTAAGTTCTTCTAGCTTTGCCATTAAAATGGGTTTCGCCGTTTGAATCTGTAGATTTAAGGCGGTGTCAATTAAATCGCTTGAGGTCATCCCCAAGTGAACGAATCGGCTGTTTTCCCCCACATATTCAGCGACATTCGTCAAAAAGGCAATCACATCATGCTTGACTTCGGCTTCAATCTCCTCTACCCGAGCGATGTTAAACTTCGCTTTTGAACGCACGTCTGCTGTTGTGCCTGCTGGTACATTACCTAGTTTTTCGTGGGCGTCTAAGGCGGCGATTTCAACATCTAGCCACGTTTGAAACTTGGCTTCGGTCGTCCATAAATGGCTCATTTCGGGGAGCGAATAGCGTTCAATCATGAGGGATTACTCCTTTAGATGCAGGGGGTGGGGGATTTTATTTGTCATAATTATAGCGTAAACGCAAAGCATATCCAAACGAGTATCGGGAAATTTTTATGAGAAACCCTTCACTTTTACGCCTGTATCGCATCACTTACGCCGTCGTTTTTTTAACCTTTGTCATTGGTATGCCTGCTTTTGCGAGTCATCAATTGAGTCATCCGCCTGACCCTGAAACGCATCCGAAGGCAACGATTGTGCTTGCCACGCATCCACAAAAAGCAGAAACCAAAGCCTATGGCGATTTAGGCACGCTCGTGGGGGGGATTTTGACGCGTAATTTAGCACTTCAATTGAAGGACAAAGGCAAGCAATCTTTTATTTCCCCTTTGCAAGCGGATGAAGCCTTCCGTATTGGGCAAATACAAAAAGAACGCCAGCATTTTCTGAATAAAATCAACAACAAAGCCAATTTCGCTCTAACGGATATGAAGGGCTTGAACACCGCACTTTGTAAAACGTATAGTGAGTTATGCCGATCTAGTCAACTCGCCTATACGGGGGCGGATCGTATTGTGGTGCTGCGTGCGGATTTAGATTTTACACGTCCGTATCGTCCACCGTCTCGATTCAAGCGTTTTACCTCGTGGTTAGGCGGCAATTTGGCGGAAGAAGCCATGGGTTATGTGGACGTGGATATTCAGCGTTTTGATCGTAATCAACACGGCTATTATGAAGTGGTGCATCAGTGGCAGGGGGAATTCCCTTTGCCGACGGATCGCATGGTGGGAGCGAGTCTTTCGGTGTATGATGAGCCATCGGCGAATACATGGGTGAGTCGTTTGGGGCAAGAGGTCTTTAACGCCTATTGGAAAGCCAAAGCGATGGATTATGGCGTGGTGCGGAATGTGAATCCGTTAAACGTAGTGCCAGTGCCTCCGAAAGAGGCGTGGCACTTGGATACCCGCAAGTTTGACTCGTATCGAATTTCACCAAGCAAGTAGACTTGAAAAGAGATTTTATAGTCGTTTTCAGCATTTTTGTAGGGATGACTATATCAACACTGCCCATTTTCTCGTGGAAGGGGGGCATAATTTTGAGTGGCATCAAAACAGTCTTGAGCCGTGCCTGAAAAAGCCTGAATCAATCTTTCTTTAACCGCATTATTATCTTGAAAGACACTCATCCAAACACTCCAAAATCCAGATTCTCTAGCTAAATATATAATAAGCTCGATGCTGTGTGAGTCTCTGTATATATTTTTGCATCTATTTGCGATATTCCAAGCATCAAGTCGGTCTTTCCAGCGTGAATCACTTGCCTTAGGATCTGAAGCGGGTGTTTTATCCAAACCTACCATTTTTATGGTTGCACGGGCTTGAGCTGTCCAAGACATTCCTTCTAAGGCACTGACGACACCTCCTTGACTATAACGGAAGGCTCTAAAGGTGTTATCCCTATGAGGCAAAAGAATCTTGTTCAAATCAAAATCCTTGTTTCCTTTTGTGGCATTACAATTCACGCAGGCAAGAAGAAGATTATCCCATTCACATTCCAATTCAGGATATTGACTCTTAGGTTTGATGTGTTCAATGTGAAGATCTGTTGTATGGCGTTCACAATAAGAACAATATGTCCCTATTTCTGTCAACAAATCGGCTTTGTAGTTTTGATAGTTTTTCACTTTTCGAGGATTCGTCTTTTTTAAAATAGGTCTCATACCTCATCCCCTCGTGTAGAACGAGCAGACTGGCGTTCCATTTCTAAAAAAGCATGATAAGCCACATTGTCACTGAATGGAGCTGTCAATTCATTCAGTTGGTCTTCTAATCGGGACAACTCCTCCGAAGGAGCGGTTTTTAGTTCTTCTAACAATTTGTAATACTTTTGAGCTGTTTGATACATTTCTTGATAACGATGACTCCGTTGAGGAAGCTCAATGCCTTGAATGCTTTCAACAATATCTTCAATAGAACTATTAGGTTCTAAAACGGGTTGATGCTCGGCATCTTGATTTAAATCAATGATTTCATTTTGATTTAATGATTGAATAATAAAGGGAGAATGTGTCGTTACAATGAATTGTAAATTAGGAAAGGCCTCCTTTAAATCATCAACCACACGTCGTTGCCAACTTGGGTGCAAATGTAATTCAATTTCATCAATTAAAACAATGCCTTTGGCTTCAATGATAGCTCGTTCACTTAAATGCGGATTCAAATAGAACGCTCTATAAGCAATATCCGCAACCATGGCAACCATATTTTGATAACCACTTGACAGTTGATTGAATTTTGTGGGCTTGTTTCCCTCATAAAGCAGGAGTTGGTTTTCTTCCACATCATACCCAAACTTCGTGAAACCTTCAGGCAAACAGGTTAAAACGGCTTTTTCAACTAAAGTAAGTGCGACAATTTCCTTGAGATCTTTCTTTTTTTGATGTGCCGCTAGTGTTGTTTGCTTAAACCAAGCCTCAAACGCTTTCCTGTCCGATGTAGGTTGTAAACAATGCCGATAAGCGTCTAAACGAGATTTAGGCTTTTCTATTTTAATATCTCGATTAATTTCCCATAAGCGTCCTGCCCCATAATAAATAAACAAAGGCAAATCAACTTGTTTGCCTTGCGAAACCGCTTCACGAGAATCAGAACCTAATTTTATGAAGTCTTTTGCTTTTGCACCTCTGTCTCCTTTATTCCGAAGCCAAGTCATAGATTGTCCAGCAATAAAAGTCGTACCCTGCAAGGTAACAGGTTCAGGTTTTTCAAAATTAAGCTGACCACCAGTTATAACTGGGACTTCTCTCGGATCTGATGTCCTATTGATAGTCCTAGAACCCGTTGAAACATCCCATCCTTGAAAATAAGTGCCTAGTAGAATAGCAACGGCATCTAAAATAGCCGTTTTACCACTACCGTTATTCCCCACTAAAACGGTAAACGAATCATTAAATAAAAAACGTCGCTTTTCGTAACATCTAAAGTTTTCCAAAAGAAGTTCTTCAATTTTCATCATAATTTAGTGTTCCTAAAAGAGCTTATTTATTCTATTTTAATACAAAATGCCTAAATAAAACAATCGTCTATATAAAAGACTTCATTCTTTTTCGCGTTGAAGGTATTGAGCGACCAAAATCCCGATGACCACGAGGTATTCCAACGCAGAAGAAAGTAAAAAGCCCCAGTGTCCTCCCCATGGAAGTAGTTTCATAATCACGCCTGCCCCTGCATAGCCCAAAATCCGCAACGATTTTTGCGTCGTAACCAAAATACCAAAGACTTCGCCCGTATGTTCGGGGCCTGCTTGACGTTGCAATCGGGTATTGAGCATGGCATTTAAGAGCATAATCACCGCCCCAAAAATGGCTTGAATCCCCAAAACAAGAGGAAAATTACTGCCTGCAAAGACTTTACCTGCCGCCCCTGTGGCATCACAAAAAATCAACAAAACCAGTAGGCTCAAGCTGGCATTTTGTAAGAGGTGCTTGACTTTCTTAATGCGTTGCAAGCCAAAAGCGACTAAGCCCCCTAAAGCAAGCATGGCATACATATAGCTCAAATGGGTTACTTCAGGCATCCAGCCATTTTCTGAGACAAAGGGAAGGGTAATGCCCCCTTGAAAAGCGGAAATGGTATTCATCGCCCAATAGGTCAAGCAGAGTGTGGTCAACAATGGCGTGCCAAAGAGAATATCCCACCGAGCGTTTTGAAAGGTGGCAAAAAAACCCGTTTTTAGCTCCTTTGGCTGTAATTTATCCATGAGTTTTTCGCAGGTGAATCGAGGGGTTTCTAAATCTTTACGCACCCACCACCATAACACAAGAGCGATACACGTTACCACGACATCCACCCAATAACAAGCAAACGCCTTAAAGTGAGCGGTTACAATGCCTGAAAGTCCCAAAGCCGTGGTGAAGAGAATCCACCGCATGGATTCGCCTGTGATGTTATAGTTCAACAGCTCATCTTCATGGATTTGCTCACTCGCCCATTGCCGATAAAACGGCTGAGATAAAGTCTCTAACCATGCCATAAAAGCGATAATAATAAAAAACAGTTGAATGTTTTGAAAGAATGCTAAAAGAGCTATGGCTAAAATGTTGAGGGCTAAAATCCAGCCTACGGCAATGGGGGCTTTAAAGTATTTGACTGCCTTTAAGGTTAAAGGACTCAACAACAATGGCACAATGGCTTTGACCAACGGCACCCAAAACCAATTGCTGACATCCCCCGTGAGTTCCATAAAAAGTGCCATGCTGGCAATAAAGGTAAAGAAGCTCCCAAAACTGGAAATCGCCTCAATCCAAACGATGTTGTATAAATGCTTGGGCGTATTTCCAAATAATGTGGCGGTGAATGACATGAGGGCTTAACATTGCATCCTATTGACGAAGCTCGTAAAACGGCTAAGGTTTAAAATCCTGCGAGGGGGGTATAGTCGGGGTGGCGAATGACCCGTTCTTTTCCGAGTAAAATCGGCTGATTCCAGTCTTCTAAGCTGGATTGAATTTGTAGTTTTTCCTTTGCTGGCACGAGGTGAGGCACTTTCGCCAGTTTCGCATGAATGTTTTGAAAGGAACGTAAACGATTCAACTCGACTTCAAGGCTCATATTTTCTTCGTAGAGCTTTTTTGCCATTTGCGTTTGCACGCCTAATCGAGAATTGAGGGAAACCTTCCACGCATAAGCAAACCCAATCACCACAAGAAGAGCCAACACAAAGACCGTATTCAGTAGAGAGAGCCGACCAAACAGACGTTTTAAACGAGTTTGTCGCTTCATATAGGGCGTGGGAATCGGGTGAACGCTGGCGGGTAAAGATTCCCTCGTCTGTGGGAGGGGTGCGGTAGGGGTTGTATGTTGTGGTTTTTGTGTTCTAAGTACCATTGCCTAAACGCCTTTCCTATAGTCGTTTTCAGTATAGCACTAAAAGAAAACTTGACGCTGTTTCGGTCGCTTCATTTTGGGTGCCTCATCGCCGTCGATCTTTTTCTTGTAGGATTGTCCGTATTTTTCAGGCTTTAAATGGGGAACAAAACCATTAAAGGCTAAATCCGCAGGCATATTACTGCCGTTCAAACTGACTAACTGCGTTTCTTTTAAATCAACGTCATAACGCCATAAACCCAAAAAGTAACGCTGTTTTTCAGGATACAACGTATACGCCCAAGCACGCCAGTAAAACTGGCTATTGCTCCCTGCTTTCCAGCCGAGTGGTTCAATATCCCAAGACATACTTGAAAGGCGAGGGGCGATGTCGTCTCCTTTTTTCAGCGTGATGAAGTGATATTCCAAAGCACGCAAGAGTTCTTGATACAAGGAAATCGCTCCTGAGGCTTTGTCCCACACCAGCACATCACTGGCTCGTAAGCCTGTATAGAGCAAGCCCGCTCGTCGTTTAAAGAGCAATCGCTTGCTATTGGCGTTCCAATCAAGAGGGGTTAAGGTTTCAAAGGAAAAGCCTTTTTGTTCCCCTTGATTCACCTTTAAAATAGCCGTTCGACGTTGCAACATGGCGGTTTCATCAAACCAACTGGTGTAATAACGAGGATCTTCAGGGTTAAACGAAGGTAAGTTCTGTTGGATGTCCACCGAACTACGGGCGGGTGGTAGGTCAGGCAAGGGTACCCAGTAGAGCGTGCTGAAAATTTGACGAGTATCGGGTAAATAAAGGACTTCCCCATAGGTATAACCTGAAAAATCGGGTGTAATCAGCGGATAAGTTCGCCGAAGTCTCTCTTCTTCAATCCACCACAGGTTATACTCGTTAAAACCCGCAGGTTGATTGGCAGCTTTAAAATGTAGATAAGCAGGCAAATTGGGTGTTTGAGCATAAGGCACGGCTCCCATCGCTTGCGGGAGAGCATCCCCCAAAACCACCAAAAGGCTACACACCCAAACGAAGTACCATTTCATTAGGCTAATTACCAGGGAATCCAGGGAGGTTGGGTCTTGCACCGCCGTCAATAAAGACGTTGCGATCCAAACTTCTTTCCCGATTGAGCGTGCCGTCATACAACAAACGCTTGCGTTTTTCTTCGTTGGTAGACAGTTCCGTTAAACTCTGAATGCTCCGCATGGTGGTCGCATCCAAGCCTTGCACAGAGGGCAAAACCGCCCCACCATTTCCTGCATAAGGTTCAAGGAGAGGGAGAGCATCTTTCACGGTAACTTGCCCTAAGGCATCATAAAGCTCAAGGGATTCCACCACTTCGCCGTCTTCAGCGAGACGCACCGCTTGAATTTGAATCCCTGAAAACTGATAGCTTGGAGGCGTTGCTTCGTCGTTAGCTTTAATACGCTTCACCAAAGAAGTTTCAGCAGGAGCTTTATACTGTTCACTTTCTGGTAAAGGAATTGGCACTTGTCGGACGGTTTCTTCAGGTGAAAACTGAACTTTAATTTGCAAGGGGGCTTTATTGGCATCTTGAAGAGGCAAAAAGCGATAATACACGACTAAAGTATCCCCCGGATTGCTTTTGACAGTTACGGTATTGATTTTGTCTCGGTAGAAGGCAGTGGGTAAGAACATAAGATGAGGACGCTTGGCCCGTTGAGCATTTAAGCGTTGAATCGCAGAGCGTTCTGCAGTTGCGAAGGGAAGTGTACCCGTCAGCCCTGCCATTAAGAGGCACAGCATCAGCACTTGTAGAAGGCGAGTTACTTTCATGGGTATTGTTTCCTTTCATAGTCGTATTCATAATTTCTTGTAGAGCGTCTATACGTTGTCGCTACGATATAT
>CAZDMD010000077.1:0-8626 GCA_964506805.1 uncultured Vampirovibrionales bacterium | reverse complement strand
TTTTTTATAACGCTTTATACGCTTTAAAAGACTATTTGATTATTTTAGCCTATAATAAGGAGGCATTTTCACGAATCAAAAGGGAATGACGATGACAAGCAAAACCGTTGAACTTGTAACAGAAAAGTTAAAAACGATTTTTCAACCGATTCATTTTGAACTCATTGACAATAGCTGGCAACATGCAGGGCATGCAGGTAACGTGTTAGGCGGTAGTCATCTCGCTATCCACATGGTTAGCGAGGCGTTTAGAGGTGTGAATACCTTAAAGCGTCATCGCATGGTGCATGACGTTTTAAAAGAAGAAATGAAAGCCCGCATTCATGCGTTAGAATTAAAGCTAGAAGCTCCTTAATTCCCATTCATACTTTAAATAGCATCTGGTGTCTTCGTTGTCGCTACGATTCTCGATGTGCTTATGTACGTCTGTGTACACTTCACCCATCTGCGAGTCTAGGCTCCTAGAATCCACCTATACGCTATTCAAACTGTGAACAGGTATTAATTCCCCAAAACGATACATTCACCTAGCTTAAGTAGCCATGCAAAACAAATGAAAGCACAATACCCACAATCGCACCCACTAAAACTTCAAAAGGGGTATGCCCTAGCAGTTCTTTCAAGTGTTCAGGGACATGACCCGTATCATGGGCATAAATTTCTTTGGTGATTTTATTGAGAACACCTGCCATACGCCCTGCCGAACGACGTACCCCAGCGGCATCGTACATCACCACTAACGCAATTCCCACAGCCACCGCAAATGTCGTAGAAGCACATCCATCGACCAACGCCACGGAAGTCGCTAAAGCAGACATAGAGGCACTATGGCTCGAAGGCATGCCACCTGTTTCGACTAAAATTCTAAAATTGAACTCTCGCTTATATATCAGCGTACCGATGAGCTTAAACAATTGAGCCATAAAAGCCCCTAACAAGCTCGCTAAAATGACCTCATACCCTGTATTGTAAATCGGATGAGACACCTGATTTACCTTAGGGGGGTAACTTATCCATTGACTTAAAAGGTCTAGCATTAAAGCGAATCGGCTCCCTTGAAAATTAAATTATTGAGGATACAGAGAAAGTCTCTTACTCCCTCTCCCTTAGGGAGAGGGTTGGGGTGAGGGATTCCAGAAGTCTAGCTATAGCTTGTGTTTCCCTCCTCCTAGCCTCCTCCCTAAGGGAGGAGGAACAAGAGAAAAGTGTATTTTTGAGACTTTCTCTGTAACCTCTACTCTTTTAATTTTATCTGAAATAATTAGAAATGGCTAGAATTGGTTTTTGAGTTATAGTGATTTAAATCTAAAATGTATAAAGGCACTGTATGAGCATTTATTTGGGGATTGATTTTGGCAAAAAACGGATTGGGTTGGCGTATTGCGATGAAAGTGAAACCTTTTGCTTTGGTCTACCTACGATTGAACGTCGTTCGTCTCAAGCTAAAGAAGCCGTGGAGGCGGTGTTAGAGTATTTTAAGCAATATCAAGCGGATGCCATTGTCATGGGGTTACCTCTGAATATGGACGGAAGCATCGGCTTTATGGGAGAAGCGATTTACGATTTTGCCGAAGCCTTGCTAGAGAGCCATCCTGATTTGATGATTTTTTTGATGGATGAACGACTTACCTCTAAAATAGCCGAACAACGGATTAGAGCGTCAGGGAAATCCCCGAGTCGAAACAAGGGTTTGATTGATCAAGAAGCCGCTCGCCAGATATTAGAGGATTTTTTACGCCTAGATTTGAATCGGCGGAAGGCTTTACGTTATGAGTAGACATGACCCTCGTATATTAATTGTAACGAAATTATAAAAACAATCAATTTTAAGGATTTGTTTACCTTTATTAAAATATGAAGCCCCTGAAGCCTCTCGAACAGTCGCTTCTTTTAAAGTTTTAATTTTTTAATAACCTATAAGGATTTTTTATCACATGACCTTTGTAAATCCTGCGTACCCTTTAGCAACCCCTCCTTATATTGGTCCGACTTCTTACCTATTGCCTAACGACACCGCCCATGATAGTTCTTATCTTTCTCCTCGCCATGGCTCTGACTACCCTACTTATAGAACAGGTATTTCAGAATATGAAGATTACATGAAATATAGAAAGAAAGATAAAGACGAAGCTGACGATCATAACAAGGGTCTCTTTGGACTCCCCAAAATTGGCGAGCTTGACACTGGCTCTGGCTTAATCGGTTTATTGATTGGTAAATTGTTGCCTGCTTTATTAGGTGGCGGTAAAGACGGCGAACATGGCGGTCTGCTCGGTGGTCTATTCGGATAATCATTTTATTTTTTAAACATTTTTTACTTTTTCCCTACACAACCTGTATGCACCCTCAATGTAAAGAAAGGTTCTTTTTATGAACTATAGCTACGCTCCTCCCCCTCGTACTTATAATACGAATCAGTATCAGCAGATGACTTATGCGCCTCGTACTTATAATACGAATCAGTATCAGCAGTTGAATTATGCCCCTCGTACGAATTACGATTATAATAATACGGTCAACCAGTACCAACAGAATAATCGCTTGACCTACGCCCCTCAAAGTTATTCGTCGTCTTCGTATAGCCCAAGCTATATCGATAATTCTAGACAATACACGGATAATTCCAAAATGTGGAATTACGCCGATATGTCCAAACATTATACGGACAACACTCGTAATTACGACTACACCTACGCCCCTGTCGACCATTCCAAATACTACGCCGATAATTCCAAGTACTATGCGGATAACTCCTCTCGCTACTTTAACCAACAGATTTATACCGATAACAGCTACCGAGACAACTCCAGTTTCGTGTATGCCCCTAACACGACCTCGATTTACGATCCGTATTCCAGTAGTAGTGTAAGCTATACCGACAACAGTGCTAGAAGTCTGCATTTAGGTGGTGCGAATCATCAGTATCATCATGTAACGGCGGGTGCTTACGGACACCCTCGTCCACCTCATCACGGCGGACATCATGGCGGTGGCTATGGTGGATTCGATATTAAAGGCATCTTGAATGCCGTCTTACCACAAGGCGGACACCAGCCCCCCGCAGGCTTCTTTGAATCAGGCGGTTTTGCGAGTCAGTTCTTTAATTCATAGCATTAAATCTAGCCAAGACAAGACTCCTGCTTCTTAAAAGAAGCGGGAGTCTTTATAGAAGCCTCTGAAAAAGTCCTGTCCCTCTCCCCTTGGGGTGAGGGTGAGGGGTGTATTGTAGACTTAGGGTTTGCATCTACTCCCCTCCCTAGTCCTCCCCTTTAAGGGGAGGGAGAAAGAGCTTTTTTAGACGTTTTCAGTGGTTTCTCTATTTGTAACAAAATGTATCCAAATAAAAGACAATGGCACATAAATTGTTTTTATAATCTTTTATGCTATTGAAACGATACCCTCTCATCGTTTTTTCCCAGAGGCATAAACATCCAACAACCACATAGGACAATCATCATGGCATATCAAACTCAAGCTCCACAACGCCCGACGCTCTTTTCTTATTCAGAACAAATGGCGAAATCACCTTATCCACTTCCTGTTAATCAGGTAAGCAATGTGAGACCTCCAGCACCCGTCTCGGCTGTACCGCAAATCACATACGGTTTTTCAGGAAGAGAACTCATTATTCCTGTCATTAACCTACCCACTCCAACCGTGGGTACGTTTCCACCGCCACCTTTGACGGAGAAAGCATCTGTTTACCTGTTTGCAAGAGCCTCCTCAAGTTCAGGGGGATCTCATTCACAGTCAGGATCCCAGCAACAGCAGAAGGGACAACAACCTCGCTAAACATCGCAATCGACCTCCTTTCTGAAAAGAGAGGAGGTTTTGGGTTTGGATGAGACTCTCAAACTAACAGTAGATTTTACGCTGCGTTTTATCTAATATAAAAATCAATTCACAAAACGCTTGAAAGAAAATGTACATGAGTTCTTCTACCCTAACCACATTGCTTGAAACGCCCTACGCTCAACACGTCTGCGACTTTGAATATACGATTTCGCATCAAGTCAAATACAACCCCGACGGTTCACTCCACTACGCGTTTGGACATGGCTTTTTAGAACTCGCTCAGCTCACTCAACCTGAAACACTACACCATTTCGGGATAGACACCATTTGGTTTGCCCGATACTTTCAGCGTCAAGCCCAGTTACCCACCTTACGCATGGGCGAAGTGAGAGAAATCCAACAAAGCCAGTTACGCTTGGCATTTGAACTTCTGCCTAATTCATCATGGACGGCTGAACAGGAATCGGCTTTAAAAGTTCATTTATTTGAGCATCTTCCTGTTTCAGAAGGCGAAGTCGATACGATTGTCTTTGAAACGGACAAAGTCTGTTGTCATTCGCCGTGCTTTGGCTGTATGCGTTTTGATGTGAATCAAGCCATTGAAGCACAAGGTCGTACGCCGTGGTTGGCTGTTTTAGAAGCCAAGCATACGCTTGAAAAGAAAGCGCGTTCTTAAATGACTAAGACTCTTTCTCCTCTCGCCCCGATTGATTGGCAGCAACCTTTCTCGCAATGGACTTTAACCCTTGTGCAAGGCAATCCTGATTTGAGATGGCAACCGCATCACGCCAGCACCGCCCGTTGGGAGCGTGTCCCTACTCATAAAGTGCGTGTCTTGGTGGAAGGCTTACGCTATTTCATGCCTTTGGCAATCACCAGCGAAACGGTGTTGAGTCAGGATACTCAAACGGCGTGGGATTTTACCCTCACCCTTGAAGAACCCTGTGCGTTTGAAGGGATGTTTCAACTGGTAAAAGATGCCCTAGATGGTTTTCAGATCGATTGGTGTTTAACGCCTGTGGATGCGGACTTTCCTCGACAAAAACGCTTGCTGATTAGCGATATGGACTCTACCTTGCTCGAAGGCGAATGTATCGATGAATTGGCGGAACTCATGGGCTGTAAAGCTGAAGTGGCGCGTATTACGGAAGAAACGATGAACGGGCGGCTTGATTTTGAATCCGCCTTAATAGAACGTGTCGCCTTGCTCAAGGGCTTACCTGTCGAAGCCGTACAAAGCGTGTTGAAATCGACTCCTAGAATGCAGGGAGCTAAAACGCTTGTGCAAACCATGAAGCAGTTGGGGGCGTTTACCCTTCTCGTTTCTGGAGGCTTTACGCCGTTTACCGAAGCCTTAGCCTACGAATTAGGCATGGAGGCTCATCAGGCGAATCACTTGGAGGTGGAAGACGGTTTTTTCACAGGGCGAGTGATACCGCCGATTTTAGGGAAAGAAGCCAAGCGAGAAGCGTTGGACTACTATGCCCATCGCTTGGGGCTGGGACGAGAATCCGTCTTGGCTATTGGCGACGGAGCCAATGACGTGATGATGCTGGAAGCGAGTGGCTTGGGCGTGGCATTTCATGCCAAGCCGAATGTGCAAGCCCAAAGCCGATGCCTCGTGCGTTTTAATGATTTAACGGCTCTTTTATACTTTCAGGGGATTCCGCAATCGGCTTGGTCAAATTTTAATGGAAGCTAAGCCTTATCTAGTTCCCTAGCGTCTTAACGTGTTGATAAAAGTTTTCCGCCTCTTGGCTACCTTCCAGCACACAGACTTCAAAACACTTCTGTTGAATCCAGAGTGGGTCAGGATCGTGCCGTAACGCCACTAAGGTTTCTTTGTTCAAGTGATCATCCACCCGAAAGCCTACCAGCAAATGAGACGGTGCTAGGGCGTAAGAGTCCTCTTCTTCTATCATAGCAGTTTCAGGCCGTCTTAGGGCATCCCATACCGCAATGCCTTGGGTTTGAGGGGCGTGGAGCAGTTCTTGAATGACCTCATGCAAGGGCTGTTGTAAGACCCGTTGCAACCACGAACGCGGATCATCTCCTTTTTGCATGTGAGTCATCCACCCCATTGCCATGTAACCCAAGCTCCGCCAAGGATCTTCCACCTGTTTCGCAGGGAGTAGCTTGACCAAGTTCAACGAACGACGAAAGACGGCATCCGCCACGACGGGATTCGATTGCTTCAATGCCAAGGCAAAGACCGCTAACGCACTGGTTAAACTCGCCTTCCAGCCTACAAGGGGGCGTTTTTGCTTGAGCTGTTCATTATGGTGCATAAACACGCTTGCCAACACCTGTTCCGCTTGCTCTAAATCATGCTGACTCGCCAGCCACATCACTTGTGCCGATTTACCGTTCATATAAGCGGTTTCCACCACATGATGCGGTTTGAAACTACGCCATAACTCGGCTAAGGCGTGAAGCTCCTTATTTGCCATATCCACCTGCTTCAGCATGTAGAAACTTTGACAATGATGCGCCCGCACCTGTGCCAACATCCCCGACCAAAAACTATGATTCGGAAACTCCTGCGAGAGTTTGACGAGTTCTTCTAAATAAGGCAGAGACGTCTGCACGCTACGGTGATGAGGCCAAAGGGTAATGAACTTGGTGAGGGTATCCGTCCACACATGCAGTATTTTAGCATCGCCATTACTGCTTTGAAACAAGCCTTTTAAAGGCTTGAGGTGAGATTCCGCCAAGACCCAGTTATCTTGTTCGGCATAAAGACTGCTTAAAATGCTCCGTAAGCCGCACACGCCTCTTAAAATTTCAATGCTATGGGGGAAATTCGTATGAATCTGATTGACTTGATTGAGTAAGGCTTCAATTTCATTGACTTGCTTTTGTTTCTTCAAAATGCCTGCCCAATGATACGCCCCTGCGACATACAATCGTTGGATTTCTTCAGAGTCTGAAAAATCTTGCCCCATTTGATTGAGAATCGTCCAACAACGTTCGGTTTCAACTAAAAGTTCCAACTTATGCCGATGCTCAATGCCAAGCAAGGCGTATTCCGCCAAAAACAAGGCGTGTTCAGGGAGCAATTGTTCTCTAAAGCTGGCGAGTTTCTCCGTCCAATCTAAGCGAGAGGCAAAGCTACTATAATTATGCAAGCGTAAATCAATCTGCCCCAACTGATACAACAAAGTCGAAAGTTGTTGTAAAAAATACGGCGAGACTCTCACGTCGTGTTTCCCTGTAAACGCTTCTTCAAGTAAGCGAAACCCTTCGTGCTGAATGCACTGAAAAATTAAATCCTGCTGAAGAAATTGAGCTTGACGCATCCCCCATAGACCGTTGCGACACGCGGCGGCGGCGGCTTCTTTAAAGCCAAACACCATGGGATAGTGGGCTTCAAAAATGTGAATGTCATTTAAGAGTTGAGGCAAGCCTTCCAAATTGTTTTTTTGAGCATAGACCCATGCTAAGTTTACGCCTGCCCAAGCACATTGTTCAAAAAACTGAACAGGATGCCCCTTCGCATTCGCCGCCATTTCACAGAGTTGATCATACACCGTTTGCACGTCATCTAGCTCTTCTTTGCCTGTATGCGTCCAAATGACGTTCATCCCTAGCTTACCGAGCAACATCAGGACTTCAGGGTGATCGTAATGATTGCCCCGTGTAACGAATCGATGAGCCAACTGCCACAAGCGTAAGGCGGGTTGAAGTTGTCCTTCATTGCCGTAGCTTTGTGCCATGCTAATCGCCCCATTCAGAAAATGCTTCACCATGACGGCATTTTCCACATGGGTATCTACTAGATTGTAGAGGTCTCGTTGCAGTTGCAGGGTTTTGGGTTTCGAGGCTTGCTCTCGACTCAACCAAATCAGCAGTTCGGCTCCTTTGGCGTGATCTTCAAGCACCAACTGATTACCCTTGGCGAGTTCTTCATCCACAAAGCAAATATCTTCGTACATTAAACGAGCGTTACGGGCATTTTGTTTGTGAGCATAGATTTCAGTGAGCATTAAGGAGACATGCGACCATTGTTCTAAATACGGGATGCGTTTGTCGTTTTGGTAACTATATCCCGCTTTTTTTAGGCATCGATGCACCTGATGAGCCGTATCTAAGTCTTGATCAATCAAGGCATATTGGGCATGCAGGTTCAAGGCTTCCGCTAGGGATTCGTGGAAATGTACGCCTTCTAAAATAAAGCCGTCGATATTGCCTTCAAACTGTTCAATTTTTTCCCACCACGATTCCAAATTGGGGATGTTGCCAAAGCTCATCAACACTTCCAAGCCGATTTGCAAGGTAAAAACACGCTCTCTATCTCGTAAACAGAGCTTATAAAGTGATTCCAAGGCATTTAAGACTCGCCCGACCTCTTTTTCGTCTAAGTCGTCGTTGCCTTGTCCGTTCCAGTTCATGTCGCTATAATCGCTGGAATCTAGCCCTTGATAAATCAACCAGCTGGCAAGTTGCCGTTCAGGCAAACGATTTTCTAAAGGAAAAACGCTATCCATACGCTGTAATAGATTGATTTCTCGTTGGTTCAGTTCTAAAATAACTTCGTTTTGCCATGTGGCATAGTCGACAAATAACCAGTCTTCAAAGGGATTTAGGGCTTTATGAGAGGCAGGCATAGAGGAGTTAGCTCCTTTGCAACATTATGACAAGGGCTTTACATCGTCATCGGATGCGTGGCTTGTTTTCTGCAACCCTCTCAATCAGTCAGTTGAAAAATGATACGCGTCCTTTATGTAGTGCTTTAAAAAGTTTTCAAAACACTATACCAAACCCTTAAATATAGTTTTTTCAAGAGTTTTCTGAACAATAGGCTAGACGAGGAGCCTAGATGATTTTGTGA
>CAZDMD010000076.1:0-8631 GCA_964506805.1 uncultured Vampirovibrionales bacterium | reverse complement strand
TTCTTCAATAGGGGGCATTTGTGTCATGGGATTTTTCTCCGTCAAGGTCTCTTTTAAGAAAACGATACCATAAAAAAACGGGGATGTCCGTTGCGAACATCCCCTTACATATATTGTGATATATGTTGAGAGAGAGAAGGAATCGATAGGTATGTTTCAATACCTATTACAAAAATACTGTTCTCTTCTTCCCTCTCCCCTTGGGGAGAGGGTTAGGGTGAGGGGTGGATTTTCGGAGAAAGGCTTGATATTAACCCTCCCTTTAATCCATTTCAATGCTAGCGAACGGCAGGAGCGGCTTGCTTTTGTTGAGCAGGAGCTTGCGTCTTCGCTTGAGGCGATGGCGTTACACCCATTTGAGCTAAAATCGCTTGGGCTTCAGGGTCATTGGCGAGCTGCTTCATCATCGCATCACGCTCTTGAGGGGTCATGCTCGCCACAAGAGACTGCACTTGCTGCATCATTTGCGGATCTTGCTGAGCCAATTTCAAGGCTTGAGCAGGATCGGTCGGTGTGCTGGCTTTGGCATCGGTGGGACTACCTGTGCCTTGTGGAGCGTTTGTGCCTCCTTGAGCGGACATGGCTTGGAACTCTTTGACCGCCCCTGCAATTTCAGGATCCGACTTGAGCAACTGCATCAAGTCCGCATCTGAAATGCCTTGAGCCTGTTGTGCCGTCTGCGGATTCATCTGCAAAATTTGACGCAAGGTGGCGACATCTTGAGCGGTGGGCTCGGTAGGCTTGCTTTGGGCTTGCTGTTGTAGGCTCGCTTGAGTCGGAACGCCTTGTGGGCTAGGTGAACCTTGAGGAGCAAAGCCATTTCCATTTTGTGGATTCGCCGTCAAGGGGACGTTGTTCGCTGGTAAAGGCTGATAGTAAGGTAAGCCTTGCCCAGGTAATGGAGCGTTATTATTGACAGGCTGTGCATAAGGATTGTAATAGGCTTCAACCCCTGCTGGAGTGCTACCTACTGAAGGATTGTAAGCCGTATTGGCAACGCCACCCGTTCCATTAGGATTCTGCGTGTTCATACTTTCATACTGGGCTTCTTCTTGCAGATATTCCGCTTTTCTTTTCTCAAAAACAGCATCGGCTTCTGCCATGGCGTTGTATGAATTTTGTACACGTTCGTATTCATCCAACAATAATTCTTCAGAAGCCAATTTTTTCTTCTGCTCTGTAATCCAACGACGCTGATCCAAGGCAGGATTCACTGTGGGCGTACCGATTGTAGACTGATCCATCATACTTTATCTTCCTTAACTTAATTAAATAACAACACAATAAACGATAACAATTAAAATCTTTCGATTGTATTACTTGCTTAAACGTTAAGACAAAGGGCTTTTGTGCTAGTTAAATCGTCAACCGATTTTGTTTCACGTTCTTACATTCGCTTAAAGAGAACTCAAGTTTTATTTGTGCTAGTATAGACGCATTCTTGATGTAACTTTTTGTAACAGAGTTGACGGAGAAAGTCCCACAAACTTTAAAGGAAAAAAGCCCGATGACTGTCCCAAACTGGCAAAGCCATTCACCGATACAAAAGGCACTCGCCCAAGACGATGCGATACTGACACTATACATCATAACGCTTCCCAATGAAAAAGCAAGCCAAGTGGAAAGCTATGCTCAAAAAATTGCCAATGGACAAAGCATCGGCACGCAAGTCCCTGAAGAAATGGCACGTTTAGCCCCCTATTGTGCCAGCGTGCTATGGGTAGGGGAAGCGGTGGCTCTCAATTCAAGCGAGGTGCAAGTGCCGTTTGTCTTGTCATTCCCCAAGTCTATTTTAATGTGGGATTTTGGTATGTTACTGACCGTGTGCTTTGGCAAAGTATCCATGATGCCGAACCTGCGCTGGGTGGATTTGGCCGTGCCTCTTTCTGTGGCAGAACATTTTCAAGGCCCTGCAATGGGACAAGAGGGGATTCGTCAACGGGTGCAAGTGCCTGAAGGGAAACCGCTTTTAATGAGCATTTTTAAGCCGTGCGTGGGGGTGAATCCGCACGACTTAGCCGCCATGCTACGGATTCAAGCCCAAGCAGGCATTCATTGCGTCAAAGATGACGAGGTGCTAGCCGATGCCTCCCTTGAAGTGGCGGTGAATCGGGTACGGGTTTGTATGCAGGCACTGAATCAAGCCGAAAAAGACTTTGGACATCGCCCCTTGTATGCGGTGAATCTCAATGCCCCAGCACATCAGTTGTTGGATCGAGCCGAACGTCTTTTAGAAGAAGGGGTGGAGATGTTTTTGTTTAATTATCTCGCCTATGGATTCCCCCTCCTTCATGCCTTACGAGAAAAGCTCAACGGACGAGCCTTTATAATGGGACACCCCGCCTTAGGCGGTGCGTTTTATCAGTCGCCACAAACAGAGGCTAAAACGGGGATGAGTCCGACGCTGGTCTTTGGTACACTGCCACGTCTTGCAGGGGCGGATGCCGTCTTATTTCCGAGTCCTTACGGTACAGTGGCCCTTCCCTTAGCAGAAGCCCTTGCGGTTCAAGAGGCTTTAAATACGCCGTATTTACCTGTGCGTCCCGCTTTTGGCGTGCCATCTGCAGGGATTCAAGCCTCTATGGTGCCTCAAATTCTAGCGGATTTTGGCACGAATGTCATCATCAACGCAGGCACAGGCATCCACGAAGGGGAAGGCGGTAGCTTGGCAGGCGTAAGGCGTTTTCAATCGGCGATTGAAACCACGCTGGCTCAAACGACTTTAGAGGGGATCGGCTAATGCAAAAACTGGTAGATGCCTGTGTTTCCCTCACCCCAGCCCTCTCCCTAAGGGAGAGGAAGCAAGCGTTTCGTGCGTGGCATCCCTTCAAAAAACTACTCATTTTTTCCGATTTTGACGGCACGATTACCGAAGAAGATGCCATTGTAATGACGCTGAAAGCCTTTGCCCCCCCTGAATGGAAGGGTATCGCTCATCGTATTCTCGTGGAACGCAGTCTTTCCGTGCAGGAGGGCATTCAACAGCTTTACGCCTTATTAGATGCTTCTTTGAAAGACGAGATTTTAGCCTTTGTGCAAACTCACGTTAAGCTCCGTCAAGGCTTCCCTGATTTTATGGCGTGGTGTCAAGCGAATCAGATTCATCTACAAGTGGTTTCAGGCGGTTTGGATGCCTTTATTGAACCTGTTTTGGCGGATTATCAAGGACAGTACATGCTCTTTTCAAATCAAGCGAATTTTAGTGCTACGCAAATTCAAGTGGACATGCCCTTTGCCCCTCAATCGTGCGAGGTCTGTGGTACGTGTGCGTGTTGTAAGGTGGAGATTCTCAATCGTTGGTCGAGTGAAACGCATGTTAAAGTGGTGATTGGCGATAGCGTTACCGATTTCGGCATGGCAAAGGTGGCGGATTGGGTCTTTGCGCGAGATGCCCTTGCCGAAGAGTTACGCCAGCAAGGCAAGCCGTTTACCCCATTTGAAACCTTTGATGACATCACCCATGTTTTAAAGCAGGTGTACCCTGAAGTAGGTCTTCCATGAAGCAACGTCTTGATGAGTTATTGGTGCAAGATGCCTATGTGGAAAGCCTCCCTGAAGCGGTGTCTTTGATTATGCGTGGCAAGGTGAAGGTCAATGGGCAAGTCGTCAATAAGGCTGGCACGTTGATTCGCCTCAACCAAGCGGTGATTGAAGTCAAGCAAAAACCGCATCCTTATGTGAGTCGGGGTGGGGTGAAGTTGGCTCACGCCCTTGAAGTTTTTGCGTTGGATTGCCAAAACGCCATCGCCGTCGATGTGGGGGCTTCCACAGGGGGCTTTACCGACTGTTTACGTCAACAAGGAGCATCACTCGTTTATGCGGTGGATGTCGGCAAAGCGCAGCTGCATGCCAAGCTCGTGGCAGATGCTCACGTCGTGAATTGGGAAGGGATGAACGGTCGTTCATTGACGCTAGGGACATTCCCTAAAGAGGCTCGCCCTCATATCGGGGTAACGGATGTCTCTTTTGTGTCGTTACGGTATATTTTACCGCCCTTGTGTGCTTGTTTGGATAAATCGTCGCCTCAATCGGTATGGGTGGTGGCCTTGTTAAAGCCTCAATTTGAAGCCAGTGCGTATTTGACTTCCGCTGAAATGCAAGCCTTTGACGGGGTGATTCGAGACGACGGCTTACGAGAACGTATTCAATCCGCCACCTTGCAGGACTTAGAAGCACTTCTCCCCGACTGGCACCTGTTCGGGGTCGAACCTTCTCCGATTAAGGGAGCCTCAGGCAATGTGGAATACATCACGGCATGGAGTCTTAAAATTTCCTATTGAGTAAGCCCCCAAAATCGAACAGGCTGACCCGCCTTTTCATGCAGTTGCCCTTCAGACATCACCACCGCTCCGCCGATAATGGTAAACATCGGCCAGCCTTTTACCGTTTTATTGTCATAGGGAGACCAACCCACTCGAGACTCAATCCACGCATCGGTAATCGTGCGTTCGGCATTTAAATCCACAAGGGTAAAATCGGCATCATAGCCTAAGGCAATGCGTCCTTTGCCTTTGATGTTAAATAGTCGAGCCGCCCCTGTACTGGTGAGATCCACAAAACGCTCCAGATTCAAACGCCCTTCGTTCAAGTGATTCAACATCAACGGCACGAGGGTTTGAACCCCTGTCATCCCCGCAGGCGACTGTGGATACGGTTTTGCTTTTTCTTCACGGGTATGAGGGGCATGATCACTGCCAATCACATCCACCACGCCACGTTGCACGCCCCACCACAAGCCTTCACGATGTTGTTGACTGCGAATCGGGGGATTCATTTGCGCGAGACTCCCTAAGCGTTCATAGTCTTCCTCACAGAGCGTTAAATGTTGAGGCGTTACTTCCACCGTGCAAACGTCTTTTTGCGTAGCGAGATAGGGCATTTCATCGGCTGTGGTGATGTGAAGCACATGAATGGAACGCTTGGCTTGTCGAGCCAAACGTGTAATGCGTTTCGTCGCTAATAAGGCGGATTCCGCATCTCGCCAATGGGGGTGGAGTCTTGGGTGCAGTTCGGCTTGGGCATTTAACCACGCCTTACGCTCTTCTAGGCGAAAATCATCTTCCGCATGAATCGCCATACGACGCTTACCGTGTTGTAAAACGCTTAAAATGGTATCATCATCTCGTACCAACAAATTACCTGTCGAAGCCCCCATAAAGAGCTTGACACCGCAACACCCCGGCATTTGCTCCAGTTGAGGCAACTGTGTGATGTTGTCCGCAGAAGCCCCCACATAAAAGGCATAGTTACACCACGCCTTGCTTTCCGCCAGCGTGAGCTTGTGCGTCAAGGCTTCTGCTGTGGTGGTACTGGGGTTGGTATTGGGCATTTCAAAAATCGTGGTAACACCGCCTGCTACTGCCCCTCTTGTGCCTGATTCCAAGTCTTCTTTGTGTTCAAGTCCTGGTTCTCTAAAGTGGACTTGAGAGTCAATCACACCAGGTAGCGTCAACAAGCCTCTGCCTGAAAGTCTCGTTTTGGCTGACCATGCCTTGAGACTCGGTTCAAGTGCCACAATTTTACCGTCCAACACACCTACATCCAGCGTGGTAAGTCCTGAAGGCGTGTAGACGTCGGATTCTTCAATAATCAAATCCAGCAAGGTGGATGCCATGGCGAAAGGATTTTGAGGGCTAAACATGGGTTTCAGACTCCTTAAGGGGTTTTTATAGTCGATTAAAAATGTTTCCGAACAGTAGGCTAGAAGATAATCCTAGACGAGGAGCCTAGATGATTTTGTGAAGGAGTGTAGATAGACCTACATGACTGAACAAAATCATCGTAGCGACAAAGTATAGACACTGTGCGAGAATATATTTAATCGACTATATCTCTCATCACAGTATAGCAGACACGTCAAGAATGAAAAGAGGGCGTTTGTAACAAGACTGATACACTAGCATCAAAGGCTCTTTCAATTGTTTTTATGAGGATACAGAGAAAGTCTCTTGTTTTTGGGAAAACAGAGGATACAGATGGGTTTTAGGGTGAAAACAGTCCCTTTCGCCATTTTTTACGCGACTCACAATACTTTCATTATTTCTCTGTATCCTCAAAACTAATCTTAGGGTGATGAATACGTATGCTGAGATTTGCTAAACTAGAAAAAGCATTTCAACTTAATTTAAGTCAAAAACAGGAAATTCCTTATAAAAGGATTGTCCGAATCGAAAAACATCCCTTAAGATGATAATGTAAATACTTTTAAAATAGTTGAACATAGGAGCTTTTTGGATATGCGTCGTTTGTTTTGCCTTACGTTATTGATACTTGCCTTTCTTATGGGAGGGGCTGAAAATACCGTTCACGCAAGGACGCTTCAATATGCCCCCGCTGGAGGTGTCATCACCAGCGAATTTGGTTATCGTATCGACCCTTTCACCAAGAAGCAACGCTTTCATAGTGGTTTAGATATTGCAGGCCCTGTGGGAACGCCTATTTATGCCCCTGAAGCAGGGACGGTGGTGTTTTCTGGTGAATACGCAGGCTACGGCAATATGGTGTTGATTCAACATAAGCGTACAGGACTCTACACCGTGTACGGTCATTGTTCTAAAAATTTAGTGCAAGAAAAGCAAGCCATTCGCCCTGGTCAGCCCATTGCCCTTATGGGATCAACAGGGCGTTCGACAGGACCACATCTGCATTTTGAAGTGCATTACAACAATCAATATATGAATCCTGTCGATTATTTAATGTTTTTACAAAATGAACAAGTCGCCAACGGGTTAATCCCGATGTCTCACCTGAAAGAAGAGGATCGGCTTGCCCCTACGCCTCTACCCCCTGCATTAGGAGGCCCTGAACAACCGCTTGAAATTCAGACCATTCTTCAGCGTTTAGAACAGCATCGAAATCAACACCACTAAGGGATTTCTTTATCGTCTTCCCACGACTCTAAATCGGAATCGTCGTTGTCTAGCAATTCTTCCCAATCGTCTAAATCGAGTTCTAGCACTTCGCCTTCTTCGTCGAAGTCTTCTTCCCCAAACGATTCAGGAGAACGCCCTTCTCGAATCCGATCAAAAGACGACTCATCCGCCACGCCGTCCATGCCCATATAGTCAAAGCACTCATCCCCGATTAAAATGGTATCACCCACTTTACCACCATAGGCTTCTAAGGCATTAAACACACCCATTGACTTTAACACATGCCAAAAACGGCTTAAGGACTGATACTGCGTTATATCCGTAATGCTTAACCAACGTAAGACTTTACCGCCTTCGATGCGGTAAACACCCTCTTCGCCATCCACCACTTCAATTTCAAAATAGGAATCGTCATTCGCGGTGGCTTTGTTATCTTCCACCACCTCAATTTTGGCAATATCGGCTGGGGTCTTCTCTAAAACGTCTAAAAATAGGGTTTTTAACTCATTTAAGCCTTGCTTGGCAACCGCACTAATACCCATCACTGGCTTTTGCGTACGAATTTTAAAATCATCAATGAGGGCTTGAAAATCGGCTTCCTCCATGGCATCGGCTTTGGTGAGTACAATAATTTCAGGACGCTCCTTTAAGGCGGGGCTATAATACGCCAGCTCGTTACGGATAATCGCATAATTGTCCGCAGGTGTACCGCCGTCTTGTGCGGTGGCATCTACCAAGTGTAATAATACGCGACACCGTTCCACATGCCGTAAAAAGGCATGCCCCAAGCCCACGCCTTCGCTTGCCCCTTCAATGAGTCCCGGAATATCCGCCAGTACCACGCCATCCCCTGTTTCTTTTCGCATCACCCCCAAGTTCGGTTCAAGCGTCGTAAAGGGATAATTCGCAATTTTAGGCTTGGCAGACGATAAAACGCTAATTAAGGTGGATTTGCCCGCATTCGGCATACCAATGAGTCCGACATCCGCCAACATTTTCAGCTCTAGCGTGATGTCTCGTTTAATGCCTGCTTCTCCCGGTTCAGAATAGTGCGGTGCCTTGTTTTGAGAACTCGCAAAACGAGCGTTACCTCGTCCGCCTCGTCCCCCTTGTGCGACTAAAAACCGTTGCCCTTTTTGAGACAAATCCGCAATGGTGAGTCCTGTTTCGGCATCTTTAACGAGCGTACCACAGGGTACTTTTAAAATGAGATCTTCCGCTCCCTTGCCGTGCATGTTTTTCGTGCCACCGTTTGCTCCGTCAGGGGCTTCGTATCGGGCATTAAAACGAAAGTCGAGCAGTGTTTGCATATTGTCGCAGGCTTCAAAGTAAACGCTTCCGCCACGACCCCCGTCGCCTCCTGCGGGCCCACCATAGGCGACGAATTTTTCTTTTCGCCAAGAAACAGCACCATTGCCTCCTGCTCCGCTTTGAATGGTAATGGATACTTCATCAATAAACATCATCATTTAAAATTCACCTTTTATTTTTGTCTGCCTTATTAGGATAGCTAAAACATAGGTCAATGTCTAAGTTCGATAATTTAATTCGGAATCATCCCTTTAAGTACATATCGTCATTCTGAACGCATGTGAAGAATCTCCTAAGCTGGAAAGCGAATCCAATTAAGAGGATTGCCACGCCTAACGGCTCGCAATGACGACATAATTCTATTATGTACTTGTGGGTATTATTCCGATTTAATTTATAGTCAATTAAATATATTCCCGTACAGTGCCTATACTTTGTCGCTACGATG
>CAZDMD010000075.1:0-8709 GCA_964506805.1 uncultured Vampirovibrionales bacterium | reverse complement strand
ATGACGTTAACATCTTCATTTTACCATGAAAATCATTTCTCGGATAGGCTCTAAATATATATTCATTTTATTAGTTATTTAATTTAGCAAGGATTTCCTCATGTCTTCAATTTCTCGAAATAATAAAATCCCAGCCTCCTCAACACCTCATGTGATGGTATTAGAAGGACTAAACGAACCCGTAGGTGAAAGTCCCCATGCACATGATGTTGCTCGTGCTGCTCAACGGGTTTTACCTGAAAGCAATCTTGTGAAATTCTCATTTAGACAAAGACAAATGCCTAGTCCTACATCACATAATACTTACGACAGTATTAAAGGTATTATTGAAAACATGTATATGAGAAGCATGCACGCTTTTGCAGAGAACTTAAAGCAAATTTCAAAATTGTCTCCTTCTCAAAGACCTAACGCCGTTAATTTCTCAATTGGTATGACAGAGCTTGACCTTCTACAAGTAATGCGGCAAAAGCAACCCAAAAAATTATTTAATATAGCAACTCAAAACGAAAAAACAAGCCTGTTTGACACTTCAAAAAAAGACACACATGGTATTGATTGGAAGCTCCCTGCTCTTGAAAGTTATATTGATGAAACCTTAGAGAATAGTAAAACCGTTGCTAAAGCAAAAAAAGAAGCGGAACAATCCGTTGAACGTTTGAAAAAACAAAACGTAGCCGTTGTGGTTGCGGTCGGAAATGTTCATGCTGGTATTGAAGCGTTTAAAAAAGAACACCCTGGTGTTCTTTTTGAGTCAGATGAAGGTCAAAACCTGTATGCTTTGAAAAATGTTGTTACAGTCGGAGCTAGTGAGACGGATGGTACACTCACTAAGTATAGTTCTCGTGGTCCAGAAGTAGACTTTACAACACAAGTTCCTCCTCGTATTGCAGGTCGCTCCATTCTAACAAAGGGTCAATACGGCACTTACGAAAGTGGAACAAAACAAGGCACTTCTTTTACGGCTCCTGTTGTAACGGGTATGCTTGCCATACTCACCAATCAGGAGGGTATGGGTATGACGGTGGATGAAGCAATCGCATACCTCAAGGATCTAGGAACGCAAAAGCAAGATGATACCCCAGAACGCCATTCTTACACAGATTTAAACTTGGAAGAGGTCGCAAAAATTTGGTTCGATTCAATTCAACGGAAGCAAAAAAGTAGAACGCTTGCTTGAGCAGAAGCATGTTAAAGCATCGGCTTGAGCAGTTGTTTGACGAGTTGCGACGAAGGGGAAGTGTTCAAGCGGGTCATCCATTTCGGCACTTGCTTAGAATGCCCTTGTCTTACCGCTTTTTCGAGTCTTAACGCCAGCCAAAGCAAATCAAGCGACTGTTCCCACGTTGACTGAGATAAGGATTCATCCAGCAAGTCGGCGAGTGTTTCTTGATGAGTGCTTGACCAGCTGGATTGCACCTGAATCAAATGCAGGAGCAGATGTTTAATTAATCGATGTTGAGCGTCTACGGGTAAGGCTTCACTTCGTGTTTTGACATCTAAAACCGAAGCGATTTTGTCAAATAAGGCTTGGTGCAAGAAGGGAAACGCTTCTAAGTGAGTCGTTACATGTTGGAATAATTTCCAGCTTGAAAGCAAGTGTAACGGTTGTATCAGAAGCCGTTGCAGCAGGTGTTGTAGGTGGCTATTATCGGGGGAAACATACGGGAGCAAGGGCAGTGCTTCTGTCTGTAAATGATCTTCTTCTAAGGCTTTTAATACAATCGGTGTGAGCCATGGCATATTGCTTTGAACATCTTGGGCTTGAAAAGGTCTTAAAAGTTGCTGAATACAGCGTAGTAGACCCACTGAAAGCAAACTTTCGCTCTGTGTTTCTAAGGCGTTTTGCAAAAATTGACGCAAGGCCTTAAAGACGCCCTTCGGATCAAAGGGAGACCAGCTCGTTAAGGCATCAAACACCAAACTTTGAACCAATACGGTTTCTTTTTTGGGGAGACCTTGAGGTGGGACGAGTTTGGCAAATAGCGTCTCAATCACATCGGCTGCGACTGTATCGCAGGAAAGATGGGAATGCTTCGCCGTATGACTCCATTGTTTGAGCGATTTTAAAAGTGCCTGCTGAATCAAACCCGTTGCGGATTCCAGTTCTTCCACGAGAACAAGAGGAACTTTGGCATGAGGCAAATGCCCTAAGAAAGACACCGCCTCTACACGTCGGGCTTCCAGCACAGCGAGCCGTGACGCATGACTAAACAAGTCAAAAAGCGTTTGAACATGACGAGTTTTTTCATCTTGATGAAGTGTTTGCAAGTGAGCCAACACACTACGAAACTTTTCAAGGGTCAGCTCACCTTCTTCAAAGGTTTTAGGGAGTAGTCGAAGCAAGGCATCGGCTTGGGCGTGATGTTCTTGTTCATTTAAAATACGTGAGCGAGAGTCCGAACTTGGGCTAAGCGTATTTCGAGTCGACTGATAAATCGCTTCTACCTCTTTGGGTAAAAAGAATCCATAAAGCCCTTGTAAGGCACGTCTAGAAATTAAACGATACAAGGGGATTTTTTTATTCGCTACGGAAGCAGGCAATTCGTTTTCAGGCACAGCCTCTATTACTTGGTATAAATAGAGTTTTCGCAGTGCCAACGCCAACTGAGCTTCGCTAACGCCTTGTGGGGGATTTATCATGCGATCCAACAAAAAGCCTTCCACGCTAAAGGGGGTTAAATCCAAATGAGCCACCACGACTTGCAATGCCTTTAAAAAGCCTACGCCCTGTTGAAGGGCATCTAACTGGAGTCGCACGTAGAGCAGAGCCTCTAAGTCTTCGATGCTTTCAAGTGCTAAGGCCTCAAAACTTTCAAGCGTCGGTTGAGGCAAATCTAGTTGCTTGCTTTGTTTCACCCACGCCTTATATAAGTCTAACGCATAATCGGCACGCCCTTGTGTTAAGGCATAAAACGCTTCTGGCAAAGCCAAAGAGATTAACTCGTCTTTCGCATAAAGTGTCAGTAAACTTTGGATTTCATCCGCAGAATAGGGCGACAGTAAGTGTTTGTCTCTAAAGGACGTATAAGTGTTGGCACCGAACTGTTGAGAAAGTCCCTGAGGGCGGGTGGCAAGGGTCAGATAAATGGGGGCTTGCTTCTTCTGATTTAAGGATTTAAGTAACGTATGTAATTGCGTTACATTTTTCTTTTGTTGAGGATAAGTTTGAATTAAGACCATATCCCAAGCATCTATAATCATACTAAAGCTATAAGGTACAGGTGAGTTTACACCGTATTGCTTCATCCATTCCGCAAGGGATTGCAAGAGTGTCTCAACGTCAAGTGCTTTGGTGTTTGTACTTAGTGTGTTTTTAAGATGAAAGGCAACGAAGCCCCAGTCTTGATTTAAGAAGGTAACGGCAGATTCAATTGCTTCTTGGGAAGACGTCGTCCATTTTTGGATGAGGTTTTGCTTGCGAGCTAACGCTTTTTTGAGGAAAACTTCCCAACGACTTCGGCGTTCCTGGGGATCCAACGTGGTATTAAACTCTTGCATGAGCAAATGCAGAGGATCTCGTCCTAATGCTAAATCAAGTGGTGCCAAGTGCTGATTCGCTTGTCTTTGTACTTGCGTTAAAATACCTTCCGTCCATAGAATCAGACTTTCTTTTAGGAGTTGATTCAATTCCCATGTTTGCCACGTTGATTTAGGTAAGTCCGTGAGGCGAATCATAATACCTTGATGCGGGGCAAAGTCATGTGAAGAAAAAGGATTGGTGGATAAGGCTTTAAAATACGCATTCAGAAAAAAGGATTTCCCTAAGCCCTCGTCTCCCATGATTAAAGTGCTTTTGCCTTGCCCCAAGTATAAAGAACGACTTAATAGATTCCATTCCTGCGTTTTACCGATGATGCCAAAGACTTGAGGGGATTGAGCATCTAAACGGCATCTCTCTTTTACAGGCTCTTCAGCAACAGCGGTATGAGACAAGGCGTTTTCATAAGATTGAGTTGAAGGCAATAAGGTAGGCATAGTTTCACTTTGTAGACTTAAGTTATTATATGCTAAATTATAGCGTAAGTTGTCAAAATAGACGACTAAGGATACAGAGAAGGTAGAGTACAGCACAGCCTAGATACCAAAAGCCTTTCCAATACTCATATAGTCGATTAAATATATTCCCGCACAGTGCCTATACTTTGTCGCTACGATGATTTTGTTCAGTCATGTAGGTCTATCTACACTCCTTCACAAAATCATCTAGGCTCCTCGTCTAGCCTACTGTTCGGAAACATCTTTAATCGACTATATGATTTTAGTTATAAATTGTCTTAAAAAATAATCGCTCTAAGGGCAAAGCTAGGAAGCAAAAGCGTATTGAGTACCCCTTGCATAAAAATCCGCTGACTATCCCATAACAGGGTTTTCGCATGAGAACGAATCCCCTCGGGCCTGGCACAAAGATGCAACGAGCAAATGGCAAGCATACTGGTCAACAAACCCGTAAGCCCTACCGTCATTTGCATTGGGCCTTTGAAGAAGGCTTCTTTGAGACGTTCATGCTTGAGCGAATGCGTCGGGAGCATCAAGGGCGTTGGTTCTTCCTTGGGTTTGACCGTATTTTTGACTTTGGTTTTTAAAAGGTTGGCAACAGGTAACACGTCTTCCTGAGCCAGCCCTTCTGCCAAGGCTTCATCCATATCATATAAATTATAATCGTCAAAGAGGTTTTGGTATCGTTTTTGGGGGACGCTACGTTTGGCTTGATGATTCGACTGCTTAATAGCGTCTCGTCCTAAGCTATGAAGTTGACCTTCATCTAAATGGGCTTGAGCCATGTCTTTGAGAGACCTTAAATTCGGCTGAAGTCGTCTGCCAAAGTAGCGTTCTAAATCAATTTCAACACCACCGTCATAACGTGGCTTATCGCATTTCAATACAAAAGTTTTACGCTCGTCTTTTGCCATCATCATTGCTTTGTATCCTTATGAGAGAGAGTATGTGTGTGTAGGGGATAAATTTATTTTCTTTATATAAGTATTAAAACAATGTTAATTTAGCTTGATGCTAGTGTATCACCACTTGTTACAAAAAAGCGAGACTTTATAGAGCCTCGCTTTTAAAAGTTTGAAAGGGTTCTTATAGTCGTTTTCAGAGTTTTTTGTAATGATGGCTAGACGAGGCACCTAGATTATTTTGTGAACGGCGTGTAGAATAGACCTACATGACTGAACAAAATAATCGTAGCGACAAAGTATAGATGCTCTACAAGACATTATGAAGATGATTATATCTAGGCTGTGCTATACTCTATCTTTCTACCTTCGTAAAATTACCGTATAAGCTCAAGTGCTGTTTCGGAAAGAGCAGTAAGCTCCGAAGCAATTGCGGACGCACTAGAACAAGCAAAAAAACAAGCGGAAGCCCGTAAGGACTAAGCGGAATAGTTATGGTTGAAAGTTCAAGCTCCTTCAACAGGACTTGAATTTTCGCTCCTTTTGCCTTATGCTATCGAAGCATTATCTTCAATAGCATAAGGTTTTTGATTGATGTGTTTACCCTCTTCACGCCTCGATAAAAACACCACGTCTGCCATCGTGGTTGAAGAGGTGAGGACACATAATCTTAAGGGTTTTTCGCTTCAAATTCCTAAGCATCAACTGGTGGTGTTTACAGGCATTTCAGGCAGTGGCAAAAGCAGTTTGGCTTTTGATACGCTCTATAACGAAGCCCAACGTCGCTACCTCAACACCCTAAGCGATTACGCCCAACAGTTTATGGGCAAACAAGAAAAAGCCCCTGTGCGTCGATTGACAGGATTGGCGCCTGCCATTGCCATTGAACAAAAAACCACGCTGTATTCCCCCCGATCCACCGTAGGAACGGTTACCACGATTGATGATTATCTGCGCGTCCTCTTTGCCAAAGTGGGGCGTGCCTACTGTCCCGATTGTGGTACGAATGTGCAAGCCCAACGCCTCCCTCAAATGCTAGAGCGTCTCAAAAAACTCCCCGAAGCGAGTCGCATCCAGATTTTAAGCCCCATTGTGCGAGGGCGAAAGGGTGATTATGGGGCGTTATTTGAACAGTTGCGAAAAGAAGGCTTTAGCTTGGCGTATGTCGACGGTGAAATGCTCGATTTAAACGAAATCCCTGACGACTACAAGCTCGAACGCTATAAGGTGCATGAAATTGATGCCGTTTGCGACCGTATTATTTTACGGCACGGCAAGGAGGCCACTTTGCATCGTTTAGAACAGGCGTTGAGTAAAGCGGTGCAACGCTCCAACGGCTATGTGAGGCTCTTGACTCAAGCCCCGAAAGAACCGCAAGAACAGTCGACGCTGATGTCGGTTTTTATGATGTGTCCGCATTGTGATTTGGATTTTGGGGAACTTGCCCCTCGATTATTTAGCTTTAATTCGCCTTATGGGGCGTGCGACACCTGCAAAGGCACGGGACATCAACTGCATATTGATGAATCCAAACTCGTCAAGGATGCGTCTTTAAGCCTGAAAGACGGAGCGATTCCTGCGTTGACCTTTTTGATGTGGGGTAAGCATAAACGGGTGCTTTCAGCGTTTGAAAAATATCTAGGTTTGCCTGTGGGTAAAGCGTGGCAAAAGTGGACGAAAGCGGAAAAGCATCTATTTTTTTATGGCAAGCAAGCTCAATCGGCGAAGGCGATGAAGGCTCAAAGCGTAACGGAATCCACCTACGAGGAAAGCCCTGAAGATTGGGAGAGCTTTTTTGACAATTTTGAAGGGATTTTACCACTTTTGCGACTTAAATCCAATTCAGGCGGCGTTTCAGGACAACTGTATTTTCGTCAATTCACCCAAGAGGCGGAATGCCCTGCTTGTGAGGGGCATCGACTCAAGCCGTTTTCGCTTGCCGTTCGACTGGGCGAGCATCTCACCTTAAAAGACTTGCACCAAATGAGTCTCAATGACGCGTATAATGCTTTGTTACAGGCACAAAAGGACTTCACCAAAACCGAAGCCGTGATTGCTCACATCCCCCTAAAAGAGGTCTTGTCGAGGTTGCAATTTTTAAAAAATGTCGGGGTGAGCTATCTCACGTTAGGGCGACGAGCTTCTAGTCTTTCAGGCGGAGAAGCCCAACGCATCCGCCTAGCCAGCCAGCTAGGTAGCGGACTTTCAGGTGTTTTGTATGTGCTGGATGAACCCTCGATTGGTTTACACGCTCATAATAATCAACAGCTGATTCGCACCTTGCAAGATTTACGAGACAAAGGCAATAGCGTTTTAGTGGTGGAACATGATGAAGAGCTGATTCGCCAAGCGGATTATCTCATCGATATAGGCCCGAAGGCAGGACGTTTTGGGGGGGGGTTAATTTACGCTGGGTCTCCTGAAGGGATTGAAGCGATTGAGCAAAGTCTCACGGGGCAGTATCTTAAGGGAACGCAACGCATTGAGGTGAACTTGACCAAGAAGCTCCCGAAAGCGGAAAAGCAAATTGTGTTAAAGGGATGCACGCACCATAACCTCAAGAACTTGACGGTACAAATCCCTTTAGGGCGTATGGTTACCATTACAGGCATCAGTGGATCAGGCAAAAGCACCTTGCTATTCGATTGTCTTCTACCGTATGCGGAACAGTACATTCAAGCCACAATGGGCAGTTATGGTCGTAAAAAGGATATTCCGCTGAAGGATTTGAACTTGACCCTGCCTCGTGGGGTGAAGGCGATTCAAGGCATTGAACAGATTGATAAGCTGGTGATTGTGGATCAATCGCCGATTGGGCGAACCAGTCGCAGTAATCCTGCCACTTATACAGGGATTTTTGATGCCATTCGCAATTTATACGCCAATACTTTAGAAGCCAAAGCCCAAGGACTCACCGCTTCTCACTTTAGTTTTAACGTCAAGGGCGGTCGCTGTGAAGATTGCAAAGGGGCAGGCAAAACCACGCTTTCCGTCGGTATGTTGCCCGATGCTGAAATGCTCTGCCAAACCTGCGACGGCAAGCGTTTCAAACCCGAAATCTTGCGAGTGCGTTACAAGGGCAAGAACATCTACGAGTTGCTGGAAACGTCGATTGAAGACGGCATCACGATATTTGAGAGCCATCCGACGTTGGGGGAGGCGTTGCAATTGTTGTGTGATGTGGGCTTGGGCTATTTGGCTCTAGGACAAGGCGCGCCTTTACTCTCTGGCGGAGAAGCCCAACGACTCAAGCTGGCAACGGATTTAATGAAAAAGCCTTCAGGGCATACGCTGTATGTGTTTGATGAACCTTCCATTGGCTTACATTGGCATGATTTACACTTGTTTATTGAGGTAGTCAAACGCTTGGTGGCACAAGGGCATACGGTGTTGACGATTGAACATCAAATGGATTATATTGCAGCCAGTGATTGGGTGATTGACTTAGGCCCAGAAGGCGGGCAAGCAGGGGGAGAAATATTGGCGGAAGGCACGCCGATGCAGGTGGCATCGGTGGGGGAAAGCCTCACGGGGCATTACTTGCACGAGCATTTGCAACGTGGTTTGGTTTAGTGACATGGAACTGTTCAGAAAAATAGAGACTTTAGCTATACCTTATTGTTGATTTCAGATAAAGACGGTACATCCAACGGGTGGATCTTCACGTTTTTGAACTAGAACACAAAAAGGTAAAGGCTATATTAAACGGCTTTTGAGATACCGCAGGGTTTCCCAAAAGCCTTTTTTTAAAGAATCACTATTTTTCTATTTTTTTCCTCCCGCAGAGGCTGCTGCTGGAGCTGGAGCC
>CAZDMD010000074.1:0-8831 GCA_964506805.1 uncultured Vampirovibrionales bacterium | reverse complement strand
GTGTAGATAGACCTACATGACTGAACAAAATCATCGTAGCGACAACGTATAGACATTGTACAGGAAACTCTTGAAAAGACTATATGCCACTTGATGAAGGAGATTCAAGCCTCCCCCCGAATGCGTTACAATTCTTTGGGATATTGATGAAATAGCACAAAAATAAATTGACTGGGGTTTATGTCGGTAGTGAAGATGAAACGCATCTTGACACATTAAAGTAACGAAACTCAATAAGGTAAATAATGATATGACGAATTTGGATACGCCACTTTTGAACTCTAAGCAATTAGGGTTTGAGTTTGTTGCCTCTTCTTTTCCAGATGGAAGAATAACCGATAAAACAAAAACACTTTTAATAAAGAACGATTTACTGATTCATCCCTCTGTCGATACAACACTTAAAAATTCCAAGATTTTTGGATATTTTGGGAATCGTCAAGTAATCCAAGATTCTTTTATTCCAGTGAAAAAAGAAGAGGTCTTGAATAGAACGGTTTTACCTGAAGTTCAAGAGCATTTTTTAAATGATGAGGACTTGCCATGGTTCGCACGTATTTTTAGGAATAAACCTAATACGTCTAATCGGACTTCAATTAAAGGGACGCACGAATACTTTCTATCGGATAACCCTGCTCAAATGGCTCTAATTCAACCTGATCCCACAGAAAAGGGTACATGGAGGGTTCATCCCTTATTAGCTATACTTACTCGCTTAACACAGGGCAATTATGGACCTGTTGAACTCACACACACACAAATACCCCCATCCTTAGAACAGCACTTTCCGTCCATTGCTCATCTTATAAGAACAGTTGAAGTACCAAGCGGTATGAGTACAAGAGAGGTAATAACACCAGATCAAGTCGCCAATAAAAAAAATGCGAAGAAAATAATCGTACCAGCTTTAAAATTTGCAAGCGAGTTAAAACCCAGCTTCCCAGAGGGTTTAACGTATCCCATTATTAAGGTGATTCAAAAGCATTTGTAGTGCTTGTATAGTCTAATCAATCCCCAACAAAGGCTTAGACGGAGCAGGGTAAAAAGTGTAGTAGTCATCGGCAAAGCGTTTCCATGCTTCAACACAATACCCACTCCCTAAGCCTTTTAACGGCAAGTTCTGCGGATGCCCCATCCAAATCGTGGTAACAAAGTCTCGTGTATAGCCTGAAAACCAAATGTCTCGTGTTTGATCGGTCGTCCCCGTCTTGCCAGCGACTTGTCGTCCCTGAATGCGAGCCTTGCGTCCTGTTCCCACTTCCACCACCGTCATCAAGGCAGAGTTAATCATCTTCACCGCCTTTTTAGGGAGCATTTGCTGTTTTTTAGGTGGATTAAATACCAGTTCTTTGCCTGCCGAATCTTCAATTTTTAGAATGACTTGAGGCGTTAATCTCGCCCCATTTCGAGCAAAGGTGCTGTACGCATTGGCGAGTTCTAAAACCGAAACCCCTGAAGCCCCTAACAAGCTGGCAAAGTTATTCGCAATCGGGGATTCCACCCCTGCCAAACGTGCCGTTTTAATGATTTCATCCAAGCCTACCATTTGCCCGACTTGAATCGTGGTGGTGTTACGACTTTCCGCAAGGGCATGGCGTATTTTCATACGACCTTTAAAAACGCCGTCGTAATTTTTGGGTCGCCAATAGCCGTAGCCCGTATTAAACGTAATCGGTTTGTCGTAGATGATCGAATCAGGCGTAATTTTACCGAGCCTGAAGCCTGTCAAATACACAAAGGGCTTAAATGTGGATCCTGGTGAACGTTGAGCCATCGTGGCGTTGTTGAATTGCGAGACTTTAAAATCTCGTCCCCCCACCATGGCGAGAATTTGGGCATGGTCGATATTAAGGGTGATTAACGCCGCTTCTTTCAGATTTGAACCCGCTGGTGCGGTTTTAAAGGCAAGGGCAATCGCTTTTTCGGCGGAGGCTTGAAGTTTGGGATCTAAAGTCGTGGTTACTTTGAGTCCCCCTTTTTGCACGGCATCCTCCCCAAAGGTGCGAATCATTTCTTGCCTTACATGGTTTACAAAAAACGGATATTGATACTGCACCTTCACCCGATCGTAGACCAATGGCTCTAGTACGGCTTCGTTGTATTGAGCTTGTGTAATAAATCCAAAATGACGCATCGCATTCAAGACCAAGACTTGCCGTTCTTTCGCTGCTTTGGGAAACACATAAGGATTCAAGCCTTCAGGCGCTTTCAGGAGTCCCCCTAAAAGAGCCGCTTGAGCCAGAGTTAAATCTTTGGCGGATTTATTAAAATAGCGTTGAGCTGCCTTTTCTGCTCCGTAGGCTTGGTTGCCCCAATACACCACATTAAGGTATAATTCAAGGATTTTATTTTTGTCGTAGAGCTTTTCAATACGAGTCGCCAGCAAGGCTTCCGCTAGTTTACGCCCTAACGAACGTTCAGACGAGAGATACAAATTTTTAATCAACTGTTGCGTGAGGGTTGATCCGCCTTGCACTTCGCCTCCCTTGAGGTTACTGACGATGGCTCTGACCGTGCCTTTGACATCCACACCGCCATGATGATAAAAGCGGTTGTCTTCAATCGCCATAATCGCTCGGGGGAGATAAGGCGAAATTTGATTCAGGGGCTTTACGGTACGATCTTCATCTCCGCTAATGTTGGCGATGAGCGTTCCATAACGATCCAAAATCTGCGTCGATTCCGCAGGGTGCCACTCACTTAAGCGATTCAAATTAGGGAGCTTTTTTAAGCTATTAGAAATGACAAAGCCCAAGTTCACACTCACCAAAAATAACGATAAAATCATAATCGCCATGCCCCCCAGCAAAACAAAAGTCCCCCAACGATTTTGCGTTACTTCCGTTTTGAGTGGAATATCCACGGGGAGTTCCTGAGTATAGACTTGAGTATAGGGCAGTGGATTGTCTGAATAGGTCATCATGTTTTCATTGTATCGTAAAATTAAAATATGCTGTATGTTCAACGGAACTTGATATTTCTGATATAATGTAAACTTGAGGATACAGAGAAAGTCTCTTATTACTCCCTCTCCCTTAGGGAGAGGGTTGGGGTGAGGGATTCCAGAAGTCTAGCTATAGCTTGTGTTTCCCTCCTCCTAACCTCCTCCCTAAGGGAGGAGGAACAAGTCAAAGTGCAGTTTTTAAGACTTTCTCTGTAACTTCTTATATGCAAAGATAGGTTTTAAATAAAGGATTCGCCCTATGATGATGTTTGGATTGCTCGAAAAAGTCTTTGGTTCGTCGAATGAACGTAAAATCCGTAAAATTGAACACATCGTCGATGAAGTCGCTTCCTTTGAAGAAGGTTTAAGCCGTTTAAGTGATGCTGAACTGCAAGCGAAAACCGATTTTTTTAAACAAGAATTGCGTAATCGTCCGAAAGAAGCCACACCCGAACAAGATTATAAAGCCGAACAAGAACTCCTCGATATGTTGTTGCCTGAAGCCTTTGCCGTCTGCCGAGAGGCCAGTAAACGGATTTTGGGGATGCGTCATTATGATGTGCAAATCATTGGCGGGTATGTGCTTCATAAGGGGAATATCGCTGAAATGCGAACAGGTGAAGGGAAAACACTTGTTGCGACCTTGCCTGTGTATCTGAACGCCCTGACAGGCAAAGGCGTGCATGTGGTTACCGTCAATGACTACTTGGCAAAACGAGACAGCGAATGGATGGGGCAGTTGTATCGATTTTTAGGCTTAAGCGTTGATTGTGTGTTGTCCAGCAATACAGGATTTCAGCCGTCTTTTATTAAGCGTCAAGCCTATGCGGCGGATATTACTTATGGTACCAACAACGAATTTGGCTTTGACTATCTGCGAGACAACATGGCAAGTTCTTTAGAAGCCATGGTGCAACGCCCCTTTCATTATGCCGTCATTGATGAAGTCGATAGCATTTTAATCGATGAAGCACGAACCCCACTGATTATTAGTGGCAAGCTGGAACAATCTGCTGAAACCTATCACACTATGGCGAAATTGGCGAGTCTCTTTAAGCTCGACGAGCATTTTACCTCCGATGCGAAAACCAAAAACGTCATTTTAACCGATGAAGGCTTAGATTATGCCGCTAGCCTCTTGGGGGTGGATGATTTATTTACGGAAAACTTGAGCTTGGCACATCACCTGATTTCAGCCTTGAAGGCTCAGCATCTTTATAAGTGTGATGTCGATTACGTCGTGCAGAACAATCAAGTGGTGATTGTGGATGAGTTTACAGGGCGACTCATGGAAGGTAGACGTTGGGGAGACGGCTTGCATCAAGCCATTGAAGCCAAAGAGCAAGTCGATATTCAAGATGAAACGCAAACCCTTGCGAGTATTACCTTTCAAAATCTTTTTCGCTTGTACCCTAAATTGTCAGGGATGACAGGCACAGCGATGACGGAAGAAGGCGAATTTTCTAAAATATACGATTTAGAGGTTACCGCCATTCCCACGAACCGTAACGATATTCGCCAAGATTTACCTGATCAAATTTTCAGAAGTGAAGCCGTCAAATACCTCAAAGTCGCCGAATCTATTGCGGCACGGCATCGAGAAGGTCGTCCTGTTCTCGTCGGCACCACCACCATTGAACAATCGGAGTTTGTATCCAAGCTCATTACCGATGTAACGCCCCATGTGGACTACTTGCAAGGCAAAGTTAAGCGTTTTTATGAGATGTTAGAATCTAATAAACTTTCTCACATTCGACACGCCTTAGAACCCGTCTTTCGGGATTTAAACGCTTTGACCTTTGAATCATGGGAGCATGCGGTTGCTCCGTTTCGAGACGAAATGAAAAAAGGCTATGAAACCGCCAAATGGCTTGAAAACATTGAAGGAAACGTCATTGCGGTAGATACCATTCGTAAAGGCATTCCACACCATGTGCTGAACGCCAAGCATCACGCCCAAGAAGCCTCAATCGTTGCACAGGCAGGGCGTTTAGGAGCGGTTACCATTGCCACGAACATGGCAGGTCGAGGCACTGATATTTTGCTCGGGGGGAACCCTGAAGCGTGGGTGAAAGATGAACTCACGGCTCAAGGCATCGATTGGCAAACGCTCTCTGAAGCGGAATTCAAAGCCAAAGTCGCTGAACGAGAACCGCAAATGAAGGCGGAAAAGCAAGCGGTGTTGGATTTAGGCGGACTGTACATCATCGGCAGTGAACGCCATGAAAGCAGACGGATTGACAATCAGTTACGAGGGCGAGCAGGTCGTCAAGGCGATCCAGGTACGACGCAATTCTTCCTTTCTTTAGAAGATAGCCTCTTAAGACTGTTCCCATCTCAAATGGTCGTCAGTGCCATGACGGCGATGAACTTTGAAGAAAGCATCCCGCTTTCCGATAAAATTTTAAGTCGTTCGCTTGAAGTGGCTCAAAAGAAGGTGGAAGCCTATCACTTTGATATGCGGAAAAACGTCTTGCAGTATGATGACGTTTTAACCGAACAGCGAAAGCTCATTTATGCTCAGCGTAAAAAAGTCTTAGAAGGCGACGGCTTGAGAGAGTCCATGCTCCACATGATTGAAAAAGTGATGAGTCGTTGTGTGAGTAGCACCTTAACGCCTGATTTTGTGGCAGGTGGGGCGGATACTGAAACGCATCAGCAGATTTTAGCCGTTTATCAATCCGCCGTGGGGATGATTCCCAACTTGCAAGGCATGCTCACGCCTGAAGAATTGCACAATAAGGAGTATCACGAGTTAATTCAACTCTTGCAAGAAAAAGGCAAGCAGCTTTACTTGGATTTAGAAGAACAGCTGGATAGCTTAACCCGTAGTTTGAGAGAACAGCACGGCGTTCAAATTAGTGGGGCGGATGCCAACCAACTTGCCGATTGGCGAGAGAATGGTCTCGATGAATCTCGCATTGCGGAGCGGACGCACCCCTTGCGTCAAATGGAGCGAGAAATCACCTTAAACATTGTGGATGCTCGCTGGGTGGACTACTTGCATAATTTGGATATGTTGCGAGACGGCATTGGCTTGCGTGCTTACGGTCAGAAAGATCCTCTTACCGAGTACAAGCGAGAAGCCTTTGAGTTGTTTCAACGCCTGATGTGGCAGATTCAAAATGAGGTGGTGAGTCTGTTCTTCCGTAGTAAAATTCAGATTGAAGTCCCTGTGGCAGAAGGCTTTGATGCCGAAGCCTTTGCACAAAGTCAAGGCTTGCAACCTGTGATGACAGAAGGCATTTACGCTTCTGATTTGGAGCAAGCACCCGCCACCAATTCGGAATGGATTTAGTGATTGCTTGAAACTTGGCAGATTGCACTTGACTATAAAGTATAGAAAAAGCCTTGAAAAGCTAAAACAAGCGGAAGGGTTTACAACTTTCTTCTTTCAAAAATAGAATACTTTCCACATCACTTGGCGTTACCAGCTCCAAACGAATGAGAATATCCGCAATTTTAGAGCGTTCCCCCATAGCGGATTCAATATACTGTTGCGTCTGGAGTGCCATTTCCATTTGCTTCTGATCCACGCGTCCCACAAAGACTAAAAACTCTCCAATGCGGATTTCATCTCCCAAGTAGCGAACAGAGGCCTCTAAAATTTTAGACTCGGGACACTCTAAATACTTCTGACGTAAGGCTTGAACAATTAACTGGCACGCATTTTGTAAAGACCATTCGTATCTGGCACACATCATGGCGACACTGTCATGATGACGACATGCTTCAAGCAAAAGCCTCGAATCATCTGAATCTTCCACATTATGCCTCATTAACGCCATAAGTCCATATTCGGTCAGGTTGGGCTTCCATAACTGTAAAAAATCTTCTTTTTTGTAGGTATTCAGCGGATTCATCATATTATCCGCATCCAAATGGCGTTTCAAATCCGCATAAATCACTTGCTGAACCCATAGGGGTAAATTCTCTATTTCAGAAAGCACTAAAACGAGTTTGTCCGCTCGGGATTGGGCGGAGGGGTCTGCATAGCTTTTTTGGGTCGGTGGAGGAGGGGTCGCTCCTTGTGATTGAGGGGCATACACACCCGCTACTTTTATAGAGCTTGCTTCTTGCAAACCTGTTCTATCGACTTCTCTTTTATTTACCTGTGAGCTTGTTTGAGAGGGTAGTTCGTTCATGTGAGGTTCCTTTTGATAAAAAATAGGGTTTCTTTTAGTATAAAAAAATACGACTTCAAAAAGAAGAAAAAGACAAAAGTTTCCTTCATCAAAAGGAGAAGTAGGGGCATGGTCGTAGCGATTTTTACAATTGACTCAACAAAAAATCTAATGCCAAGCGATACCCCTGAGTCCCCAAACCACAAATAACCCCCGTTGCAATGCCAGACACATAAGACTGATGACGAAAGGCTTCTCTCGCATGGATGTTTGAAATATGCACTTCCACAATCGGAACGTTCAGCATACTCAAGGCATCCCTTAAGGCGACGCTCGTATGCGTCCAGCCAGCAGGATTGATAATCACGCCATGGGCATGCTCATCCTTAAAAATATGATGAATACATTCAATCATCTGGGCTTCGTCATTAAATTGATGATGCAAAACGGTGGCATGGCTTGCGTGATGACAGGCTTGCTTAACGAGGGCGTGTTCGACGTCTTGCAAGGTGCTATGTCCGTAAACGTCAGGTTCTCGTAGGCCTAGTAGATTGAGATTCGGGCCATTAAGCAGGTAGATGTGTTTCATGGGGACTTTTTCCTTATGCGATCATGCCGAGTGAAAAAAGGGTTTGTTTCCTAATTATACGCTCATTTTTAGATAAGGGACAATCGTTTTTTGTGCGTTTGATTTAGTCGTTTTTACGTCTGATAATATATATTATGTTCAAATACGAGGTAATGAGTAATCCTAAGTAAGTATTTATCGTCTTTAATAGATAAAAAAGTGGGTCTGTAAATTGTAACAAATTAGTTACATATGGCATATTTTGAGCTTTAGAGAGTTTTATGTCCGTAAGAGATAAAAATCTCTGTTTTTAATACCCCCTAACTAACGAAAGGTAACACATTATGTTACATTCTATGTCATCACGTCTCGCCCCCCCCCCAGCTCTGAAGTCAAGTCAGTCTTCACGAGTGAATGAACCTTTAAATACGCAAAGAAATGGTAATACTGTGCTTAATGTTTTTATCAAGGGAACTGAAGGAGGTGAGAAACTACAGGATTCTCTATTGAAAGAGGCTTCTATGCTATTAAATGGTGCTTTTGATAAAAGTAACTGGAATAGCTATGCGTGGTATGATCATAAGAAATACTCTGTTTCACACATTTTTACAACGCCAAGATTAGATTTGGCTCATCCTCAAAAGTTCAAGGAACAAGGTTTTACAAATCTTATCGTTCAGGCAACAAATGTCTCCGCAGATCAAGAGACCTTGAATGAGGCAGTAGATCCAAGACAAACTTTAGGGTTAATGAGTAAATATCTACCTGAAGTCAAAACAGTGTTACAAGAAGCTGAAATCCCTGTTCTGAGTATGCAAATGATGTATGACGATAGTAGATATATTAATTTACTTCCAGAAGGGAAAGACCTTGTTGATCGATTTGGTGAAAAATTAAAGCAGGAGCGTAGCGAATCGGGACTCCTAAAATTCGGAAAATATACGCCAAATGGAAACAATAGTATAGTTATGATGACGGCTGACCCCAAAAATCTTGATAATTTACACGAAAATCAGGCAGCGATTGAGGAAGGAGTGACACTATTTAAGGGTATCCTAGATACAACTTTAAATAGTTAGATAGTATCGTCATAAGTTGAAACATAGTCGTTTTCAGAGTTTTTTGTAGAGATGGCTAGAAGATAATCCTAGACGAGGAGCTTAGATTATTTTGTGAGCGGCGTGTAGATAAAACT
>CAZDMD010000073.1:0-9010 GCA_964506805.1 uncultured Vampirovibrionales bacterium | reverse complement strand
CATTTGTAAATTGTCTATTTTAACATATCTATCTATTTAGTACCACTCTCAAAAAAACAGAGTACTAAATTAAAATCTATTCACTTTATTGACAATAATACAGTCGGAGTTTTAAAAAGTGGTATTCAATGTGTAGCGTCATTGAAATAAAATAAGCAAAGATTTAAAATATGTTTGACCTATAATGAGACTTGTTTGTTGAAGGATGCCTTTTGCGTGATGCTTCATTTGAAATTCCATGCCCTTGAAGCGGTGAGTCGTAATTATGCCCCTGCCACTGAACCGATCTTGTCTCGCTTTGCGTGGGATTTAAACACCATTGCCCTTCTACTTTGGGGACACATCCCCCGTATGGGACTCAAACGACACAAGCAAGTCTTTCAGTCCTTTCAAGGGGAGCTATTATGGCAGTTGTTTTGGGTGCCTCCTCAGTGGGCGTTTGAACATTTTGGCGAAACCTTTGCCTCCTTTACGCCTGCCTTGCTTCAGGCATGGGAAGAAAAACAAGTCTATTTTAAGGCACATTTGCCTGAAGTCTTGACCCATTATGAACGTGAGCAGGTCTCATGGATGGGTTGTCAAGATGCCAAATTTCCTGAAAGTTTAAAGCAAATCCACGAATCGCCTGCCTTGTTGTTTTATAAAGGAGATGAAAATCTACTTCAAGCAAAGATTCCTTTTCTTTCCGTGGTGGGGACTCGGCAAGTGAGCCATTACGCCACAACGCAGATGGACTATATTTTAGGGGGATTCCCCGAAAACAGTTTGTGCATTGTGAGTGGTTTAGCCAACGGGGTGGATACCGTCGCCCATGAGCGAGCCTTATCTCAAGGTTTGCCGACCATTGCCATTTTAGCAGGGGGGCTTGATTTCATTACACCGACTTCTAATTGTTCGTTGGCAGAACGTATTGTCGAAGCAGGCGGTTTATTGTTGAGCGAAATGCCTTTAGGGGTCCCCCCTGTTCCCAAATCTTTCCCTCGACGCAACCGCCTGATTGTGGGCTTAAGTCCCGCCCTGTGGGTAGTGGAAGGAGGCTTGCAAAGTGGCACGATGATTTCGGCTCGAATTGCCCTTGAAGAAAGCCGAGATGTGTGCGTTTTGCCAATGGATATTGATCGAGACGGTGCAGCAGGCCCTTTAAAGTTACTCAAAGAAGGGGCGATGCCGATTACCGGTAGTCAAGATATTGCCGATTTACTGGGTTTTACCGCTGATTTAAAGTCGATTGCCCGACCGAAAAGAGTTGAGTTAATCGAACCAGTTAAACCAATCATAAGCACGTCTAAAAACGATGTTAAGCCGGTACTAGAGGATATTTCAGAGGCAGTTACATCACCACTAACAAAAGAAAAAGAGACGCTTCGGCCACGTCAATCGTCAGAATCGGTGCTAATTGAGGTGTTAGAACAAGCTAAAAACAAGCAACTCCATGTCGATTCTTTAGCCTTGCTTTCAGGAAAAAACGTAACAGAGGTCTTAAGCGAATTGAGTTTGCTTGAAATCACGGGAGAAGTGGAACGCTTAGCAGGCAATATCTTTAAAAGGCTATAAAACTACACCAATACCTCTTCTTGTGCCTCTTCTCGACCCAGTTCATTCGCTTTCAAGCGGAGTCCTTCGGCAGAGCTTTTCGGCATTAAATCAGCAGAGGTAAACAAGCCTGTATGCCCATTATTGTGCATTTCCACCCCACGAGCCATAAAGCCTAAAGCAGGCCCGCAGACGTTGTCCACCATCGTGGTTTCATCCCCCACGATGAACTGATGCTGACTACGTTGCCCCATGGCGGTGATGCCTTTTACCGTTACGGTTGTCGAACAAGGCTTTTTCGCATTACGGACGTCCACCTTCCCGCCGACGCTAATTTTAGAGCGATCGCAAACGCCCGCCATTTCTAAAATCACGTCATCGGCATGTTCCATATTAACCAATTCAATGATGCCTCCACGCTCATCTAAAAGCGTTTTGATGTCTTCATCGCTCATTTGAGCCACTTTTTCGGCATTATAACCAGGCAAGTGCAAAATGTCTTCACGCACGGTGGCACGGTATTTTTCCCAACCGTCCACACCGACACCAAAGTGAATGTCAATCGCTTCAATTTCGACAAAGGATTGAGCCGCTACTGCCGCTACCGTCGTTAAAAATCCGGGTGTTGCTCCACAGCCTGTTACATAGGTGATGCCATTTTCTTGTAAACATTCATTTAAAGGCAATAAAAGTTCAACTGCCTTTGTGCGTTTTAAAGCATCCACAACAACCCCTTGAAAGGGTGTTTCACACGCAATAATTTCAATCGTTTTCGCAAAAAAGTCCACAGGCAGATTCGGAAGTGCCATGAAAATCGCATCAATTTGATCGCCATGAGCTAGCATTAAATCTAAAATGGCTTCATGGGAACGCAAGCCTTCAGGCAAGTCCGCCACGGATTCTAAATCGGCTCCTAAAACAGTCGAAGCAATACCATTGGGATTATACGCATAGCCGTTACGATCCGCCAACGCCACCAACTGAAAGCCACGGCGCTGTTCAATCACACGAGCCATCCCACGCCCTAAGCCACCTGCTCCTAGAATTGCGATACGAATCATAATAATTACCTCGATTAAATCTAAAACTTCACAAATAAAGGGCTGTTACACACGCTCTAAATAGGAGTTGTTGCGCGTATCGACACGGATTTTATCGCCATTAACGATGAAAAACGGCACATTCACAACGGCTCCTGTTTCCAAAGTCGCTGGTTTTGAACCGCCTGAGGAGGTGTTGCCCTTGTCGTTGGGAGGCGTATCAACCACTTCTAGTTCAACATGGGTGGGAATTTCCACCATCACGACTTTACCGTTATGACGCACGACATAGCAACTCATATTTTCTTTTAGATATTTCACGCCGTCCCCAATCATAGAAGAAGGGATACTCATTTGTTCAAAGCTGTTATTGTCCATGAATGTGTAGTCGCTACCGTCGCTAAACAGGTACGCCATATCACTTTTTTCAAGGTGAGCGGTTTCGACCTTTTCCCCTGCTCGGAAGGTTTTTTCAAGCGTCTGACCCGTCAAGACATTTTTCAACTTGGAACGCACAAAGGCGGCTCCCTTACCCGGTTTGACGTGCAAAAACTCGACCACTTGCCAAAGGTTGCTATCAATTTCAAGGGTTAAACCTGTTTTAAAGTCATTTGTTGACACAACGCCCATTGTCTTTATCTCCGTCTTTATCTGCGAAAACCAGACACTTAATTATTAGGTGATTTATTTAAGCATCTTTTTGTTAATGTTATTATTTATGAGTTTAGCATATAAAAAAAAATTGGAAACCCATTAAAATGAAGCGTCATTTTTTGGCGAGCGAAGCGGAACTCCCCCATTTCACGGCGAAAATTTTTCCAAATCACGCCACGCCCCTTGTGGTCATGCTCAAGGGAACGCTTGGGGCAGGTAAAACCACGCTCGTTCGATACATTGCCCACAATCTAGGCATTCAAGGACGCATCACGAGTCCGACTTTTGTGCTGATGAATGTGTATCCGCCTACGAATTTGCACGCCGTGGGCTTGATTCACTGCGATTTTTATCGCTTAGAAGGCGATGAGGGATTTTCTATTTTAGCGGAACTCGAAGAGCATCAAGCTCGTTTCTCGGCATGGGTTTTTGTGGAATGGGCGGAACGAGTCCCTGCTTTTGAGTCGCTGGCGGATTGGCAAATCGAGATTAGCGACTCACCAAACGCCCGATGCTACACCGTAGAAAGCCTCTCACCACGTGGACAACTTGCACTAAAATCCCTTGACGCCAAAGGAGTCTTTATCGAATGAAAACCTTACTCTGTGTCGATACCGCTTCCTTTGCCCTGCATTTTGCCCTATATGAAGATTTAGATGAAGACCTGCATGACGCTGATTCTAAACGTCTTTTGTTTCAGCATCAAACGGCGGTGGCTCAACAGTGGACGCATTCCGCTTTACTGGTTCCGCTTTTAGAAAAGGCAATCCAAGAATCCGAAACGGATGTTCAGGATCTCTCCGCTATTTGCGTGAATGTGGGGCCAGGTAGTTTTACAGGCTTAAGAGCCTCTTTAAGCATGGTGAGAGCCTTGGGGCAATTCTTACCGAATCTGAAAATTGTTCCTGTTACGGGCTTTCAAATGCACTTGGCTCGTTTATTGAATGAAACGCCCAATATCCTTGATTGTCAAGCAATCGCCATTGCGTTGGATGCTCGACGCCAACAGCAGTATATGGCTTACTTTACACAAAACAATTCAGGTAAATGGACGACTCAAGCACAAGGGCTTTTTTCGGATGAAGCGGTTTTCGCTCAACTGGCGGATAGCACCCTTTATTATGCCGATACCGCTTGCTTGGCTCGATACGCTGGCAACAGCCCGACGCATCTATTAGAGGCTCAAAACGCAAAAATGACGGATGCCTTATGGCGAGCCGTCATTTTGTTTGATATTGAGGCGGTGGCGTGGCACGCCTTAGATGCCTTGTATTTGCAAGAACCGCATATTACGCCGAATCCCAATCCACCGAAGGCGTTTAATCTCGGCGGATGATGTCATGCCCTGGCTCGTCGATGGTGTCAATCCACTTGCCATGAATGAAATTATATAGAAACTTTTGAAAAGGCGGACGAGGCGAAGGCGATGTACCTCGCCATTCGGCACGACTACGAATCGCCATGGTGGCTTGAATGGTTTCAGGGGAATAGCCTTTGAGGTTTAGAATTTCAACATCAGGCGTAAAAGCGAAGGAAGCCGTAGGTAAAACGAGGCTTAAACCACATAAGAAGGCAAATAAAGCGTAAGTTATTTTCATAGAAGTATCCTTATCGTCGTGAGGGAGCATCGTCTTTTTATATCTTTCAGCATAACGTGAGTCGCTCTCAAATCGCATCCACCAAAGAGGGGAAGGGTAGCTTTAAAAATCCAAACATTTATGTAACACTTTGTAATTTAGTGGCAGGCTCTATAAATCATGCTGTTTTAAGCCAATACCTTCATTTAAAATGAGTTAATGAAGTGTTATATCGTCATTATATAGTCGATTAAAGATGTTTCCGAACAGTAGGCTAGACGAGGAGCCTAGATGATTTTGTGAAGGAGTGTAGATAGACCTACATGACTGAACAAAATTATCGTAGCGACAAAGTATAGACACTGTGCGGGAATATATTTAATCGACTATAACGCCTAAGCGACTCAAACACTTGACAACAGGCATCCTCGAAACGCTGGCGATTCAGACAAAACTTTCATGGATTAACCCTGAAAATGCCGATGAACTCTTCCAACAAGCCTTCATGGCACAAAGAAGCGGTGGCGAAGTTCGTATTTTAAATAACAAACCTTGGAAGGAAACACACTCTATTTTTCAAAATCAAAAATAGCGGTCTTTGCTACTTAGTACTAAAAATCGGCATCCAGCGAAAAACTGCGTTCATCGGTGGATTTATTCATCACGCCTGCTTTTTGATACGCCCCCACTCGTGCCTCAAAGAAGTTCGTTTTGTTTTGAAGGGAAATATGCTCCATAAAAGGAAACGGATTGCTCGAACCGTAGACTTTAGGTTGTCCGAGTTCACTTAAAAGACGATCCGCCACAAACTCCACATACTGACACATCAAACGGCTATTCATCCCGATGAGTTCCACAGGCAAGGCATCCGTTACAAAGTCTTTTTCAATGGAAACGGCTTCCGTTACGATTTGACGAATCCGTTCAGCAGAAAGTTTATTGTTGAGCATGCTATACAATAGACAAGCAAAATCGGTGTGCATGCCTTCATCCCGAGCAATTAATTCGTTGCTAAAAGTGAGTCCTGGCATTAAGCCACGCTTTTTCAACCAGTAAATCGAACAGAAACTCGAAGAGAAGAAAATCCCTTCCACACAAGCAAAACCAACCAAGCGTTCGGCGAAACTATCAGAATTGTTGATCCACCTCAATGCCCATTCGCCTTTTTCGGTAACGCAAGGCACCGTTTCAAGAGCGTTTAATAAGCGTGTTTTTTCGTAGCTATCCTGAATATAAGTATCAATCAGCAAAGAATACATTTCAGAATGGACGTTTTCCATCGCAATTTGAAAGCCGTAAAAGCAACGTGCTTCAGGAATCTGGACTTCGGTGGCGAATCGTTGAGCCAAGTTTTCGTTGACGATGCCATCACTGGCGGCGAAAAAGGCAAGCACGGTAGAAATAAAATGACGCTCATCGTCGGTTAGATTTTGCCAATGTCCTAAATCTTCAGACAAATCCACCTCTTCTGCCGTCCAAAAAGAGGCTTCTGCCTGCTTGTACATATTCCATACCGCATCATGCTTAATCGGGAATAGGACAAAACGACTCTTATTTTCAGCGAGCAAAGGTTCTACTTGAGGTTCTGCTGTGGCGACACTCGTATTCACTTCTGAAAAAGTCGGGATTTTTTCTTCATCGAAAATAGAAAGCATGAAATAGGATTCCTTCTGAAAACGTAGGTCAACCATAAGCAGTGGGTAATAATGAACATATAACCAAAATAGATAACAACCAATAGTGTAATTCATTCATAATGAGATGCAAGTCAAACTCATTAAATCCCTTGCTCCTCAATCAGAACTTTACATTTTGTAATACAAAAAGGACAACGTGTTCTTAAAAAAAGTTTTGGATGTTTTATCATCATACAATGCGTTTACGATTTCGTCTTTGAGTTTACACAAAGGAGTACGTCAAATGGGTGCTTATATGCCTTGTATGGGTGGATACGGTTTGGGTTTCGGGGGAGCTTACCCTTTCGGAGGGGGCTACGGCATGGGATTCCCCTATGGTGGCTTTGGTGGTTTCGGCTACGGTGGATGGGGCTATGGTGGATTTTTGGGTAGTCCTTTCGGTTTCCCTACAATGCTGATGCCTCCTACGCCACCCTTGTTGCCACAATGTACAGGAGGCCCATTCCACGATAGTTTTTGGAACGATGCTCAAGGCGATTTACACGAAAAAATCCCATTCTTCCCTGCCCCACGGGGCTGGGAAAATCGCTCTTTGCCAGAACAGCCTGGCTATTATGGAGTTGGGCTTTGGGCTTAGCCGACGTTCGGTTGCGTCATACTTTCCACAGAAAGAATTTCGTTGAGACGGTTTTCATCGAGCTTGACGCCAAATTTATCCGTAATATCTAACTCCAACGCCACTTCCCGAACGGTTTTACCTTCGCTCAAGACACGCTTAGCAATTTTAGCGGCATTCGCATAACCAATAAACGGATTTAAAGCGGTGAGCAAAATCGTGGAATAATTCATGCGATGCTCAATAAACTCCATATTCGGCTCAATACCGTCAATGCAACGCAAGGCGTATTCACGCAAACCGTTTGTCAACCACTGCTGGGATTCGCTGACCTTAATCAGAATCATGGGCATCATCACGTTCAACTGCCATTGCCCATTTTGACAACACAAAGAAACCGTTAAATCATTGCCTTGTACGGCATAAGACAACTGATTCATCAATTCAGGCAAAACAGGATTCGCTTTCCCTGGCATAATGGAAGATCCCGGTTGTAAACTTGGAATAAAAATCTCACCAATGGCGGTTTTAGGGCCTGATGAATAGAGCTTAATATCTTGCGTGATTTTTTCAAGCTCAATGGCGACCGAACGCATCGCAGCGGAATAATCACTAAAATGCCCAAAACTAGAGGTCAACTGGAAGTAGTTTTTCGCTTGCTTCAAGGGGAATCCCGTATATTCAGCGAGATATTGAATCACACGAGGGCGATATTCCTTGTGTGTATTTAAACCTGTCCCGAGTGCGGAAGCCCCTAAGCCCAAGTAGTAAAGATTTTCCGCTGTGGCTTCGACTTTTTCTCGGGCATCCGTTAAGGCATCGGCATAGGCTCCAAACTGTTGTCCTAAGGTAAGGGGGACGGCATCCTGCATATGGGTGCGTCCGCAGATGAGAATATCTTTAAACTCAACGGATTTTTTACGGAAAGAGTCTTCCAACAGACGAATGCTCGCCACGAGTTCAGGATGCTTCTTTAAAAACGTCAAACGCAAGACGGTAGGCGTAACGTCATTGGTGCTTTGTCCGAAATTAGGGTGGTCATTGGGATGAACAGGCGTGTAAGTCCCCTTAGTCCCTCCTAATATCTCATTGGCACGATTCGCCAAAATTTCGTTGCAATTCATGTGATTGCTGGTGCCAGTCCCACCTTGATACACATCCACAATAAATTGTGCATTGTAACGACCTTCTGCCATTTCATCGCAGGCTTGAATCAACGCTTGCCCGATTTTCTCATTCATCACGGCATCTGTCGGATCTAACAAGCCCAACTCCATATTGGTTTGAGCGGCTGCTTTTTTGATTTGGCTAAACGCCCAAATCGCTTCAGGGTATTGCTGAGGAGGTGTAATCCCTGAAATCGGGAAGTTTTCAGAGCCTCTAAGGGCTTGAATCCCATAGTAGGCGGATTCAGGGACTTCACGAACGCCCAAAGAATCGGTTTCTTGACGAGTGGTTTCAGATGCAAACGAGGTTACCATATCTAAAAATCCTTTTACAGACGAGTCAAAATAATCGACTTAACATTCCGTTATTGTAAAAGAATTTCATCAGAAAGGCAAGGATAAGAAAGGCAAGAACTCACCTTAACCCTTTAGAAACCCAGCTATTTGATTGAGCAAAGAAGGTTTGCTATTGGAGGCTTGCACCCCAGCTGCTTTTTTGTGTTGCGTGTCAAACACATCGCTTGAAAGGGCTTTAAAATTTTGAGGGGTCGCACTTTGAGGGGCGGAGGCTCTTTTTTTGGAAAGATCTCCTCCACTAGAGAGGACATGAGCGGAATCGAGATGTCCTGCAGTGGTTGAGGCTTTCAACTTAGAATGCACAACGGAATTATTTAACATATCAAGTAAATCTCCAAGGTTAGTACTGAATCGGCAGTATTAAACTTCTGATGATATATAGTCGATTAAAGATGTTTCCGAACAGTAGGCTAGACGAGGAGCCTAGATG
>CAZDMD010000072.1:0-9093 GCA_964506805.1 uncultured Vampirovibrionales bacterium | reverse complement strand
TCGCAAGGGTAATCTGGCTCACCTCGTCTGACACAAGCAACACCTCAGCGGGAGGAGCGGATTTTCGTTTATCTTTATCCTCCCCTGCTTGGGTCGTAAGACTATTCAACAAAAGACAAAAAACCAATAAAAAAACAGTTGGATACCACATAAAACACCTTGTTTTTTCATTTGCATCGAAATAAAGCGATGTTTCATTCACACCCCTCCTGTAAATATAGGAGGCACTTCAACAGCTAATCCGCAAGAGCCGAAAGTGAAGAAGAAAGAAATCCCCCTGTGAAAGAAGAGATGAATCAACATGTTACGCCCCTTGCCTTCCCTATTAAAAAGTAACTTAATTATCCCTAAAATAAATTTGGATGAAGAACGCCGTCGATCGAATGCCACCCCTTTAGAGGAGGAGACACTCACCGAATCGACGACGGCGACTGAAAATGAGTGGCAAAAACCCTTTACTTCGAAAGGTTTACAGGCTTCTTTAGATTTAGAAGACACCCAAGCAGATGTCGTCAAACAGACCAATCAAAATCAAAAAACAAAAACGCTTAAAACAGATGTCCTCCCCGATGAAATGATGCTTGAAACCGTGCGAAAGCGTCAAGACAATCAAGCCATTACCACGCAAGATGTTCTCAATGACTTTCGTAAAACCGCCACTTTACTAGGGGCGGATGCTTCCTTTGAAAAACGGATTTTGACCCATTTTAGCCTCGTCAATGAAGAAGCCCTACAAAGTAAACCCGACGAAAAATGGATTAAAACCCTGCTCAACAAGCTGGCACAACAGTTAGATGCCACCGTTTCTAACACCTTAGGCGAAAAATCAAGCGTGGTCAGTGAATGGCTAGACGCTCTGTTTACGCAACCGATTGAATGGACGGCGATTTCCCTTGGTGAACACGACACGTCCCACCTGCCTGCTGTCCACTCTGCTCCTGCTACGGTGAAAGCACATCCGCGTGTGAAGCACTTGGTGATGAAAGACGGCTTGTATCGGATGAAAGAAGTGTTACAATCACAGGCATGGGGCAGAGCGGAAGGCATTTTACATGAGGTCTTCGCCAGTATTCCCTTGTCCGAGATGCCTCCAGAACAAGCGATTCAATGGAAGACGCTTCAGTTTAAAATGTTTGAAAAACAAGGGCGTTCTGACGATATTTTAACAGAAGCCTTGCGTTTGGATGAGGCGTTTCAAAGTCCTGAAATCAAACGATTGACTGCCTATGCGTCCGCCGAAAACCAAGATTTTAAAAATGCGATTAAAACGCTCTACCCCCTCTTGACGCTTGAAGCACAAGAGACTTTTAAGCCTAAGATTCGTCTAAAGGCGTGGCAGTCTTTAACGGAATGGGTGAAACCCTTGAACCATACGCCGTTAGAATACAAATTGTTAAACGGTTTTTTCAAAGAAATCAAGAATCAAGCCTTGCCTTTAGAAACACCCCAAGTCCCCTTAAAGCGTTTACAAACCTTGGCTCAACTCAATGGAGAAACGGCTTTGGCGGTCTCGGTTGCCGAAGCCCGAGTCTCCTTGAGTAAAAAGCAAAAAAACAAATCGCTGTATGAAGAGGCGATTCGAGATTTAGCGAGTCTTTTTCTAACACAAGGGGATACGCCAAAGACTGAAAAAGTCTTGGCGTTGTTGAAGTAAAGATCATTCATGGTCAATCATCAATCGATTATCTTAGACTTGGTTGGTCTTGGGGTCTTTTGCGTTGCCAAAAGGCCCCAAGACCTCCTATCATCGAGTCTATTCCCTACTCTCTACGTCTGCAAAATGTATCGAAAATCTCACATTTATAGTCGATTAAAGAAAGAGGCTACAGAGAAATAGCGACAGTATTGTGATTTGTGCTACTTTTGATAGACTGCTTCAAGGGCAAACCACTGATTGAGTTGATGTCGTTTGAAGCACTTAAAGTCATACGATTCTAACGCCTTTTCCAAATCATCGCAACTTTTTTCAATCAAGCCCGAACAAATAATGCGTCCCCCTTTGGCGAGATGAGGCAGAATGGCAGGCAATAATTCGATAATCACAGACCCTAAAATATTAATCAGCATCACAGGATATTTATCCTCTTCTGGTTGAGGAATCGTCAGCTCTTGCAGAGGCGTGTCTAAAAAAGTGCAAATAGAATCCACATGATTCAAGCGGGCATTGTCTTGAGACACCCGAACCGCTTGGGGATCAATATCCAAGCCCACAACAGGAAACGCCCCTAGCTTGGCGGCATAAATGGCAAGAATCCCCGAACCACAACCTAAATCAAGAACACGCTGTCCTACTAAAGATTGCTCTTCATGCAAGGCGTAGAGGCGTTGAAGCATCAATCGAGTGGTTTCATGCGACCCTGTGCCAAAGGCAGAACTTGGGTCGAGCTGTAAAACGACTTCCCCATCCACAGGGTGATGTGTCTTCCAACTGGGACAAATGGTGAGCTTGCTTTCAATCACGGTATCTACATCCCAATACGCCTTCCAAGCCTCCGCCCAATCAGCGTCTTCAATGGTATTACAAGTGATTTCAGGGACATCCGCAAATGCGTCATCGGCACTTAAGATTTTCGTAATATAGTCCCCGATATGAGATTGTCGGCTAAAGACAGCAAGGGCATAGGGCTGTTCGACGAAATGTGCATCATCTTTATAACGCAGTAAGACGGAATCCACATCAGGGATGCCCAAGCACAATTCGCTGGCGTAATGGCATAAGTCTTGCGGACATTCAAAATTAAACTCATACGTTGGGGAAGAAGAGGTGGGATTCATCGTAAAAAGCCTTTTTTAAAGTTTATTCTACACATTATTATGATTATGCAACATTATGATTATGCAAGACATCAACCTCCACTTTCATCGTGGAATCCCCTAAAAATGGCGGAAGCGACAGGATTCGAACCCGCAAGCCTTTCGGCCAACCGCTTTCAAGGCGGCTTCCTCACCACCCGGACCGCTTCCATTTGTTATGATACTGGAAATAAAAAAATGCACAAGCCTATGCTTGCATCTCACCTATATATATGGGAAACTATTTTTAATTGTCAGACTTTTACTTCTGCCTTGTACCCTTCAATAAAGAACTTTAAAGGACATCTCATGTTTCACGCTAACACCTCTTCCAGAACAAGTTCTCGACGACGTGGTGCATCACGCTCTAGGCAGGCAGGAGGACGGAAAAAGCCGTTTTCCCTTTTTCCTGTTGTCGTGGCGGCGTCTCTGATTTTAGGGGCGTTGTTGTGGGTGTGGAATTATGGGAATGCGACACAGTCGCCCTTATTGTCTTGGTTGGGCGGTGGTGTGAATGTGTATCGGCAAGTGGGGAAACGCACTCAAAGCGAAGCGAGAAGTCTTTATTTGCAAGCGATTGAAGCACAAAAAGCAGGCGAAACCAACTTGGCGATTCGTTTGTTTTTGGAACTTGAAGAGTATTATCCAGGTTTAAATCCTTTAATTTCATGGCATTTGGTGCAGTTGTATCAAGCCAAGCCTGATGAATCCTTGGTGCAGGTGCGTCTTAAAAAACTAGAGTCGCAACCCTTACAGCCTGAATTTCACGCCAAAGTCCTCTACGAGTTGATGAAGTCCTATGTGAGAGCGAATCAGTTGGATTTGGCTCAACAGAAAATCGAACAGCTCCAAAAAAACTTCCCCAAGACGGATTATGGACAAGCCGCCTCTTACTTTCAAGGGGTTTTGGCACTTAAAACCTTTGATGAAAACTGGAAAACCGTTCACCCTGAAAAACCGCTTGATAAAGCCCCGCTACCAATGGATGTCGTCTCCTATTGGAAGGCGTATCTTGAAAAAGTGCCGACAGGTACGTTTGCCATGGACATCATCAATACCTTTAAACGGCGTGGACATTCCCCTTCCGTGCAAGAAATGAGTCATTATATTCAAGCCTATGTGCATGCAGGCGAATATGCCAATGCGGTGAAAGTCGCCAATATGCGAGCCTTTCAAGTCAAAATTGCAGGAGGCGACGTTTTAAAAGCGTATTTAGCGGTAGGGAAACGTCAGCAAGCCCTAGATTTTCTGAATGCGTGGGTGGGGCGTTATACCTTTGATGCCAAGACTTTAAAATCGGTTTTAGAAACCTTGTATCCCACCCAAAAGCCGTCTAAGGACGGGGTAAACGCCTTAGAAAAATTATTGTCTATTGCTCAAATGTCTAATAAGGAAATGATTTTATGGCATTTGAGTCAATATGATGAAGCCCGTCAATCCGCTTGGTATCGTCGATTCGCCTCGCAGTTCCCCGATTCTCGACTCACCCCCTTTGTCGAAGCAGAGCGGCTACGTTTTCAGTTTGTAGAAGCTCAATACAAGGCGTTAATGCCTCAAGCAGAAGCCTATTTAAAGCGTTTTTCAGGGAGTTTAGAAGCCCCTGATGTTTTGCTGTGGAAGGCGTTGGCAGAACGTAGCACGGGAGCCATAGAAGCCAGTCAAGCCAGCTTGAAACGTTTGTTAGAGGCGTATCCCAACACCTATGGGGCGTTTCGAGCCAATCATATTTTAAATGCTAAAAGCAATGCCTTGGGCTTTCAACCTGTTTGGCCAACGGAAAATCTCCCCCTTATTCCCGATGCCATTCACGCCCCTGAAGCGTGGTTGATAGACTACACCAAAGAAAATGAAGATTTACCTCGTATCGTGTCAGCTCAATTACAAGAACTGGCAACGATTAAAGCCATTGAAGATATGGCATTATTGATTGACATGTCTTTTGAAAAAAGTTCTCGGCATATTCCTGTTTTGACGAGCTGGATGTATTTAATGGACGGACAACTCGATAAAAGCATCCGCCAAGTGAGAGACTACTATCACAATTTAGATAGTGAGATGAGTCAAAAGGAACGCTATCAGTTGTCTCCGCAGGTGTTAAAGCTCCTTTATCCGATTCATTATCCCTCTTTTGTGCAACCCTTTTCAGAACAAGCGAAGGTGTCTCCCTTTTTGGTCTTGGGCTTGATTCATCAAGAAAGTGCGTTTAATCCCAATAGCTTGAGTAATGCCAGTGCCGTGGGCTTGATGCAGCTACTCGTGCCAACGGCTAAAGATATGCTGGCTCAAGAGGAAAAAAGTCGTGTCAGTAAGCTCGCTTTAATGGATCCTGAACTCAACATCCAGCTAGGGACACGGTATTTGGCGTATTTGAATCAGCAGTTACAGCACGATCCGCTTTTGGTGGTGGCGAGTTATAATGCAGGGCCAAATGCGGTTGCACGCTGGGCCACCAAGCGAATGGCGTTGTTGAAATCACAGCCTGATGCCTTTGTGGAAAGCATTCCTTATGATCAAACACGGCATTATGTGCATCATGTGTTTGAAGGCATGTGGAATTACTACCAGCTCTATAATTTAAAATAGGGGAAACACGGATGAATCAAACCCAAACGAACGCTTCACTTTCTGCGTTAGACGCTCAACTCCGTGCCTTAAACGTGCGTGCTTCTGAATATGAGTTGATTTGTAAGGGCTTGGGACGCTCCCCCAATTTTACGGAATTATGTATGTTTTCCGCCTTATGGAGCGAGCATTGTGCGTATAAACACTCTCGGCATTTGTTGAAGACTTTGCCGACCGAAGGGAAAGCCGTCTTGCAGGGGCCTGGTGAAAATGCCGGGATTATCGACTGTGGTGATGGCGTGCAGGTGGCGTTTAAAGTCGAAAGTCATAATCACCCCACTTATGTCGAGCCGTTCCAAGGGGCAGCCACTGGCGTGGGGGGGATTTTGCGTGATATTATCACCATGAACGCCCGTCCGATTGCAAATTTAAATGCGTTGCGTTTTGGAAACCTCGAAGGCGACAATGCCTCTGACAATAGACGACGCTTGGCAGGAGCAGTCGCAGGGATTGCTCACTACGGTAACTGCATGGGGATTCCCATGGTGGGAGGCGATACCTTTATTCACCCGACTTATGCAGGGAATCCCCTCGTTAATGCCATGTCCATTGGGGTGATGCAAACAGGGGGCATGATGCCCGCAGGGGCGAAAGGCGTGGGAAATCCTGTTTTGTATGTGGGGTCTCCCACAGGAAAAGATGGCATGGGGGGGGCTTCCTTTGCCTCTAAAGCCTTAGATGAAGAAGCGAGTGCCAGCGATCGACCAGCGGTGCAGGTGGGCGATCCCTTTGCGGAAAAATGTCTCATGGAAGCCTGTTTGGAAGCCTTTGCGACGGGCTTAGTCGTTTCCGCTCAAGATATGGGAGCAGCAGGCTTAACTTGTGCCACTGCAGAAATGGCAGCGAAAGGCAATAAGGGCATGCGAATTGATTTGGATTTAGTGCCTGCCCGAGAGCCGAACATGCAGGCGTGGGAATATCTCTCTTCTGAAAGTCAAGAGCGTTTTCTCATGGTGCTTGAAAAAGGCAAAGAAGGGGAGGTCATGGCGATCTTCAAAAAATGGCAAGTGCCTGCCGTCCTTATTGGCGAAGTCTTGGAAGAAGAACGCATTGAAGTGTGGCATAATGGGGAATGCGTAGTCAATGTACCAGCGAAACTCTTGACGGATGACGCTCCGACTTATCCGCCTGATTTTGAGGTGAAAGAATCCGAAGAAGCACGCCAACGTCGCCAGCGTGATCCGAGTGAAGGGATTGAGGATTTGGCGTTCAATCAGCTTGAACACGCACTGAATGAGATGATGCAAAACGTCAACATCCAAGCCAAAACGCCTATTTATGAGCAGTACGATCGGCATGTGAAGTGCAAGACCGTTTTGACTTCTGATCACAATACCGCAGGTTTGATTCGCCTTACTTCCGATTCTCCTAAGGCACTGGCGACCACTTTAGAGGGGAATCCGATCTATGTCAGCTTAAATCCCTTTGAAGGCAGTAAGGGCATTGTCGCTCAAGCCTTTCGGAACATTGTCTGTACAGGGGCAACGCCTTTAGCCGTAACGAATAATTTGAACTTTGGCAACCCTGAAACGCCTCTCGTGGCGTTTCAACTGGCACAAAGCGTTCGGGGCATAAAAGAAGCGTGCCTTGCCTTTGAAACCCCTGTTACAGGCGGTAATGTAAGCCTATACAATACCAATGGCATGGAAGCGATTCTACCGTCGCCGACTTTGGGTATGGTCGGTATCTTAGCGGATGTCTCGGATGCCGTGTCGCCTCACTTTAAACAAGCGAATGATGTGATTGCGATTTTAGGGGATTTTCAACCCACGCTCGGGGGGAGTCTTTATCAGTGGATGAAAGCAGGAGACATCTATGGTGAGCCTCCTACGGTGGATTTAGTACAAGAAGCTCGTGTGGCTCGTTTGATTATAGACTTACTCATCCCGCAACGGCTATTAGCCAGCGTGCAGGATCTTTCACGAGGCGGATTTTTACCGACTGTGGTGAAATCTACTATGGCGTTTCATCAATTACAGTACGGCGTTTCATTGGATTTAGAGGCGTTATTGAACACGTGTTCAACGACACGTTTAGATTCATTATGCTTTGGCGAAACCCACGGGTCGTATCTCGTGAGTGCTTCGGCGGAGGCAATGACACGTCTTCAAGCCGAAGCAAACGCCTATGGTGTGCCGTGTACAATCGTGGGAAGGGTGAATCCACTGCCTGCCATGATGCGTTTGACGCATCAAGCCCAAGCGATTTCTTTTTCCTTAGACGCATCACGAGAGGGTTATACATCTTTTGTGCTTTAAGCCTCATCTAAATGTTGAAGCAACTCATAACAGTTGCGTTCTTCTTCGCTCAAGGTGGTGGGGATTTTCACCACAATCCGTAAAAGGTGTTGTTGCCCCTGATGCGTAATACGTAATTGTTGATTCGGCTGAACACCCGCAGGGACTTGTACTTTGCCCATTTCGCTTTGCCCTGTGAGTTGCACTTGTTTTTCTGTCCCCAGTGCCGCTTCCCACACCGCTAAGACGAGGGGGATTTCTTCACTGACCTTATCATTTTCTTTCACATTTTCTTTTGCATTGGCTTTCTCACTTGATTTTTCGCTTGACGCATGAGAGGCAGACGATTGTGTTGATTTCGCCGATGGAGATGGAGACGGTGTCGCACTCTCCCCTTCAGAGCTATCCTCCTCGTCTAGTTCAATTTCAGGGGCGTGGCGTGGTTTTTGATTGGAGGTGCCAAACCACGAACCTGCTTTGTCGTTACAAGCCTCTACCTTCAGATGCAGGGTGATATTGCCGTCAATGGAAAGTTTAATATGCGTGGCGTGCGATCCACTGGGAATGACATGAAAAGGGACTTGTACATGTTGTAAAACAGCTTGAGTGTAGTAATTCACACATTTAAATAAAATGCCTTTTTCGTGTGCAAGGTGTCGGTGTTTGCTAGTCGATTCCCACGTTGCATGCCAGACGTTCGCCTTACTTTCAACCACATAAAGCGTATGCCATTTCTTCCAAAAACTAGGGCGAGACGGTACTGCCAGATGCTCCGTAGCACTTGTGGATTCTTTGTTTGCCGTTGATTTTTTCTTTTGGTGATGAGGCGTTGACTTTCTAACGGAGGCTGGCGTGTCATCGCTGTCCTCTTGTGGAGGGGCTTGCTTGCTTTTGTGTGTTTTTAGCCGACTTTCGACCGCATCCAACATGCTTTTGAGTTGTTCATCATAATACTGCTTTTTACCAGGATGATTTAGCACGGTATAGGCGAGTAAAATCGTTTTAAAGGCTTCGGTGGCGGTAGGACGTTCCGCCTCAGGGACGACATCAGGGTGCGTGGTTTTGACGAGTCCTTTGTAGGCTTTGCGTACCTCGTTGACAGAAGCGTAATTGTCTAAACCCAAGATTTTGTAGTAGTTCAGCGTATGCGGTGCGGTTTGTGCGGGATCGGAGTTGGACGCCATGGCATTATCCTTTAAGACCTAGAGAGAGGATGAAGAGCATACCTATTTCGTTTATTATGTCGCATCCGAACTCGGTGTAGAAAGAATTGACTCATAATTCGATTAAATACAGGGGGAGTGATATATTTTTGCATATTCTGCTATATAGTAGAACTCATAACTATTGATACATATGCTTTTAGCAAGATGTTGAAGTCCGTAACTTTCGACGACCTGCACTAAATGCGAGGCTTCCGAGACATTTTGCAGACGTCGAG
>CAZDMD010000071.1:0-9109 GCA_964506805.1 uncultured Vampirovibrionales bacterium | reverse complement strand
TTAAGAGGATTGCCACGACTAAAGATTCGCAATGACGAAATAATCCTATTATGTACTTGTGGGTATTATTCCGATAATAAATAAAAGACTCTATCGAATCTGTTTGATTTTGGTGTCTAGGTCGGTGTCGACTTGTTGGGCTTGGTTGGGGCGGTACAGTTTACCGTTTAAGACTAAGGTTTGCTTGCCTGAAGATTGAATATAGTACGCCTGCGGTAAATCCGAACGAGGAATCTCTAATCCAAATTGACGAGCCTGAGCCGTTGCTTTGGTATCGTCTACATCAATTTTGATAAAAGGAATGGCTAAACGCTTGGCAACATTTTCTACACTCGGTACCAACGTGGAGCAAGAGGCACACCAACGAGCCGTAAAAACCACAATGTGATCGGATTCCGCTTGTAACGCTAACAGATGTCGGTCGTTCAATACGTTTAAACTCATGAGCCAGCCTAGCGTTAAGGCTAATGCCAACAGACCGACAAAATCGACTTTACGAGGAAAGAATCGCAACCAAGAACGCAATCGTACCATATAGATGTCTACCTTTTTAGTTCGGCTGGGCTTTTTCAAATTCAATTCATTTGCATTGTAGCATATTGTGAGCCTTTTGTCTTTCAGCATTTGTAAAAACTTTAGTATTGATTTATAGTACAAGGTATAGTTTCATGAGGGTCTATTTCGTATGTCCTTAAATATGACGGTGCTATCGACGCAAAATCCGCAGGTGCAAGTACATGTCGCCCCTATCGGGCCTTTGCAATGTAATTGTACGATTATTCATCATACTTTAACGCAAGAGGCGATTATCATAGATGCAGGTGGCGATGCCGATGCCCTTTTGGCGTGGCTAAAAGAACGCCAGTTAAAGCTCTTGGCGGTGTATCATACGCATGCCCATTTTGATCACTTTCTAGCGTCGGAAGCCTTGCGTCAAGCGACAGGCTGTGCCTTGTATCTGCACGAAGCGGATTTACCCCTTTGGGCGATGCTGGATTTACAATGTGAACGCTTTGGTATGCCCAAGCCGCCTCATCCCACGCATCCGCCAGATGGGTGTATTGAAGATGAACAGCCTTTGGTGTTAGAAGGGCTTGGGACGCATCAAACCCTTTTTACACCTGGGCATACACCAGGGTCGTGTTGCTTTCATTTAGAAGAGCAGGGCATTTTGATTGCAGGGGATACCCTCTTTCGTGGAGGGATTGGTCGTACCGATTTGTGGGGCGGTAGTTTTGAGGCGATTCAGAAATCCATTACCCAACGCTTGTTTATCTTAGAAGGGGAAACGCTCGTGGTAACGGGGCATGGCAGACTTACACAGATTCATCAAGAACGCAGCGCATTTCACTAAAAGGAAACCAGCATGACGATTTTAATTCATACGTTAGAAGCGCTACGCCAGTGGCAAGCCTCACTGGGGGCTAAGCCTTTGGCTTTAGTGCCAACCATGGGTAACTTGCACGACGGACATTTGGCACTTGTCAAACAAGCCCAAGACGTGGCGGAGGTCGTGGTGGTCTCTATTTTTGTGAATCCCACGCAGTTTGGAGCTAATGAAGATTTAGAGCAGTATCCTCGTACCCTAGAGGCGGACTTAGAGGCGTGTCGTCTCGCCCAAGTAGATGCTGTTTTTGCCCCGAATGTGGCAGTGCTTTATCCCGAAGGGGTGGAAAGAGACGGTCGTTTTAGCGTGGTACCGCCTACTCATTTAACGAATCGTTTATGTGGAAAAAGTCGTCCGCATCATTTTGAGGGGGTGTGTACGGTGGTCTTAAAACTCTTTAACTTAATTCAACCCCAAGTCGCCATTTTTGGCGAAAAAGACGCACAACAACTTGCCATTATAAAGGCTATGGTGCGTGATTTACACCTGCCGATTGAGATTCAGGCGCATCCCGTCGTGCGAAACGAAAGCGGGCTTGCCTTATCCTCTCGTAATCAATATCTGCAAAGTGAAGAGGCTCAACAAACGGCAGTCGCCTTGTTTGAAACGCTAGTGGGCATTGCAACGGCGGTGCATACCCTTGCCCCTCAAGCCATTCCGCTTCAAAAAGCGTTTGAGCTGTCGTGGCAGTCTTTACAGCCGATGTATCCGCTAGGGAAAGCACTAGAGTGGGAGTATGTCGAGGCGGTGGATGCGGAGACTTTTGCCCCTCAAGAGACCCTCAGCACGACGAGTCGTTTGCTGGTGGCGGCTCGTTTAGAAGGGGTGCGTTTGATTGATACCTTGCGTATCGATAGCGTGTTGCCTTAATCGAGCGATTTTTGAAAATTGTGTTATAATAAGAAGACGTTTATTTAGATTTAGGAATTTCCTTGCTTCTATGCCCGACGCTGAGTCTTCCCTGTTAAGAGATGTGGAACAAAAAGTTTACATCAGTTCAGAACATTCCAATGATCACGCCAAACATGCCATGAGTGCCGTTTTGGTTGCGATGCTAGCCAATGCCGTGATTGCCTTTGCTAAATTAGGCGTGGGTGTATGGATTACTCGCTCAACCGCTTTAATCGCCGAAGGTTTGCACTCTTTAGCCGATGCCTTTAATAGCATTACCTTGTTGATTGGCTTGATTCAAGGCAAACGCCCTTCCGATCGGTCTCGTCCCTATGGGTATGGCTTGGAAACGAACTTGTGGGCCTTGCTCGCTAGTTTTGTGTTGTTTTTGAGTGCTTTATTTTCCGTGTGGATGGGCTGGAATCGATTTCATCAACCGCCTGAAGCCTTAGAAAACGTGTTTTGGGGGATGGCGATTTTAGTGCTTTCGATTGCCTTTGAAATTTTCGCTTTATCTTCTGCCTCGCGGGCGATTTTACATGAAGTGGGGGAAAAAGCAGGGCATTTTGATTTAATCCCTAAGGCGTTTCAGCAAATCAAGCATGTCAAAAGCCCCACCACGAGGTTCGTCTTTTTTGAAGATTCTGTGGCGTTGCTGGGAGCGATGATTGCCTTAGTGTCGCTTATTTTTACAGAAGTCGCCATCCATTTTAAATGGATTCCACCCGAAGTGAGCCATTGGCCTGATTCGATTGCTTCTGTGATGATTGGGATTTTATTGCTCATTTTAGCGATTAATCTCTTTCGATACAACCGCAGTTTCTTAACAGGGGTGGCAGCATCTGCTAGTGTGGAAGAACAACTGAATACGCTGGTCTTAGAAACACAAGGCATTTCAGCCATTATCGATTTAAAAACTATGGATCAAGGCATCAACGGCTTATTTGCACAACTGAAAGTGGAAGTCGACCCTGATATTCCGATTCGAGAGGTGGATGATATTATCGAACATTTGAAGGCTCGTATGCAAAAGCGTGTACCCAACTTGCGGGATGTCATTGTCGAAGTGGTGGCGGATGAAAGCGAAGAGCATTGGAAGGATGTCTTTCATAGACTCATTACCGAAGCTCAAAATAAGGGACACATCCGCACCAATGAAGCCATGATTTTTAGAAACGTCTTTGCCTTTGCCGAATGTCAACTCTGGGATGTGATGGTGCCTCGAACAGATGTTATTATGGCGGAAGTGAGTATGACGGTGGGGGAAGTGGCGGATTTGTTAGTAGAACATCGGCACTCTAAATTGCCTGTGTATAAAGAAACGGTCGATTCCCTCGTGGGTTTGGTACATGAACGAGATGTCTTAAAGTGCTTGCGAGAAGGCAAGGCGGATTATCCCTTGCATCCCTTGTTACGGGACATGCCGATTTATCCTGAAAATAAAGTCTTGAGCGATATTTTAGAAGATTTTAAGCGGGATCGTTTTCAAATGGCAGCCATTGTGGATGAACATGGTGGTTTTGCGGGCATGGTAACCATTAGTGATGTGGTTGAAGAACTGGTGGGGGCTTTGTGGGAAGATGATCAAGAAGTGGAAGAAGAAGATTTAAAAGAAATTTCTCCGATTTTGTGGGAAGTGGCAGGCAAATGCGAAATCGAAGATTTAAATGAAGCCCTTGATTTGAACTTGCCTGTGGATGACTTTCAGACGGTAGCAGGTTTTGTGTTTGGTATGCTCGGGCGTGAACCGCAGGTGCAGGATGCCATTCAGTTTGAAGATTTCATCTTTACCGTGCAAGAACTCGACGGTTTGCGGATTAAAACGCTTCACTTGTCTTCTCCGTACCCTTTAGAGCGTCAAATTCAGTAACGCCATCTATACCGAGATAAGGTTTTAAAAATGACATGGGGCATTCTCTCAACACTTTAAATAGACTATTAACGACAGATTCTCATGCCTCAATGCCTGAACAGGGCAGTGCCGATTGGCTCAAGTGGCGATTCGGACGCTTGCAAGCCCAAGTGGAGGCGTGGCTAGAAGAGGCGATTGAATCCGCTTGGCAAGTACAACGACAAAAGATCGAGAGCTTACCTGAGGTGCAAGCCTCGATGCAACGTTTATGGCAAGCGACACGTCATGCCACTTTGCTTGGGGGCAAGCGGATTCGCCCGATTTTATCGCTCGTTGTTTGGCACGCTTTAGGCAAGCAGGATGTGGAATCGCTGAAAGGCATTTGTATCAGTACGGAAATGATACACGCCCAAAGCCTTGTTTTCGATGATTTACCGTGTATGGATGATGATGATACCAGACGAGGCAAGCCCACGACTCATAGGGCTTTTGATGAAGCCACCGCCGTTTTAGTCGGGGATGCCTTGGCGTGTTTCGCCTTTGAGTGTTTAATCGCTTATACGCCTGAAACATATCCTTTGATTTTGTTAGAACTGGTGCAAACCCTAGCAGGCGTAGGGAGCTTCAAGGGACTGGTCAACGGACAATACGCCGATATGTGGAGCCATGAAAGCCCTGCTTCTTTGGCACAATTACGCTACATTCATGCTCAAAAAACAGGGGCGTTACTCGAATTTGCCGTTCTTGCCCCCGCCCGATTGGCGGGTGTGCCTCAAGAGATTCAAGAGGCTTTAGGGCTATGGGTATCGGATTTGGGGCAGTTGTTTCAAGCCACCGATGATTTACTAGATGCCACCGCCAGTTCGGATGCCTTAGGTAAAACGGCTGGTAAGGATGCCATGCAAGAGAAGCTCACCTATGTGAGTTTATTGGGGATTGACGGAACGCAAGCGGAAATTCACCGCTTGGTTCAAAGTGCGAATCAACATTTAGTGCAACTGGCAAGGCTTGGGCTTCAAGTTGAGATTCTACAAGAATTGCAAGATTTTATTCAGCATCGGGGGCATTAGGGGCTGTCTATACGCTATTTAGGGGCTGTCTTCAAATAAGCCCCTAACTCTTCCGCAAGGACGGTGTGAGCCTCTTTCTCTCGGCGATGCTTAACTTCTACCTTGCTTTCAGAGGCTAATTTCCCCACCGTAACCCGAATCGGGAAGCCCATAAGATCCGCATCCTTAAACTTCACCCCTGCTCGCTCATCCCGATCATCTAAAATGATAGCACCAGGATACTGAGTTTGAAGAGACTGATAAATCGACTCGCCTAAGGCTTTTTGCGTGTCATCATTACTATTCGCCACGACCACGGCAATTTTATAGGGAGCAATGGCTTCAGGCCAAATAATCCCCCAATCGTCGTGATGCTGTTCCACCGCGGCGGCCGCCACTCGTGTAATCCCGATGCCGTAGCATCCCATAATGGCGTGCTTTTCCGAACCGTCTTCATCGGTATAGGTGTAGTTCATAGCTTTCGTGTACTTCGTCCCTAGCTGAAAGATATTACCGACTTCAATCCCACGACTGACCGCCACAGGTTGACCGCAATCGGGGCAAGCATCCCCTGCTTGTAAGGCGTATAAAGGTAAGGCATGGGTTTTAATCCACGTCGCCACTTGAGCATTCCAATTAAAGCCGACGCTGTGTTCATCATAGCGATTATGAGCAATCACAAAGGATTTCAAATCCACCACAGAGGCATCCACATACAAGGGGATTCGCTCGCCACTGGCTAGCACCACTTGCAACGACTCACTCAAACGCTTATTTTCAGGCGTACTTTCACAAATCGAATCCTGCATGTGAGCCAAGCCCAAGAAGCCTTTAATCGTGTTAAAGCGTTCTTTGAGTTCTTCAGGACTTGCCAAGCGAACGTCCTGAATCACCGTACCAGTAGAATGTAAGGCATTTTTGAACTTGGTTGATTCGACGTTACGATCCCCCCGAATCATCACCAAGACTGGGATTTCCTCATTGACCATATAAAGCAAGGTTTTACAAATTAGCGTTGCAGGAATTTCCAAGCATTGCGTAAGCAGTTCAATCGTCGTTGTTTTTTTGGTGGGCTTCATTTCAGTGGATGTAAAGCCGAAGTCCTCCCCATTCGTGGAGGTGGGGGTATAAAGTCCACCGTCCGCTTTTTCGATGTTGGCGGCATAACCGCAAGCCTCGCAATGAATAATATCATTTTCGCCTGATTTCTGACCATTGGCATCTTCTTTCGTGAGCATCATAAACTCATGGCTGACATCCCCACCGATTGCCCCTGAATCGGAACGCACCATTTTGGTTTCCAGTCCGCAACGTTCAAAAATCCGCTGATACACCCCTGCCATCACGTCATATTCCGCCTGCAAACAGTCTTGAGACGTGTGAAAGCTGTACGCATCCTTCATAATGAATTCACGCCCACGCAATAGCCCGAATCGAGGACGCACTTCATCTCGAAACTTGGTGCCGAATTGATAGAGATTGACAGGCATTTGCCGATACGACTTGAGTTCGCTTCCCCCCAACGCCGTGATGATTTCTTCCCCTGTGGGGGCAAAACAGCCGTCTCGATCGTGGCGATCCTTAAAACGCAGGAGTTCCGCTCCGTAAGTCGCCCACCGCCCTGAAGCCTCCCATAGGCTAGCAGGTTGCACCACAGGCAGTAGCAATTCTTGAGCGCTGGCTCGATTCATTTCTTCTCTTACGATTTGTTCGATATTCATCAACACACGCCACATCAGCGGGAGGAAATTGTACACCCCACTGGAGACTCGTCGGATATAGCCCGCCCTCAACAGGAGCTGATGACTCACGACTTCGGCTTCGGCAGGGATGTCTCGTAAGGTGCTGGCAAAGAGTTTCGTCATTCGCATGGGGGGATTCTTTCTGAATACGGCGTTCGGCTAACGTCTTTATTATACCGCAGTCGATACAGATAAGGAAGACGTGCCAACATGAGATAGTGTTAATTTGTAATGGTATTGATTGAAGAGTAGTCCCCCCTCCTATGTTTAGGAGGGAAATAAAACTTTTCTCATTCACGAAGTGAGTCTACTCCTTTAGGAAGGAGAGATTGGGAGAGGAAACCAACGATTTTCTTTCCCAAGAGAAAAATTCTTAGAGCATATACGGTAAAGATGTGTTATAGTCGATTAAACGACTGAATAGCGTATAGGTGGATTCTAGGAGCCTAGACTCGCAGATGGGTGAAGTGTACAAAGACGTAACATAAGCACATCGAGAATCGTAGCGACAACGAAGACGCCAGACGCTATTTAATCGTTTAATTGGTATAAGCGCTTAACGCATGATGCAACAACTCAATAACCAAACCTTGAAAACGCAAGCCGACCGTTTGATTGGCGGCCATTCCCATGACTTCCTCATGGTTTAAATCCTTGCCTTGCATGCCCGCTGCTAAATTAGAGACACAGGAAATCGCCGCAATTCGCATCCCTGCATGGCGTGCGGCTAAAACCTCCGAAACTGTCGACATCCCCACGGCAGAGGCGCCCATGAGCTTCATCATTCTGATTTCAGCTGGGGTTTCATACGCAGGCCCTGTAACACCTGCATAAACCCCTTCAAAGAGCTTGAATCCTTGGGCTTGAGCGTATTGCATCGCCACCGCTTTGAGTTCGGCACAAAAGGGACTCGTCATATCAAAGAATCGAGGCCCTAAAAACTCGGGATTTTGACCAATCAAGGGACTTGTCCCTGTGAGGTTAATTTGATCGGTAATCCACATCAACGCACCGGGATAAAACAAGGTATCCATACCACCTGCGGCGTTGGAAAGAATTAGGGTTTCTGCTCCGCAGTAGCGTAAGGCTTGTACAGGAAAGACGACCTCTTGCATGGAGTAGCCTTCGTAATAATGAAAGCGTCCTTTCATTAAAGCAATGGTCGTGGGTTCGGCTACATTTTTTAAGGAGGCTAAAATCAACTCGCCTGCATGACCTTCCACGGTGGAAATAGGAAAGTGAGGAATTGCTTTATAAGGGATTCGTGCTTGAATATCAAAGGCTTCATTTTCGGCTAAAGCCCCTAAGCCTGAACCTAAAATCACCATGGCTTTAATCGGGCTTTTGCATTTGGGCTTTAAAAAGGCTTCAACGGCTTGAATACGGGTTTGTAAATCTGAATTGTGCGTGGTCATTAGGACATCTTTCTTTTGTAACGATTCTGTAACGTATCATTCAAGTTTTTATCATCATAATACGAATATACCACTATAAACCTGTTTGGTTTTATTTCATTATGTAATCACTAGGGAACTACCTGTTATGTCTAGCAAGCAAATTTGGTCACGTTGGTATGAAAAAGATAAAGAAGTCTTGGCGTTGGTTACCAGTCTAAAACGCATGAATCAATGGCAAGTGGAAGCCTATTCTAAAGTTATTATTCAGCAAACCAGTCAAATGCAACTCAAGAATAAGCAAAGTTTTATGTTACAACATGGTAGCGACAAACATCTTTCGCTTTTAAAGTCGATGGGTCGTAAACGTTGGTATGATAAGAACAAGTATGCGTATCGAGCCTTTAATGCTTTGTTTTTAATGGATGATTACGCACGCCATGAAATTGCCACAATATTAAATGACAGCACCGCCTTATTGCATACCTATATGGGGCGTTGTGAATCTTACAATTTAGAACCCAATGGTAATGTGTTTGAACAACTCTTGTTGATGTGGGTTTCTGAAAGCGAACAAGATGCGTATGACTATATTGATAAATTAGAGATGGAAGGACGTTTGAGCGTCTTGCCCAGTGCCCTTTAATTGAACTGAATTAAAAATTCCCCTATACAACAATGCCCCTTTACCCATGTATGAAGGGGCTTTTTATAGTCTTTTCAATAATTTCCTGTACAACGTCTATACTTTGTCGCTACGATGATTTTGTTCAGTCATGTAGGTCTATCTACAC
>CAZDMD010000070.1:0-9365 GCA_964506805.1 uncultured Vampirovibrionales bacterium | reverse complement strand
AGGGGAGGGAGTAAGCCCTCTTTTAGACTTTTGCAGAGGCTTCTATAGTGTACGGTAATTTTTAAATTTGGCTATAGCTATATTTTCCCCGCTCGCCCGACGCAGGCACCCCTTTTTTGCCGACTTAATCGTCGCATCGAGGTAGTGGATTTCTTTGGCTTTAGAGACCCTCCTCTCTTTTAACCGATGAAACAATGTCTCAAAGAAACCTTCTTGTTGCCAGCGTTTAAAACGGTCAAAGACGGTCATCTTTGGGGGAAAACAAGGGGGGAGTTCTTCCCACCTGCAATTGGTAGACAAAATAAAAAGAATCGCATCTAAAATTTCGCGGTTTCGGCTTCGCGGTCTTCCTCGTTTTTGTACAGGAATAAAGGGGCTAATCAGCTCCCATTCGGCGTCGGTTAAGGCTTTTCATGCCATGCTTCATCTCTCACATGACTTAATAATAACCCTCTTATTCTAACACATCTTTACCGTATTACCGTATATGCTCTCTTTAATAGGTTTCCTCTAAATAGAGAATCTTTTTAAAATTGCCTTTTATACCCTACTCAAATGTTTTAGACTTGAAATCAAATTTAATGCGTTCAAGTGGTATGAAAGGGTATTTTAATGGAAAAAACGTTGTCTTCAAGAACCTTAGTGGGCATTGAGCTAAACCAGAAACATCACCCTGAACCTGAAGGCACTCCCCTGCTGACTCACATTCCTGAATCTTTAGAAGCGTTAGCTCGCCATGTCTTTCAAAACGCCCCCAAGCTCAAAAAAGCGGAACATGTCTTGCTCTTAGAAGGCGGTTCACAGTATCGAGCCTTGAATTACTTCACGGACTGTTTGGAGCAAGCCTTTGCACTGCGTGGACACCATACTCGACGCTTCAATTTGCACCAAAACCCCAATGCCCCTCAACAAATTGACGATGCCATTAAAAATTTCAAACCCACGTTTTTGATTTCTTTTAACGGCATGGCAGAAGCCATTGAATTAAGCAATCGAAAAACATTGGGAGAACATTTAAAAGTCCCGACTATTTCTTGGTATGTGGATCACCCTTTTGTGCAGTATCCTCGTGTCATGGATCACGACTACCCCTATAAAATCAACGCTCACTTTGCTACTGAAGGCTTTGATAATCTTGCCAAACGCATGGAATGGCATAAACTTAAAGCCTTCAATACCAAGTTACATGCAGCAGGATTCCCCGATTTCAAAACGACCAAACCGTATGGGGAGCGAAGCATTCGTGTGTTAGTCCCTTGCAGTTTTACCCCGTATCATGAAAAACGCCAGCAATTTAAGTTGGACAAGTTCCCTAGTTTTAATCGATTGTGTCAAGACACGATTGATTATTTAATCGCCTCGCCTGAGCATCCTGCGGATACCTTTTTTCTGGATGGCTTAGAACGACTCGGCATTAATCCGCTTGAGGTTCACGCCATGCACTATTGTAAGTTTTTGCCGTGGATTTATCATTGCACAGAGATGTACTGGCGAGAAAAACTCTTAAAAGCCGCAAAGAATATCGAATTGACGCTCTGTGGTTCAGGGTGGGAGAAAGCCGATTTCATTTCGGATAAATGGACGGTGCATCCCCCAACAGATGCGTACACCCTTGCCGAATGGTATGGGGATAGTCAATATGTGTGGAACATTTGTCCGTTGGTGCCTCGAAGTGTGCATGATCGCATGGCGTTTTGTACCGCCAATGGGGCGAATTTGGTAACTGAACCGAAGGAATGGACGCAATCCTATTTTGGTGATGCGTTAATCTATATGCCTCAAGAGCCTTCTGTTGTGGAAGAGAGGTGGCATCAGCTTTTAAATCGTCCGATTGAAGCACAAGCAGAACAGGCGAATTTTGCTCAACGTTTTACATTGACGAATCGGACGTATTTAAATTCGGTGTTAGATATTGAGGCTATTTTAGATCGTTTCGCTTTACGTCAGGCACTGGCGAAAGAGGTTTTTCCGTTGTAGAACCCATCTTCATGAATCCCATAATGGGTGCTTTCTGTGTCAAAACAAGCCGTTTTTCGGTTATGTACTTCTGTGTACACGCCCTCAAAGCCGTTTGTTTTTCCTTGAAATCCCTCCATTCTTGAATCCATGAAGATAGGTTCTTAATTAAACAGGACAAGCCTCTTGGTTGCTGGCACGTTCCATGTCTAAAATGAGGGCATCAAAACTAAAAAACTGCGGACGCTCCTGAATATAACGAGGCAAATCGAGTTTAAGCTCATCAGGGGTCATCAAACACTCATCCAACATGGACGTAATGGCGACTTCATTCATGTCTCTCCCGATAAAGACCAGCTCCTGCATCCGATCACCCCACGCTGTATGCCATGTGGCCTTTACATCCTCATGGGTCATGCCTTCATCAGGCTCCCATTGAGATTCAGGCAAACAACACAGCCAAGGACTCACAGGCGTAACCTGCAACAACGCCCCTGCTTGACTCCACTGAATCATCCAATCCCACTGGTGAGCCATCCAGCAAAAGCCTTTAGAGCGAATGACTCCTGGTGTTGGCACTTCAAAGAAGGCTCTTAGGCGTTCAGGATGAAACGGACGTTGACGCTTATAAATAAAACTCGAAATGCCATATTCTTCCGTTTCAGGGGTATGTTCGCCACGCAATTCCGTGAGCCAACCCGCACTATTAGCGGCATCTTCCATATCAAACAAGCCTGTATTAAGAATGAGATTCAAGTCCACTTGAGAACGCACGCTACGGTATATTTTCGCTTGGGCATTGAGTTTTTGAAGCAATGCCTCTAGTGCATCGGCTTCTTCAGGCGTTACTTGATCGCATTTATTCAACAAAATGACGTTGGCAAATTCAATTTGATCCAAAAGCAGTTCGCTGATACCTCGCTCATCATCTTCCCCAAGTGCCATATGTCGATCCGACAATAAGTCGAAGCCTTGTAGTTCAAGGGGTAAATTAAAGGCATCCACAACCGTAACCATGGTATCTAATGTGGCAATATCGCTTAAAGAAACGCCGTTTTCATCTTCAAACGTAAAAGTTTCTGCCACAGGCATGGGTTCAGAAATGCCTGAACTTTCAATTAGCAAATAATCAAAACGGCCTTCTTCCGCCAAGCGACGGACTTCAATCAATAAATCTTCTCGTAAGGTGCAACAAATACAACCGTTGCTCATTTCAATCATTTTTTCGTCTTGACGACTCAAGGCGGCTTCGCCCTGTTGAATCATTTTGGCATCAATGTTGAGTTCGCTCATATCATTGACGATTAACGCCACCTTCAGCCCCTGCCGATTGTTAAGAATATGTTCCATGAGCGTGCTTTTACCAGCCCCTAAAAATCCAGAAAGCACCGTAACAGGTAATTTTTTTGGCGTCGTCATGGTTTATAATTCCTTAGTCATGTGAAATGAAGTTAATCCTTATTTAATCATAAACAAAACACAGTAAAATGCAACACTATTGCATATATTAAACGATCCTCTTCTATACTTTGCAAAGACTTGTTACATTTTTGAGTACGTGTCTCGATTTAAAAGTCGCCTATGTTACAATTTAGATTGTTGTATGTTCAATGAAGGATCTTTTATGATGTCATTTGCTCAAATTACCCTTGCAGGGACGCTACTGCAAGATCCCGAAAAGCGTTTTACGCAAAACAATGTAGGCGTGAGTATTCTGCACATCGCCGTTTCCATGCCCCCAAGACGCAATCACCCTGTGCCTGATATGGTCATTAAAGTCTTGGCATGGCGTGGACTCTCTGATGCGGTGAGCGTTCTTCAGCAAGGCATGGTCGTTCATGTGGAAGGGCGTTTGCAAATCAACACCGTAACCACTCCTGAAGGCATTCAAAAGAAGATGTTTGAAATTGATGCGAAACAGATTCATCAGTTACAAGGCTTACCTCACGCCATTCAACCTGTGGCGATGAACGCTCAAAACGCACCTGCTCCAACGGCTTATGCCCCTCAAGCCCAATACTCTCAAGCCTCCTATACGCCTGCTCCTCAAGCTCAAGCACCCTACGGTCAACCAACCGCAACCGCTGTCGTAGCTCCTCCGCCTGCGGTTAATTTGACGGAATTGTCTCCTGATGACTTTTTAACGGAAGATGATTTGCCCTTTTAATGCAACACGTTTATCTGCATGTGCCGTTTTGTCGCTCCCGATGCGTGTACTGTGATTTTTATTTTGAACTTGAAAAATACGGCGGACTTTCCACTTTTTTAGAGGCGTTGCATCGAGAAATTATCGCTCGTTATGAGGTGCTTTCAAGTCCTCTTGCTCCATTGCAAACCCTGTATTTGGGGGGCGGTACACCTAGCTTACTCTCCGCAAGCGAGGTGGGCGATATTTTAAAATCCATTCAGACCTTTCAAGCCTTTGCCCCTGATGCCGAAATGACCTTTGAACTCAATCCTGATGACTGCACCAGTTCGATTGAGGACTATTTGAAAGTGGGCATCAATCGTTTTAGCGTGGGGGTGCAGTCTTTTCAAGCAGATGAATTGAAGAAGCTGAGTCGACGGCATAGCCCTGAACAAGCAAAAAACGTGATTCATCAAGTAGCGGCACTTATGGGAAATCAAAGGAGTGGGATGCAAGCTAATATAAGTATTGATCTCATGTACGGCATCCCGATTCAAACTTTGGCGTCTTGGCAAGACACCGTTAAACAAGCGTGTGAATTACCGATTCAGCATATTTCTATGTACGGCCTGCAGTTGGAAGCAGGTACGGCACTGGAAATGCTCGTCAAAAAAGCCCCGCATCTCTATCCCTTACCGTCGGATGAGGCTCATGTGGAATGGTATGAATGGGCGGTTACGTATTTACATCAACAGGGCTTTCAGCGATATGAAGCCTCCAACTTTGCGAAAGAAGGCTTTGAGAGTCGGCATAATTTGGCGTATTGGCAACAAAAAGACGTACTTGCCTTCGGGCCTTCGGCTCATGGGGTGGTGCATCCGTGGCGATACGAAGTACCTGCCGATTTACAGGTGTATCATCAGTGGCAAACACTAGAGGACATCACGCATCGTAGCTTTGTTTCAGAGGTGGAGCGAGTTGAAAATCTCTTGATTTTTGGGTTGCGATTAACCCAAGAAGGTGTGTCCTTCTGCGTCCTTCAAGAGGCGTGTCCGACACAAGTCATCTGGGAGGAGGTTCAATTCTTATTACAAAAACACTTAGACGCAGGATATTTAGAGTCAACACCCCGAGGGGTCAAGCTCGCTTCAGTATGGATACCCAAAATGAATAACGTTTTGTGTGATTTTATCGGGTTAGGACAAGAAGACTAGGGGCTGTCTTCAAATAGTCAAGAATGGCGGAATTTCAAGGAAAAACAAACGGCTTTTGAGGCGTGTACATAGAGGTACATAACGCTGATTGCTTGCAATCACTCGCGAAGCGAACAACGGCTTGTTTTGACACAGAAAGTACCCATTATGGGCTTTTTGAAGACAGCCCCTAAATCCACTCTAAATAGAGTGTTTGATGTAGACGTTCGCTATCCTACATCAAACTCTGATACAATAATGCGTATGTTTGACTTAAATGACATGATGTTTCGCTTACTCGTCGCTGCAATACTTGGAGCGATTATTGGATTAGAGCGAGAACTCACCCATAAAGCCGCAGGTTTACGCACACACATGCTGGTGAGTATGGGGTCGTGCATCTTTATGGTGCTTTCCATGACGAATTTGGCAGAACTTTCTAACTTCCATGCCTTAACCAACAGTGCCATGATTACCAATGTGAATTATGACCCCTCTCGTATTGGGGCTCAAATCGTAACAGGGATAGGTTTCATTGGTGGGGGGGCTTTACTGAAAGAAGGCAATTCGATTCGAGGCATTACCACGGCAGCCAGTCTGTGGAACACCGCAGGCGTTGGAATGCTTGTGGGTGTTGGGCTTCATGGGCTAGCGGTATTTGCCACTTTAATTGCGGTGATTATTTTGTATACCATGGGTAAAATCCCTTGGGTGAAAGAATATAAACGCTTTAAGGATAAAGAAGTCCTACGGTTGACTGTACATGTGAGAGAATCTCACGAAGAAGGGGTGATTGCGTACATTGAAGATCAGCTGGAAGAGCGAATTAAATCTGTGGAACGGTTGAGGTTAAAAACAGAAGAATCTTTAGAAGAACCCTTGATTCTGCTGGGTTATGAAGTGGATATTCGGCACCATTTTACGCCTTGGAACAAGTGGAAGCGGAGCTTGAAACGCCTTAATGGCGTGGAAAAAATCGCATTGAGCTTTGAGAATGAAGCCCCATAAAAATATAAGAGTGAGATTCATTAAAATTCGATACCGCAAAACAGCCTATTTGGCGTATAATTAAAAAAGTTTTAGCAAAGCAAAAGGATTTTATTGAATGCTTTCGACCCTGACCTCCTGCCCGAATTTGTCCTTGTTTCAAGCCTCTGGTGCGAAACAGCAGTATGTGTTATTAGAATCTCCCGACAAAAAAGAACAGCTCCTGATTCAACGTTTACCTGAACAAACGCCGATTGCTTGCGTAGAAGGTCGCATTCCTGATGGCTTTCAATTTCAAGCCTATGCCAGTAAAGGCGGTGATGTCGGGGTGCTGGAAGATGCAAACGGACTGCTTTACTTTTTACTTCCTGGAGCGACCGTGAAAGGCAAGGACTTTAAAATCAGCTATTTGGGCGAAACTATTCCTCAAGCTCAAGTTAAACCTATAGAAGAAAGACAAAGCAGTCATCAAAACTATACCACGCAAGCCATGATTTTAGGTGCAGGCTTGGGGACGCGTATTCTCCCTCTGACGGAAGAGTATTTGGGGATTGCGAAACCAGCTCTACCGTGGGTGGGTGATTCTACCGTCATTGGTTCTTTAGTGGACTTACTTTCTAAGCAAGGGATTCAACGCATCTATGTCAACACCTTTTATCAGCGTGAGTCTGTACAAGAGGCACTGAATCAAGCCTGTGCCAAGCATGGCGTACAGTGGTTTGAAATCCCTGAAGAGCGCCCTACGGGAACGGCTGGAGGCGTTTTGCATATTCTCAACAATCCACAAGAATTCCCGAGTTTCAACCTTGATGAACCGTTGTTGGTCTTACAAGGCGATGCCGTTTCAAATGTAGATTTAGCCGACTTGATTAACGTGCATCATCAACAAAATGCGATGGCTTCTGTCGGGTGTCAAATCGTTTCAGATGAAGATGTCTCTAAATTTGGCATTATCGCCACGGATGCCTCTGCAACAGAAAATCCCTCAGGCTTTATTCATCGCTTTTTAGAAAAGCCCCGCCTTGCAGAAGCGGGTAATTCGCGACTCGCCTCAACAGGCTTTTATGTGTTATCTCCTGCTTTGTTTCCTCATTTAAAAGCGTGGTATCAAGAACGACTAGAAACCGAACAAGTCGAAGCACGTCGTCAAAATGAAACGCCTTCTACTTTGGTAAAAGAGTTTGACTTTGCCAAAGATGTGTTTGATATGTGCTTGAAACATTCCCTTCCGCTCTATGCGTATGAAGTGGCGGGTTTTTGGTGCGATATTGGTAACCCTGCTCAATATGTGGAAACCATTGCCATGGCGTATCGTGGTGAGTTGGGGCAGGCACTCCCCCCCTCGATTGACGACTACTATGCGTCTCAAGGTGTCTTTTACTGGAAGGGTTGTAAAGCCCAAGCGGATCAAGCACAACTTACCCTTGCAGGAGGGGTTGTCGTTACCCCAAAATCCTAAAAACAAAGATACAAATACCTAAAAGGGAAGGATTCTAAAATAATGAAATTCACCAAACTTCCCGATTTAAAATCGACCCTTGAGCCGCTTGAAGTTCTCCCCCATGTTCTCCCTCAAGTGGCGGAAGAGGCAACCAAGTGGCTCTTACACACGGGGCATCGTAGACTAGAGCGTGCCTTTATCACCACGACCTTAAAGGATGTTCCTTTTACCGAAGCCTTAGGCAATACTTTTACGACGGAAACGCCCCTGATTTTACAACGCACCTTGGATCGTTTTCTGTTTCGTTTGGATATTGGCACGCCTTTTTTCGAGTCGCCCGAAGCCAAAACGTGGGTGTCTCAACGAGCGTGCCTGATAGACGGTACACCATGCCGACTGCCTGAACTGCTGACTCATGCCAACATCGCAGGGATTACAGGGTTGGATTTATACTATACGCCTTTTGCGTTTACGCACCCTGAAGGAGAGCCTGTGGCGGTCGTGATGCCGGGAGCTGGCATGCGAATCGAAGGGACAGTAGAAGATGCCCGAGGGCGAGAGTTTGTTAGCCAGTTACACGGTTTAGGGATTAAGCATTTCATTTTGGTGAATCTACCAGGTTTTAGCAGTAACGCAGGACATGCGAATCAATATAGCCTGCATCAGGTGGGTATTGCCTTAGAAGAACTTTTAAGAGAAAAAGGGATTGCCCCGCAATGCGTTCTGTTTGGCTATTCAACTTCTAATTATGTCGCCAATACCATGCTTGCCATGAATCATGCTTATGCTCAAGCTAACCCAAGACAAGCCCCTTTTCATCGCCTTAAAGCGTGCTTTGAATTTTCGGCGTTTACTTCTCTTCCCAAAACGGTGATTCATCACGTCTTTAACGCACCGAATCCCAACTATACCCCTTTGGAGCAGTGGGTGATTGGACGCTTTTTGCCTTTACTGGAACGTAGCGGTGCGTTTAATAACGTGCCGTTACTGGAGCGGATTCATCCTGATACGGACGTTCATTTTTTGGTGAGTGCCTCTGATCATGTAACACCACTTGCCATGTCGGAGCGGTTGCATCGATACGCCCTAGAAGACGGGATTCAACGAAGTAGCTTGACAGTATTACCTTCTACCCCTGATGATATTGATGCTCATGCCGAAGGGGTCTTTGAAGGGGTCGTACACGGACAAAAAACGCTAAGTTCGGTGTTGGAGCGTCTATTTCCTGTCTTTCAAGCCAATAAATTACGATTATGTGAGGGGGAACGCTACAAGGGAGCGAAACCTTATGGATCTCCAAAAATATAAAAACGCACAAAATAATCTTGAAACGTTTTTTAGCACAAAACAGTCATTTTTAATGACAAAAGGTGCGTACGATGCTAAACAGTACAAGCGGATTTTCGGCTATTACATGGGGTGCGACTCGAATCCCTACTTCTCGTGCTGAAACGTTGATGCCACCGCCCCGTCCCGACAAATTAAACGCGACACCCAATCGAACAGGCTTGTTTTATAGTCGATTAAAGATGTTTCCGAACAGTAGGCTAGAAGATAATCCTAGACGAGGAGCTTAGATGATTTTGTGAAGGAGTGTAGATAGACCTACATGACTGAACAAAATCATCGTAGCGACAAAATATAGGCACTGTACGGGAAT
>CAZDMD010000069.1:0-9686 GCA_964506805.1 uncultured Vampirovibrionales bacterium | reverse complement strand
GGAGTGTAGATAGACCTACATGACTGAACAAAATCATCGTAGCGACAAAGTATAGACACTGTGCGGGAATATATTTAATCGACTATAATTAGGCTAGGGCGAACCAATTGTTTCATCAACGTCGGATGTGCAAATGCTCCGTGATGCAAGTCGTAATTATAATACTTCAAAGGCGATTCGGGCGTTTCCAAAGACGCCACATACTCGGCTAAAATCGAATCCCACGGATTCACTTCCGCCGACTTGGTGCAAAAACTCCACGTCCACAAATGCCCTGGATACGTGGGAATTGTGCCATAATACGCCGTTACATAATCAAAGACATCATGCAACACATCATAAATCCGAGACATTCCGACATGATCCGCAAAAGGCGATTCCGTCTGTGCGGTTAAAATCCCATGAGGGGTCAGGGCATTTTTCGCATTTGTATAAAACTCTTGCGTAAACAGCCCCACACCTGGCCCAATCGGGTCTGTCGAATCAATTAAAATTACATCAAAACTTTCGGGCTTGGCATCTTTCATATACGCCACACCATCCGCCACAAGAACAGTCGCTCGTGGATCGTCGAAAGCACAGCCAATCGTGGGGAAGTGCTTGCGTCCTGCTTCAATCACCGCACCATCAATTTCACATAAGACGACTTCTTCCACACTGGGGTGTCGTAAGACTTCTCGCAAGGTGCCACCGTCTCCTCCACCGATGATGAGGACTCGCTTTGCAGGCTTGGCTAAGGCACATAATGGCACATGGCTAATCATCTCGTGGTAAACGTATTCGTCTCGTTCGGTGGTCATCACTAAGCCGTCAAGCAGCATCAGATTACCATAGGTGCTAGTTTTCAGCACATCTAATTTTTGAAAATCGGTTTGTTTTGATTCAATCACAGATTCCACTTTAAAGCTAAATGCCGTGCCTTGATTACGCTCTGTTACCCATAAATCCATCCCGTGTGCTTCATTTTGCATGAGCCGTTGTCCTTCCTGCTATTTTAATTTTATAGCAAGGGTATCAAAAAAAACAGGTGGATTCAAGGGCGTGTCATCAGTTAAGCCAAATCATAGCACAAGCGAGATGCCCCCCCCCTAAAAGCCCTCTATATCCTCTGTACTTAAAGGGATGCTTCCGTTATTTTTTAAAAGCAAAAAGCAGAGGGGAAAGACATTAACCCTCGTATGGATGGACATTGGCAAATTACACGAGAATCTAAATAACAACGGTTTTCGCTGATGCATTTCACATATGTTTCAGCTAAGCTATTCCTAATTATAGAAAAAGTAACGCGAGCGACGACTAAAGGAAAACACTCCCCATGGCAAAAACGGACTTTCAAAAACAGCAAGAAAAGGGCTTTACCCTTGATTATTACGACCCTGCAAAGCTCCCTGTTTTGGCGGTGGTGGGTCGTCCTAATGTGGGAAAATCCACCTTGATTAACCGCTTGCTGGGTGGGCGAAAAACCATTGTCGATGACCAACCCGGTGTTACCCGAGACCGCTCTTATCACCCTGTGGAATGGTGTGGCACGCCTTTTTTACTTATGGATACAGGTGGCGTTCACATCGATCCGAATGATCCCTTTCATGCCTACATCAACAGCCAAGTCAAAGTCGCTATTACAGAGGCGGATGTCATTATTTTTTTAGTCGACGGACAAACAGGGATTACCGATGACGACACTCGCCTTGCCAAGTGGATTCGTCAATCAGGCAAGCCGTGTGTTTTGACTGTTAATAAAATTGATAACATCGAACAAAAAGCCCAAACCTTTGAGTTTTACGGCTTGGGTATGGGTGAGCCTTTAGCGATTTCCGCCTTGCAAGGCTCTACCAGCGTGGGGGATTTACTGGACGATTGCATCAAGCAATTCCCCATGCACAAGGGACAGTACCTCATGGAGTCGGAAGATCGTCCCTTGCGAATGGCGTTAATCGGACGCCCCAATGTGGGTAAAAGTAGCCTCTTAAATGCTATTGTGGGGCATACCCGCACGATTGTCAGCGATATTTCAGGGACGACCCGAGACGCCATTGATATTCCCTTTGAATTTTATGGTAAACCCTTTTTGTTAGTGGATACCGCAGGGATTCGTCGTAAAACGAAAGTCGATTTTGGTGTCGAACTCTTTAGTGTGGATCGCTCTGTGGAGACCATTCGCAGTGCGGATGTGGGAGTCTTGGTTTTGGATGCTGAAGAAGGCATTACGGAGCAGGACAAACGCATTATGCAAAAAGTAGTAGAAGCAGGCAAGGGCTTGGTGATTGCGGTAAATAAGTGGGATTTGGTGCCTGATAAAAACCCCGGTTCGACGCAGAAATACAAAAAAATGATTTTAGCTGATGTCCCCAGTATCGCCTTTGCCCCGATTGTTTTTATTTCTGCCACTGAACAACAACGGGTGCATAAGGTTTTGGAGCTGGCACAAGAGGCCTTTACCAACGCCCAACGACGCATCAGTACAGGCACTTTGAATCAAGTTTTAGGCGATGCGATTCGTCAAAACTTGCCTCCTACCGTCAAAAATAAAAAACTGCGTGTCCTTTATGCCACGCAAGTCTCGACGTGTCCGCCGACCTTTGTGTTGTTTTGTAACGATCCGTCTTTGATGAAAGAAACGTATAAACGATACATTGAACGCAAGTTGCGAGAAGCGATTGAACTCACTGGCACCCCTATTCGCATTTTCTTACGAGAACGTAGTGAGCGACAATCCAGACGTTAAAGACTTTCGCTGCAGACTTCTTTCTTGGATATTTTCTGCTATAATAAAACTCATTTCTTAAAGCTGTGGGGATTGTGTATGTTAAAGCGTGTTATGGGTATTCTGTGTGTGGTGTTGATGAGTGTGGCTCTTGTATCCTTGGCAGCTTGTGTGCCTCGTGGGATGAATGAGCTTCCGCCGAATTCTCCCTTTGCCAAGTGGGTGGGTAGTGAAGCTACGGCTCAAAAGTTGCTCAACCTCCGCTTGCCTCATGCTCCACTTGGCTTAGCCTTCATTAAAGACAACCCTGATGCCTATGCCAACAAGCTCGTCGTGCCGACCTCTTTGTCTCAAGAGGTCGCTTTATTTGCGTTTGAGTTTGACAAGGGGATTGAAAGCCTCGAAGCACTTGCCCCTTGGTTGTGGATGCCCAATGCCAAACCAGAGGCGTTTAAATCCTTTACCCCCATTACACTGGCTAAACTGCAAAAGCAAGTGAAAGCACTGGAAAACAGTCCAGAAACGATCGCTTGGGAAGCACTAGAAAGTCAAAACGTCTCACTGTATACCATTCCTCAACATCAAGAACTCTTAATCTATACGCCGAAGTGGGGGGCGTTTCTCTTACCCGCCTCTAAGCAAGCGACTTTGCTCCCTTACCTCAACGCTCTGTTGGAGGTGAATCAAGGCACATGGCGAAATGATCCTCAAGCCTGGTCTTTGGCGGAGGATTTATCGCCCGTACTAACGGATGCCTTTAACGAGTTTCCGAATGTTGAAAATACCGCTCATCAAATAAACCTCTTGAATATAGGGGAAACCATTAACCAAAAAATGGGTGGTATCGGCATTACGGTTCAACCGACTTGGGTGGTAAAGATAGACGCAGAGGTAAAAGCACTCGCTAGCAACCTAAGCCAGCAGGATTCCAACGTGTTGATTCAGTTGCCCCGACTCAAGAATCCACAAGCCAAGCAATTGGATTTAGCCGAATTGGAGTATCTCTTAAAAGGCAATGAACGTCCCGTGCTTCAGGCGGATGCCAACGTCAACTATTTAAGCATTCAGCATGTGGATCGTTTATTTAAAAAGCTGGTTTTAGAAAATATGCCAAAAGAAAAGCAAAATCAGTTGAAGATGTTGAATCCTGTCTTGTCCTTGTTTCATCTCAATTTAGAAAGAGATGTGATCGGTCTTTTTGCCAAGCGTAGCTTTTTCATTGTGGATCAAGGGGGGCATCGAGCATTTGTGTTAGAACCCACCCCTGAAAAGCAAAAAACCATGAAGGCCTTACTCACCCATTTGGGGCAAGGCGGTTCGTTAAATAGTGTTTTACTCAAGAATAGCAAAGGCAATGCCAAGTATGTGATTGAAAGTCTACCGTGGCAGTCGACTCATCGCTTATTGCGATTGAATCCGACGCTAGGCAGTGTGCCTTTTGTGAATGACTTACGCTTTTATGAATCGCCTAACGGTTTTTATATCTCGGGGCAGTCGTTTTTTAATCAAAACGCACCCAATAATTTGAATACGCTCTTACGCTTTGATGAGACACAAATGCAAGAAACGCCTTGGTTGACCTATCAAGTGCCGAATGTCATGCGTAGTTTAGAGGTGTTAATGTCACCTGTACTGACAGACAAACAGAAGACTTTGATGAGCAGGATTAAAAGTTCTGGCTTAACGGCAATGGAAGGGAGCTTAAACTTTTCAAACCGCTCCACTTACGCCCTTTCAGGATCGTCTCGTATTATGGTGGATGCCCGTAAACGAAAGGCAAATGCTTTTAGAGGAGAGTCCTCTTCGGCACTGTCTTCGCTAGAATGGATGCACTATGCCTATACTGCTTTGAATTTAGCCTTAGAACAAGTGCCTCAAGCCACTGCCTCCTCTGTGGCAACGGCTCAATAAAGGGACGGATGGCTATGATTGCCGTAAAATGTTGCGGACTCAAACGCTTAGCAGATGCTGAACTTTGCCTAGAAGCGGGTGCTTCTTATTTAGGCGTGATTCGAGTCGAAGGCACGCCACGCTTTCAAGAGAGGTCTTTTTTAAAGCAAGTGGTCAGTTTAGGCAACAAAAGTGAAAGCACCGAAGCCGTTGCCGTATATCAAGATGCCCCGCTTGATTTCATTGTGCAAGATGTGAAGGAAGCGCAAGTGGCGTTGATTCAGTTGCATGGTAGCGAATCCCCCCAGTATATTCGAGATTTACAGAAGGCGTTAAAAATCCCCGTTTTGGTGTGGAAAGTCTTGGATGTGTTAAGCCCAACACCGCAAGCCCTTTTAGAATCTTACGCCGAAACCATTGCAGGCGTTTTATGGGATGCTCCCAAATCATACAAAGGCAAGCCCGATTGGCAGGCGTTAATGCCTCAATTGACTGATGCCATTGAAACAGCTGATACCTTAGGCTTTACGACGTGCTTGGCAGGCAAGCTCACGGCGGAGAATTTACCAGAGGTGATGACTCGGTTTTGGGTGGATGCCGTGGATGTTGCCAGTGGGATTGAAGATTCTGATACAGGCTTTAAAGACGCTGAAAAAGTGGAGGCGTTTATCGCAACGGCACAAAATCGGGCCTTGTTTCCCCAAGCCTTTATTTAGACATTTAGACTCTCTCCCTAAGTTGTCATTTCACCCTTCAAATGGAGCAGTACATCCTGCCCAAGCACACGAGCCTGCTGAAGTCGCCACACCGATGCTTCTTCCAGACGCAGAGGCACAGACTCCCCTTGTCCCAAAGACCACGCTGGAATTGCCTGCGAATCCCACAAGCATTTGGGAGACATCACGATATAGTAATCCTCAATCACACTAGCCCGATGCAAGGCACTCGCCAAGCGTCCGCCTGCTTCGACCCACAGGCTTCGCACGCCTGCCTGAAATAACGCCTCTAAAAACGGCGTTAAATCCTCACCTTCAAAGTTAAACGGAAAAAGTTTTACGCCTAAATCCTCCAAACGTTGACACGCCTCTGGATGAGCTTTTATTTGCTTCGTATCCACGCAAAGCCACGTTTCCGCTTGACTGGTTTCCAAAATAAGATGACTCTTCACGTCCGCAAATCGAAAAGACCGATCTAAAATAATCCGACGAGGCGGTGTCCCCCCTTGCGTGGTATAATCCCATGACGGGGTTCGCACGGTGAGCTGAGCCTCATCCGCTAAAACGGTTTGGGCGGTGGAAAGAATCGAATCGAATCCCCCTCGCATGTCATGCACCCACGCCCGAGCGATTTCCCCACTGATCCACTGGCTATGCCCCGTGCGTGTGGCGATTTTACCGTCTAGCGTTTGAGCGATTTTCAGTACCGTATAGGGACGCTTCTGCGAAAAGCCCCCTAGAAAAGACGCATTCAACAGGCGGTTGCCTTCCATTAAACTCGCCTCTTCAACCGAAGTGCTTTCTGAAAACACCTCAACCGCAATACCAGCTTCTTTTAATCGATGAATGCCCTGCCCTGCCACAAGCGGATTCGCATCCACCAAGCCGATGACGACGTTTTGAATCCCAGCGTGAATCAATGCTTCGACACAAGGGGGGGTTTTGCCTGTATGACAACACGGTTCAAGCGTGATGTACACCACCACTTGAGAAGGATTTTGATGAGGGTGCTTGTTGTGAAAATCACGCAAAGCATTGACTTCGGCATGAGCTTCGCCGTAAATGGCGTGATGCCCCTTTGCCAGTATTTCATGGGTGTGAACATCCACCAAGAGACAGCCCACCATGGGGTTAGGACGAGCCGCAAACCAACCCTTTTGAGCCTCTTCCAATGCCAAACGCATAAAATAATGAGGCGAATAAAGCGGATACGCCGTAAGGGGATGCTGAATCTGCCAGTGTCGAAACGCCTCGTGCATGGGAAAATCCTTTAAATCGTTTCGGGAGCGTCAAAAATGGCATCGGGGCAGTCGTCTAGGGGATACTCGCAGGCTTTAAGGGAAGGAAGCATCAAAATCACGCATTGACGTACGACATCCCAAATATCAAAGGGATGCGTGGGATTCACCACTTCGTAAAAATCTTCTTCTAAGAGTTCGACTTGATGCGATTTGTCTTTTTCTTTCCCAATGCTATTTAACACATAATGTTCCAACACGTCGCCTTCAAAGTCGCTCCATAGGGTGGCGTAGCAATTTTGACAAGGCACCTTGCCTTTTCCGCTTAAGCGTCCCTTAATCACAAAACCTGTGCTTTCTTTGATGAAACGAAGATTCACCTCGACTTCTGCCACGAGTTCGGGGGTATCAAACACCACCGATTCAAACACCCAAGGCAACTGCCCGTCTCTTCCGTAGAGAAAGGGACGCAAGTCCATTTTTTTTGAGGTGTCGTTCATGTCTCGCTACTTTCTAAAACAGATGCAGGCGTTTAAGCCTCGCCTTTTAGATACTCGGCTAACTGACGAGCAATGGTTTCAGGACTTAAGTTGTTGACTCGATTCACGCCTGTGTCAATTGCCGCTTGAGCCACGGCTTGAGCCACCATAGGTGGTACTCGTAAATCAAAAATAGACGGAATAATCACGCCGTTTTGCAAATCCTCTTCCGTAACCACAGAGGCAATCGCATAGGCAGCAGCCAGCTTCATGTCATCGTTAATGACAGAGGATCGGGTGTCTAAGGCACCTCTAAAAATACCAGGGAATGCCAAGCAATTATTGACTTGGTTGGGGAAATCGCTACGCCCTGTTGCCATAATGCGCACGCCTGCTTCATGGGCTTCATGGGGCATAATTTCAGGGGTGGGATTCGCCATGGCAAGCACAATGGGATCAGGGTTCATCGTGCGAATCATGTCCTTGGTAAACGCCCCTGGAGCAGACAGCCCAATGATAATATCCGAACCACGGACGGCATCTTGCAAAGATCCTTGTTGTCGGTGTAGATTCGTCAACTTGGCAATTTTTTCTTTAAAAAGGTTCATGCCTTCGGTGCGTCCTTCGTAAATAATGCCCTTGGTATCGCAAATGATAATATCCTTGACCCCTGCTTGTAAGAGTAAACGAGAGACACTCAAGGCAGACGCTCCCGCTCCATTAACGGCAATGCGTACTTCATTCAGGGGTTTATTCACGGCTTTCACGGCATTTAAAATCGCCGCCACAACAACCACCGCCGTCCCATGTTGATCGTCGTGAAAAATGGGAATATCGGTTTCGGCAATCAAACGCTCTTCTAGCTCAAAGCATCGAGGGGCTGCAATATCTTCCAAGTTAATGCCACCAAAAATAGGCGTAAGGGCTTTAATGGAGGCGAGTAACTCATCGACGTTTTGCGTATTCAGGCAAATCGGGAAGGCTTCGACATCGCCAAAGGCTTTAAATAAAACGCTTTTACCTTCCATGACAGGCAAGCCAGCCCCTGCTCCGATATTGCCCAAGCCTAAGACGGCAGAGCCGTCTGTAATAACCGCCACCAAATTACGTTTACAAGTGAGGTTGTAGACCTCTTCAGGATTTTCTTGAATGGCACGACAGGCTTTCACCGCATTGGGAACGGCGTGGATTTCTTCTAAAATCGTTTGATTCGTTACATTGACGGTCGTGGCGGTTTCAATCACGCCCTGATAACGGCGACGCAATTCCATGGCTTTTTCATCGGTGGACATCATCTCATAGGCTTTTTCAGTGGAAGGGGCTTTAATCCATGAGGCACTGCCTTCTTTCATGTATTTGAGTACATTGGCTTCAATGCTTTGAGGCGATGTTTGCTCACGCGCCACGCCGTCTTCTAAGGCGGATTGAGCGACGGCTCTTGCGACGGAAGCAGCCACGGTGGCATCCATCGTAGGCAAAATATGGGTGGTACTCAGATCTTCATCTCTCACCATACCCGCCAATGCGAAAGCCGCAGCAATAAACATGCGACGTGTCAAACGAGTAGCGGCAACATCTAATGCCCCTCTCAAAATACCGGGATACGCCATGGCAACATTCAGAGCATTGGGAAAGCCTGATTGTTGAGACGCATAAATAAACGCACCGCCTTCGACAGCTTCATTGTAAGACAATTCCGCTTCAGGCAAAGAAAACGCAAAGACAATGGGTTTTTCTGCCATACGTTTGATAAATTGACTTTGAATATGAACGGCATCCTTATAACCAATGTAGACATCCGCCCCGTCAAAGCACTGTTCTAGCGATTCAATCGTATTCGTGGGATTCGTATGCTTGGCGAGTTGAGCCTTCATCCAACTCATGCCCACGGCTCGGGTATTGGCGATGCGTCCATGTTCATCACAAAGCCGTAAGTCTTTGACCCCAAGTTGAATCAGCAAACGAGCGGTGGCGATTCCGCTTGTCCCCACGCCAAACATCACGATTTTGGCATCTTTGAGTTTCTTGCCCGCCACTTTCAGGGCGTTCATAATCCCTGCTGCCACCACCACAGCAGTGGAATGTTCACCGTGCATAATCGGTACATTTAAGGCACGCTTGAGCTTGTCTTCCACGACATAGCAATCAGGTGCCATAATCCCTTCGAGTTGAAACGCCCCAAAGGTGGGTTCCAGCTGACGCAAGGTTTCCACGAACTGTTCTTCGTCTCGGGTGTCAATCGCAATGGGAACCGCATCGATATTCGCCAAATGCTTATGCAAAATCGCTTTGGATTCTAAAATGGGAATCGTTGCCATCGCCCCTGCACGCCCTAGACCGTAGACACTCGAACCGTTAGAGACTATCCCAATCGTATTGCCTCTCATGGTGTAGGGAAAGGAGACTTGCTCGTCTTTTTGAATTTCAAGGCAAGGCTTTGCCACACCCGGTGTGTAGACCACAGCGAGCATTTCGCTGTTGGTAACAGGGGTTTTAACTTGGATTTTCAAAAGTCCGTTATGCCGACGACGAATTTCAATGCCGTCATGGGCTTGATCAAATAGAGCATCTTGAGACAAGGTCTCTAGTGCATCGGTGCGAGTCGGAGTTTCATTCGTCATGGGTGGACATCCTATGGGATTAGGGGAGACTAGGGATT
>CAZDMD010000068.1:0-9899 GCA_964506805.1 uncultured Vampirovibrionales bacterium | reverse complement strand
GCCGTTTGTCAAGAGGAGAGGGCTTAGTGATTTTCGCCTGCTTTTGTGATAGCCTCAAAACACCCTAGCTTTAAAAGGGTTGCTAATAAGCAACACCCCCAATCTTTTATAGAAAGGAGGTGAAGCAAATGGATTATTTAGAACATTTCTTGATGTTACTAATTATCCTCCTTCTAGTCAACAAACTCTAGGAGGATAGCTTTCAAAGGAGTTCTCAAGTCTAGCCACTTGGGGACTCCCCCTTTTTACATTGTGGCAAATGGCGAGCCGTTTGTCAAGGGGAGGGAGTATAGTGATTTTCGCCTGCTTTTGTGATACCCTTAAAATACGCTAAAAAAACGACAATGAACCCAAACAATAAGGAAAGCCCCATGTTACAAATGAAAAAAGTACTACTTGGCTTGTGTGCACTGCTTGGCCTAAACCCCTTAAACGCCTTTGCCGAAACCGCCGAAGCCTACCACAATCGAGGGAATGCGAAATTTCGCTTAGGGGATAACACAGGGGCGATTCAAGATTACACTAAAGCCATTCAACTCAATCCAGAATATGCCGTCGCCTACAACAATCGAGGTGTTGCGAAAGATGACTTAGGGGATAACACAGGGGCGATTCAAGATTACAACAAGGCGATTGAACTTAGTCCACAATCTGCTGCAGAAGCCTACAACAATCGAGGTGTTGCGAAGTATGCCTTAGGGGATAAAACAGGGGCAATTCAAGACTATACCCAAGCCATACAACTCAACCCCCAATATGCCGAAGCCTACATCAATCGAGGGGATGCGAAATTTCGCTTAGGGGATAACACAGGGGCGATTCAAGATTATAATAAAGCCATTCAACTCAATCCACAAGATGCCGAAGCCTACAACAATCGAGGGGATGCGAAGTCTGACTTAGGGGATAAAACAGGGGCAATGCAAGACTACAATAAAGCCATTAAACTCAATCCACAGCTTGCCCTAGCCTACTACAATCGAGGTCTTGCGAAAGATGACTTAGGGGATAACACAGGGGCAATTCAAGATTATAATAAAGCCATTAAACTCAATCCACAATATACCGAAGCCTACTACAATCGAGGTGTTGCGAAGTCTGCCTTAGGGGATCAAACAGGGGCAATTCAAGACTTTGATAAAGCCATTCAACTCAACCCCCAATATGCCGATGCCTACACCAATCGAGGGAATGCGAAGTCTGACTTAGGGGATAAAACAGGGTCGATTCAAGACTATACCCAAGCCATTGAACTCAATCCACAATATGCCAAAGCCTACTGCAATCGAGGTGCTGCGAAGTCTGCCTTAGGGGATAACACAGGGGCAATTCAAGACTTCACCAAAGCCATTGAACTCAATCCACAAGATGCCGAAGCCTACTACAATCGAGGTCTTGTAAAAGCTCTCTTAGGGGATAAAACAGGGGCGATTCAAGACTTTGATAAAGTCATTCAACTCAATCCACAGCTTGCCCTAGCCTACTACAATCGAGGTGTTGCGAAAGATGACTTAGGGGATAACACAGGGGCAATTCAAGATTATAATAAAGCCATTAAACTCAATCCACAATATGCCAAAGCCTACATCAAGCGAGGTGCTGCGAAAGATGACTTAGGGGATAAAACAGGGGCAATTCAAGACTTCACCAAAGCCATACAACTCAACCCCCAATATGCCGAAGCCTACATCAAGCGAGGGAATGCGAAGTTTGACTTAGGGGATCAAACAGGGGCGTTTCAAGATTATAATAAAACCGTTCAACTCAATATATGGAAGGCTATAAAAAAGCTATTGGGGCTAAAAATTTAGCTAGCCAAGTTTTAGAGCAAAAATAAACACCATGACACCCACTCACCGATGCCTACTAGGCGGCACCCCCCAAGCCCGCACCCGATACACCTTAGATGCCCTCGCTCGCTTTCAAGCCGAAGGCGGGGGACTCGCTGAAACCTGCTGGATTTTGGTGGAAAATCGTAGTGAAGCCGACGCTTGGCACGACGCACTGGATGCCGAAAGCTCCCCCGTGCAAGGCGTAAAGGTGATGACGTGGTTTCAGTGGTCTCAACATTGGTTGACGCAAACTTTTGCCCTTGCCCCTGTCTTTATGCCGTTTTTGGTGCAAGAATTAGGTGTTAAAGACTTAGGGGTTAAAGACTTAGGCGTTCACGCCCCAAGCACAACAGAATCCCACGCATGGGCAAGCCAACGGCAAGGCTGGCAAGGCTTGAGCCAAGAAGACGTACAACTCCTCCTCGATACCTATTTACGCCGTTTGCCCGATTTAGCGAACGATCCGCAGTATCCCCAGTGGCTCAAACGCTTGACGCACGCCCTCTTACACTCCCCCCACCAAGAGGCATGGCTCACGCAGTGGCACGCCTTCAACGCACAAAATCCGCAAAACCCGCTCCCGACGGAGTCGGCGAAGGCGTTTGAGTGGTTCGTACAGATCAGCGTAACGCAAGGGATGCTGCCCTATTCGTGGATGACCACGGCAGGCTTGCATTTGCTCCACTACCTCAAGGCTCACGAAGCGGAAGCGTTACGGCATTTGATGCAAAGCGTGCGTTTGGCGGTGGTGGCGGATGCGACTCGACTCACACCGCAAACAACGGCGTGGCTGCCCGCTTTAGAATCGAATGACAGCACGCTTTGGATTTTGGGGGATGATTTTACCTTTCACACACCGCTTGCGAGCAATATCGCTGAAACCGCAACTATTTTGCCTCGTCCACCGTTTTGGGATGCCTTGAAAGAGACGCTGACCCGTCCGCTACACTTGACGTATCTGCCTGATGAGACGGAGGAGGCATCACCGCAACGTCTTTCTTTTAAATCGTACATGCAAAAGGCGTGGACAGGAGAATCCCTCCTCCTCGCCTCCTCCCTAAGGGAGGAGGAACAAGCATACCCCCTCTCCCTTAGGGAGAGGGTTGGGGTGAGGGATACCGTTCAAATCATCACCGATGAAGAGGGGGATTCCAGCGACGAGGCACATCGTCGAGCGGTGATGTCTCAAGTCGTGGCGTGGCTTGAAGCCTCTGAAGAAGCGGTGGCGATTGTCGTGCCGAGTGTGGCGGAAAAGCGACTCTATCATGCCCTTGTGGAGCAACTGCTCCATGATGTGGGAGAAGCAAACCTCCTACTAGACGCTTTAAACGCTTTTACCGATTTACTGGTGCTTACGTTAGAGGCTCCTTTCCCTCCTTTTTCAGCGGAGGATCTTCACTTTAACGTGCGGATGCAAGCGTCATGGCAGTTGAATCCCGTGTGGTGGGTGCAGTATCCTGAAGCGTCAGAAGGCATGAGTACGGTGTTGAATCGTTGGTGGGAATTGTCGCAACCGCACCGCATGTTTGAGCTTGACGATTTTAAAGCGTGGGCGATTGCGTTAATCGAAAACATCCGCCAAATGCAACACCAAATGCAAGACGATAAAGCCTTTTTTGAAGTTTTACAGAAGAGCTTGCACGCCTTTTCGTCATTCATCCGCACGCCAGCAGATGAGGCCTTGTGGGTGCGACTGGAAAGGCGGCAACGTCAAACGCAGGAACAGCTCCTTGCCTTGTTGGGGAATAACCTTTCGCAAATGCCGAATGCCTCTTGGGGGGCGTGGTGGCGAGAGGTGCTAGCCTCTCAAGCGGAAGAGTCCTCCACCGTTTTGGCGTTTTGGCGTAAACGACTGGCGGTTTATACGATTGAAGAAGCCCCTGCTCAAGCCTTGCAACGGGTGATTATTCCCAATTTGTTTGCAACCGAAAGACACCCTAAGGGACTAGATGCCTTGCGTGCAGATCATTATGAAGAGAGTCGTGAAGCCGAACATTCAAACTTAAGTCAAAATGACGACACCGCCTCGATGCTCACTTCCTTGCATGAGACGCTTGAGGCACTGGCGGATTTGGAAAAATGGGTGCATCAGCTATCAGGGGCAACGCAAGTGCGGTGGATTTTAGACGCTCAACGTCTGCAAGGCTATTCAGAGGCTCAACGGCAGGTTTTTCACCGTTTTTTTGATGCCTTGAGTCGTCAAAATAGCGATAAATCAACAGAAACAAAAAACGTTGATTTAGAAGACGATCCGCTTGAGAGTCAAGCCACGCTCGCCGATCGGATTCACGCTTTACACGAAACACTTCAAGCCGAAACCGACCACTACGCCACTTACGGACAATTCAATCAAACGCCCTTGAGTCCTAGCGATATAAGCACCTATCTCAAATGCCCTCGACAACTCTTTTACAATCGGCTCAAACTGCAAACGCCGTTTAATCCCAATGCGTCTTACGGCACGCTTCTACACAAGCTCTTTGAATTGTTTCATAAAGCGTGTAATGCCAAACAACTAGACTTTACGGCAAAGGCACTTAAGGCGTTCATTCGCCAGAGTTTGGATGATGCGTCGCCATCGACGTGGCATCCACCTGACGGCTTGGTGAAAGAAACGGCGTTTGCCGTGTATTGTCAGCAACCCGTGATGATTCGGCAGTCATGGTTGCGGAACTTTCTGGAAAGCATCGACTCACTGGAGGAGCAAGGCTTCTTTAAGCGAGTGCCTCAACAGGTAGAAACGGAGTATCGACTCAACGATGCCTATCTTCCTGATTTAAGTGGCTTTAGTTGGAAGATGTCCATTGATGCGATTTTTCACTATCAAGATGCGATTCGTTTGGTGGATTATAAAACATCTCGGGCGAGCTTGACGCAAAGCAAGGCGGAAACGAGAGAAGCCAAGCTCAATAAAGTGTTAGACGGCTTACCCCCTCGTGAACCAGGCGTTTCAGGGTATGCTGCTGATGTAACCGATGAGTTAAATTGGCAACTCCCGCTTTATATTGTAGCGTATGAGCATCAGAATCCGCAGAAGCCTCCTGTAAACGAGGCAGGCTTGCAGATGTGTCGTTCGACGGATCGAGTCAAAAATGGATCGGTGTTTGTGAGCTTGGATGTTGCTCGTTTTAGAGAGACGCAGGCGGCTTGGCTTGAAAATGTTAGGCAAGAGGTGTTAGAACCCTTGTGGCAGGAGCGTACCTTTGTGGCGAATCCGCAGGGGGGGCATTGCGAGTGGTGTCCCTATACCCCCATTTGCGAGGCGGTGGTTTTCTCTGAAAATTAAATGGCGAAGGCTAGCATTTTACGGTGTTTGATACGCTTGTGAATCTCTTTTGACGAATTAAGGAAAAGCCTCTCGATGAACATTGACTATAGGTCTATCTAAACTCCTTCACAAAATAATCTAGGCTCCTCGTCTAGCCTACTGTTCGGAAACATCTTTAATCGACTATATTGGATACTATAGAATAAGCGTTTTTAAAATTGTGTATATTCATGAACGCTGATTGCAAGGAGACAGTGATCGGCTAGCTTTTGTAACGAAAGGTTAAAGTCCCTTCAGAAAATCGTATTTGTGCCGAAACGTTTAACGCTGGATGGCGTTAATATTCAGTGTGTATGTTTTTCAATTTAGGAAAGGACAATTACATGTTACTCCCCATGCCTTCTATGAAAAGAGGATTTACGCTTGCTGAAGTTGCAGTAAGCTTGGCGGTGTTAGGACTCATTGCTTCGCTCACGTTACCAAGCCTGTTTATGTCGATGGATCGAGCCAAAAAGCGGGCTGTTTTTAAAGAAACCTACCAAGCCTTACAAGACGCTGTGTACGCAAGTACTATGGAGGGTGAGGCTAAGGCTAGTTGGAATATTGTAAATAGACGATTAAATCCCGTTAAAATTTGTAATACAAATGCTCGTACTCAAGGATGTACTAGCCATCAATTTGGTGAAGCAGGAGAACCTGGCGTAGTGCTTTCAACAGGTGTTACAGTGTTTGGGTTAAATCCCGTGGCAACTCTGGCAGACGCTTTTGTGATTGGTCTAGAAGACTTCCCTCAAAAGGAATACTTCTATTTTATCGCTAATTATTCTGATAAACCTATTGATATGAAGCAGTTCATTGGTATGGGTGGGGGGTCGACGAACTGGATTGGTTATCCAGTTCAATATGTTCCTGATCCAGTTATTAGACCTGGTCAATTAAAATGTGTCGAACAAGCGTGTTTGGATATGCTTAATAGTTAGCTAATTCGCTATATTATAGAACTTATAACCATGAAACGATTGAATGGCGTCTAGCGTCTTCGTTGTCGCTACGATTCTCGATGTGCTTATGTTACGTCTTTGTACAATCACCCATCTACGAGTCTAGGCTCCTAGAATCCGTCTATTCGCTTTTCAATCGTTTAATGGGTATAAAGCGTTTCTTCGCTTGATTCTTCATCTGCACGATACCAACGAATCCAGATTTCTTCGCTATAAAAATCAGGTTGCATCATCACCACTTCGTAACGAGCCTCCAAAAACAATAAAGACAAAAAGCAAGACACCGCATCCGTCTCCGCTAAATCCACCAAGTCGCTTAAACTCATTTGAGCCTGCGGATTGGACTTATCCAAGTACAGTGTCAGTACCTCTTGCACCCATTGTACCGTTTCTTCTTGGAATTCATCGTGTGCCAGTTGCGTAATCTCTTCCGTGGAAAGATTGGCGAAATCACGCATCCCCGAACGGCGACGATCCGATCGTTCGATTTTGCTCCGCACTTGGCGTTCTTTTTCAAGAGCTTCATATTTTTTGAGTTCGCTGATTAAATCTTCCAACGTTACTTGGCGGATTCGTTTTTGCTTGGCACTGGTACGGCGGGTCAACACCTCGTTCAACGAGCCATAACGAGCTTTGACCGCCTGATACAGTCGTTGACTTATATCCGCATTTAAAGACGCTGTCTCAATTAAATTACCGTCTTCATCATATTCCGCTAAATCGTTTAAATCGGCATCTTCTAAATAATCCTGATCAAACGGATCAAATCCTGCCAGTAAATCGCTTTTCATGCGGAGCAAGACCGCCAAATAGAGAAGCGTTTTCCCTGTTAAGCGCATGAAGGCTTGCTCTTGGGCATCAATCACGCTGGGGCGGATCGTCGTGTTTTCAAGTTGAAGTTCTGTTTGAGCTTGGACACTTTGAATACTTAAACCTTCCACATACGCCAGATATTCATCCGTTACTTTCACAATATCCACATTCCACGGATCAATCGCTCCTTTTTTAGCGAGTTCAAGCAAAATCTCAATCCCTTCAGAGGCATTGGGAATAGCGTGCAGGGTGGGGCTAAGTGCAGTCGCAAGCGACATGACAGGGGACTCCTATCGTAAAATTTGAGGGGATTTGAGTCCCTTTTGAAATAATGGGGGAGGCGTTACGGCGGTGGGGATTTTGACAGGCTCGACTGGATTTGTCGTTTCTTCGTTGGGCGAGTTTTCTTCAGACGTGTTGAGGACTTTAGCAGAGTCCTCCGCCTCGATCGTATCAGGGCGTAATTGAATCCCTGTTACTTTGGAAATACCGTTTTTGCGTTGCGTTACGCCTACGGTGCGATCCGAATTGTCAATCATCGGTTTACGCAAAGATACCACCACAAATTGGGCGGATTTGGATTCTCTCAAGACCATATTAGAAAGCTTTTCCACATTGATGCCGTCGAGGTTTTGATCCACCTCATCCAAGGCATAAAAGGGAGCTGGCATGGTGCGTTGCAAGGCAAAGACAAACGCCAAACTCGTCAAGGATTTTTCGCCTCCACTCATGGCTTCAATGCGTTGGGTTTTCTTGCCTCGTGGGGAGGCTTCAATCGTGAGTCCGCCTAAAAAGGGATCGTCAGGCGACGTTAAGATCAACTGCCCATAGCCATCTGACAGTTCGGCGTAAATGCTTTGAAACTGCTGATTCACGCTGTTAAACGCCTTCATAAAATAGTCTCGCTTCATGGCTTCATAGCCTTCAATACGGGCTTTTAGGAGCTGTTGTTCTGAATCAAGGGTTTGTACCTTTTCATCCAGTTCCGCTTGGCGTTTAGAAACGGTTTCAAACTCGCTAATCGCCTTCATGTTGACGGGTTCCATATCCGCCATTTGTCGTTGGAGTTTGCTGATTTTTTGTAAAACCGCATCGGGGGCTTGTGAATCAGCCGATGCCAAACGTTCCTCCAAATCAGGATGCACCTGCAGCAGTGCTTCTCGTAAGTCCTGAACTTGAGGGGCTAAGGCTCTTACTTGGGCTTGGGTTTGAATCATCCGCTCTTCCGCCTCTTCCAAGCGACGCTCCAAAGCGACCTTTTCTTTTTCAAAATCCAGCAAGGTTTTTTGAGTCGCATCTTGTTCGGTTTTAAGTGCTTTAACCCCTGTTCCAAGTGCCTCGACTTCGGCTTCGACGGCTTTGTAGTCCGCCTTTAGGGTTTGAACATCCTGCAAATGCGTCTGGATTTCCGCCTGCCACGCCCCCTGCTGTTGCTTGAGTTGCGTTTGCTGTTCGGTTTTTTCTTCAATGGTGGTAAGGCGAATTTCCATTTCTCGGGTTTTGGCGATGAGTTGCCCTTGCACGTCTCGTAATTGAGCGTCATAGGCTTCTTTTTGGAATTGGGCTTCGTTGATTTCTTCTTTTAAACTTTGAAGTTCATCATGGCTCAACTGGGCATCCAAATTGGTAAGAGACACCTGCACACGGGCTTGTTCCGCCTGCACTTGGTGTCGCTTTTCTTTTAAGGTATTGATTTCGGCTTCAATCTGCTGGAGACGGTTTTGAAAGCCCTCGCCTTCTGGTGTTTCAGATGTATTGCTATGAAGTGCTTTTAATTCAGAGTTTACCTCTTCAAGCTGTTGCGACAGGTTTTCAAGCTCTGCTTCAAATCGGCTATAACGAGGAATAATCGTATTAAGAGCCTCTTGCTTTTCATGCAAACGCTGTTCGAGCTTCTGTAAATGCGTTTCAGATTTTTGTTTTTCTTCCGTATAACGCTGGACTTCATGCCGTAGATTGGAAATTTCCACATCTAAAGTGGATTCCTTCACTCCTCCGCCAAAACCGCTTTTCCCTGATCGATTGACTTGACGGCTTCCACCTGTCATTGCCCCACTTTTTTCAAGCAAGGCACCGTCTAAGGTAACCATGCGAAAACGATTGAGATACGGTTTAGCCGCTTCAATGTCTCGTACAATAAGGGTATCCCCCAACGCAAAGCGAAAAACGGTGTCGTATTCGTTGTCATAGTCGATGAGGTTAATCGCAAAATCAATCACGCCTGCCCCTTGTGGAGGGTTGTTGGTATTGGAAAAACCTGCCTTAATGCGTGTCATGGGCAGAAAGGTAACACGCCCCGCCCGTTGATCCTGTAAAATCTGAATACCACGCTTGGCGACATTTTCATCATCGACAATCACGTTTTGCATCCGTCCGCCTAAGGCAATTTCAAGTGCCGTCTCATACGCCACTTCCACCGAAGCCAACGAAGCCAGACTTCCATGCACCCCTACTAAATCCGCATCCAGTATGGTTTTGACGCTTCGGCTATGATTCACCTCTTCATAGGCGTTGCGTTGGGCTTCAGCGGTGGCTAGGCGTTCACGCTTTTGAAAGAGGGCTTGATTCACCTTATTTAAATTCGCCACGAGGCTGGCTCGATCCCCTAAGGCTTGCGAAACCCATGTTTCCAGCTCGTTTTTTTCTTGCGTCATTTGAGTCAGATCTTGGCGAATGACATCATGTCGTTTTTCCACCGACTGCTTTTTGGTCGTAAGAGCAAGCGTCCCCTGTGCTTGACGAGAGGCATCATCCTGCAAGCGGAGCAGTTCTGATTCTAGCCCCAACTCATCCCGATGCGACTGTGCCAACGCATCTTCTAGGGCTTCTAGCTGACGACGTAAGGCTTGACGCTCTTCCAGTAGTTCAGAATCCTGACTCGATAAGGCATCGACTTTGGCATTGGCGACATCCAAGCGATTTTTCTGCTCGGGCTGAATTCTGTCTCCCCGTAGGATAAGCCATAAATTCCGCTTATACAAGGAT
>CAZDMD010000067.1:0-9993 GCA_964506805.1 uncultured Vampirovibrionales bacterium | reverse complement strand
ACAGCTTCTATCAATACAAACCTACTCCCACTCCACCGTCGCAGGAGGCTTGCTGCTTACATCATAAAACACATGATTCACCCCTGAACAGGCGTGCAAAATCTGCCCCAAGCTCGACAAAAAGCCCACAGGGAGTTCATGCCCGACGAGTGCAGGACGTGCCGTCATAAAATCACTGGTTACCACCGCACGCACCGCCACGGATCGTAAGCCCGAATGCGTGGAATCCACGGGAAGGCTTACCGCAAGTAGTTGGCTAATCGCGGAAAAGTCGGCGTGATGCAAGGCGTGTTGGGTAACAAGGGCATCCCATGCTTGCAGTTGCGTAATGACATCAGGCGTGAGCGTGGTCGGGGTAATCGTTTTAATGGCAGAGGGTAAAGGGCATTGAGGGGCGATGTTTAACGCAATACGGTTAATCATCGGCAGGCGGTTGGTCAATTCTCGAGAGGCATGACGAATCGCTTGAAAACCTTCGACTGAATCAAAGTCATCCGCCTCAATCGCTGCGACATAGCTATAGGTGCGTCCGTCGCCTTGTACCCCAACCGTCCGCACGGGCAAAAGGCACGCCTTTAAGCCAAATTCAGACGCAACGGCTTGTAAGTCTTGATTCAAGACATCGTAGCGATCCAAGCCATAAGGGGAGTTGGCACATAAAATCCGAACCCCTAAACCTGGACCAGGAAAGGGCTGGCGAATCACCAAATCTTCAGGCAAACCGAGCAAACGCCCCACTTGGCGGACTTCATCCTTATGCAAATCCCGATTCGGCTCCACGACAAGCCCTTTCTCTCGTTGGGCTTGAATCAAAGGCACATCATTATGATGCGTCTTAATTTTTTGAGCCGTTTGAGAGACCTCCTTATTGCCACTTTCAATTAAATCAGGACGCAAAGTCCCCTGTGCTAGTAAGACGGCATCCGCTGAAACGCCTGCCTCTTTAAGGGTTTCTTTCATTTCTTGATCAATCAAGCGAAAAAAAGCATCGCCAATCAATCGGCGTTTGGCTTCAGGATCGGTTTCGCTTTTGAGTGGCCCAATGGTTTGACCGTCATCATCTTGGGTGGTAAAATCCAAGAAAAAGTCTTGGGCGTCCAAGCGTTTCAGATGCTTTAAACCAATCGCTTTCAGGGCATCACAAACCAAATCGCTTTCGTTTTGCCTCATCAAACCCGTGTTGATGTGAACCGCATACACCTGTTCAGGAGGCAGTGCCTTCACCAAAGCGGCGGCGACTACGGAGGAATCCACCCCACCACTGACCAACACAAAAACAGGACGATCTTGCACTTGCTCCCTTAAGTTTTCAAGCAATTCTTCGAGCCGATCTTCGAGTTTAAACGTCCCAGACACCTTGCAAATCTGGAATAGAAAACGCTCTAGCATGGCGACACCTTGCACGCTCAATTCCACTTCGGGATGAAACTGCACGCCGTAAAAGGGCATCGACTCATGGCTAATGCCTGCGTGAATTTCCACCACTTGCCCCGCTTCTTCGGATCGAGAGGTGGCAATCGTTCTAAAGCCCTTACCGAGTTGCGTTACGCTATCGCCATGACTCATTAACACAGGCTGTTCAGCGTCTAAACCTTGAAAGAGAGGGCTTTGCACATCCACTTGAATGTTTGTTTCACCATATTCCTTCCGAGAACAGGCTTCCACCACCCCACCAAAATGATGCGTCATCAACTGCATACCGTAACAAATCCCCAAAACAGGCACACCCAATTCAAAAATGGCAGGGTCGCAATGAGGGGCATTCGGCTCGTACACCGAATGCGGGCCACCGCTTAAGATAATACCCCGAATGCCGTCGGCTTTGAGTTGAGAGGCAGACACGTCAATCGGGTAAATCACGGATTCGACGTTCAGGTGGCGAAGGCGTCTATCAATCACTTTGGTGTATTGGGCACCACAATCTAAAATCGCAAGTCGTTCCGTATGAGAAGGGACGCTCATCACATTCATTTCCTTATGTTTCATAACGTTAATGTTAGATTTTACATGAAACATAAATAAATATACCCCCGTCGATTTTACCCAACGACTAAGGCTTTCTCTCTCGTCTGTTTGATGCTAAAATCCAAGCATGACCACAACACCGATTTATTTAGACTACGCCGCCACGACTCCGCTTCACCCTGCGGTCTATTCAGCCATGCAACCTTATTTGACGACACAATTTGAGAACCCCCATAGCCAGCATCAAGGGGGATTCCACCTGCGTGAGGTGATTGAAAGCAGTCGTGCCAAGTTGGCTCACTTTTTCGGATGCTCCCCTGAAACGCTGACCTTTACCAGTGGTGGCACGGAAAGCAATAATCTCTGCCTCTTTGGTGTGATGCGACAAGTCCAATCGCAAGGCAAGGGCTTGATTGTCTCCGCCACAGAACATAGTGCGGTGCTAGAACCCGCACGATCTCTTGCTAAAGTGGAAGGCGTGCCTCTGTTGGAACTCAAACCCGATGCGACAGGACGCATTTGCCCCGATGATTTGGCTCGTGCCTTGCGTCAACAGCCCACGGGGTTGGTATCCATACTACACGCCAATAACGAAACAGGGGCTTTAAATGATATTGCGACTCTTTCTCAAGTGGCACATGAGGCAGGGGCGTTCTTTCACACGGATGCCGTTCAAAGTGCAGGCAAGCTCCCCATTGATTTAGAACACGATTTCCCCCATGTTGATTATCTTACCGCTACCGCTCATAAGCTCTACGGAGCAAGGGGGGCTGGGGTTCTCTTTCACCGCGCGACGGCTCCTCGTCCTCAACCGATTATCTTAGGCGGTGGACAAGAATCAGGCTTGCGTGGTGGAACGCTGAATACGCCTGCCATCGTTTCTTTTGCCACGGCGGTGGAGCGACTGGCTTTGATTCAAGCGGATTATCAAACCCACCTAGAACAGCTGACTATACGACTGATGACAGGTATAGAGGCAATGAATACGGCGAAACGTATTCAATTTAACACCCCCAAAGAGCCGTCTCATCGTGTGGCAGGGATTGTGAACTGCTCCGTTGAAGGGGTTTCAGGCGAAAAAATGGTGATGCAGTTGAATATGAAAGGCATTGCGGTTTCCAGTGGTTCGGCGTGTCATGGGGATAAAGTCCTACCGAGTCATGTGATTTTGGCTCAACATGGCGATGTCAATCGTGCCTTAAACACCCTAAGAGTCAGTGTGGGCGAGGGAACGAGCGTAGAAGACATCGAACAGTTTTTAAATGTCTTTGAAGAACGACTCTCCAAGTGGCACGGGAAATAACGATTCAATAATAAAAATAAACGTCTGCAAGGTTAAATCTTCTGTTAGATTATTAAGTTTTTTGAACTCTTGCTATAGCGTCTTGAAGAGCCTCTTCCGCTCCTTCTTTTAAGAGTGTTAAAAGCTCTACAATACTTTCATGTGACATCGTTCCTTCAGTAATGGGAGCATTTGTCGCTTGGTCTTTTAAGGCTTTTTCGATACGCTGGTTTAGCCAGCTTAAATATCTTGTAAGTTCGTACTGTAAAGTAGATTTATCCTGTTCGCACAAGGGATTATCAATACGAGGTTCTAAAAGTTGTGTCGTTTTTTCAGAAATCGTGCTTGCATACATTTTATCTAATTGTGTCCATTGTCCTGAACGTTGTACAAGTTTTGAAGATTTTAAGGACGAAATGGATAAAGGGTTATAACCCAATTGTGTATTGTATTGCATAAGCATTAAGCCTCACTAAAATTAAAAATAAGGGACGTTATCAGCTTAAAAACCGCTCAAAGAAAAAGATGCTCTTGAACCTATCGATTAGTCCACATCTTAACAAAAAGGCTTGACTTTGTGATAAAATACGCCTTAATCGTTACAAAAGAAAACAAAAAGAGACTCCTAATGCCTGCTACTTTACCTCTTGCCCCCAACGGCTTACCCACAGCACTTGCCCATATACCACAACACATTGTCGAAAAAGCCAAACGCATTAAGCTCATTGCGATGGATGTGGATGGTGTTCTCACCCCGTCTTCCATTATTTGGGATGCCAAAGGCGTTGAACAAAAAGTCTTTAATGTCAAAGACGGTTGGGCGTGTCGTAAAATGAAAGCCCTCGGGTTTCATACGGCGATTATCACAGGCAGGCGGAGTCAAATCGTGGAGAAACGAGGGCATGAACTCGATTTTAGCGTCATCTTTCAAGCCGTCCCTAATAAAAGCACCGTGCTAGATGAATTGCTCGAAATTTACAACGTCAACGAAGAGGAAGTGGCTTATATGGGGGACGACATCCCCGATATAGGCGTGTTAGAACGGGTTGGTTTTTCGGCTTGCCCTGCGGATGCCGTCTTTGAAGTGCAAGCCGTCTGTGATTGGGTAAGCCGTCGCAATGGAGGCGATGCCGCCGTGCGAGAATGGCTGGATATTATCCGCTATTCGCACAAACTCTAATATAAGTTGCGTGGGAGTGTTTTAACGATGTGTCTTTTAAAATTCAAAGTCAATGCTTGGTATGCGGTTTGCTTGGGCTTGTGTTTCACTTTTGTAATGAGTCCGCTTTGGGGGCGTGCAGAAGAATCCGCTTGTTCTGAGTTCCCACTAGCAGTGGTGAATCCCAATGCAAGTAATAACCCTGAAGGGGCGGGCTTCCCTGGTCATCGTGGGGGCAATCAGCTGGTTTTATATACCCCTCGTTATCCTCACCCTAGTACCCTTACCAATGAATATGGCGTAGAAGTCTTAGTCAAAAATCAGCGAGTCTTTGAACTCACGGGGGCGAATACCCCTTTGCGTAAAGGGTCGTTTGTCCTCTCAGGACACGGCACGGCGAGTCGTTGGTTACTAGAACACGCCAGCGTAGGGGCGATTGTACAGGTGGGGGCGGATCGTGTCAGCCTTTGTCAAAATCCCCAAGCAAATGCCTTACAAGTCGATTTGATGAAGTCATGGGCGAAACAACAAGGCGGCACCTTACGAGACACCGCTTTCGCTTTGCCTCGTGGTGAAACTCGTGTCGCCGAAGTTGAAAAAAGACTCTGGCAAAGTACCGCTCCTTATTCGGCTTCTGCGATTCAAGGCGTGTGGCATCGTCCGACTCGTCAAAACAGTAGTGAATCTGGGATTCAAGAAACCTTGCATCGTTTTAAAGCCATGGGGATCAACACCGTTTTTTTAGAAACTTTTGTGCATGGTTTTCCCATGTATTCGTCTAAGGTGTACCAAAAATATGGAATTACGCCGAATGCCTATCCTCATTTGGGGGTGCTGAACGGCGAAGCCTTACTGGATCGTTGGGTGCGTTTGGCTCATGCGGAAGGGATGCAGGTACATGCGTGGTGTCAGATTTTTTATGTGGGCAATACTGCTTTAGGGGGGGAGTCTCCGATTTTGAAGGTGCATCCCGATTGGGCGAATCGACAACGACGGCACGCCGAAGCAACGGTGCTTCATCCTAGCCCGATTGAACAAGGACATTGGTTTATGGATCCCGCTCACCCCCAAGTGCGACGCTTTATTTTAGACTTGACCACAGAGCTTGCCACTGAACACGCCGTTGACGGCATCGAGCTAGACTATATTCGCTATCCCGCCAGTCTTGAACGTCAGGATACCGATTTTCTTGCTTCCACTTGGGGATACACCCCCGTGGCTCGTGCCAAGTTTACCGCCTTATACGGCAAAGATCCCCTTGAGCTAACTCCGCAGGATGCCTTATGGAAGACGTGGGAATCCTTTAAAGCGGAACAGGTTTCTCAAGTCGTGCGTAAAATTCGTCAGGCACAACAGGGACAATGGCAGGCGGTGCGAGAGGCAAAGGGGTACCCTGAACTGCGACTTTCGGCGGCGGTGTTTCCTGATAAAGCCTCAGCGTTTGGGATTAAGCATCAAGACTGGGCAGGCTGGATGCAAGGCAATCTGCTGGATTTTATTACCCCGATGATTTTAAGTGCCAACGAAGCCCCCGTCTGTGAGTCGATTCGTTTCATGCAGTCCAAAAATGCGGGTATGCCGATTGTGGCAGGCTTGTTTGCTCCCTTTTATAAAGCCCCCACTTTATCGAGCCTGAAACAGCTTCAAGCCAGCTTTCAATGCAGTGAAGAAGCAGGCTATGTGTGGTTTCAATCCGACTATTTAAACGGTGATTTAGAAACGTATCTCAAACATCGCCATGACAATCTAGTATAGTCGATTAAATAGATTACACTGGCTTTAACGTGCTAAGTGTCGGGTCAATCAAACGCTTGCCCGTTTTTTCAAAGACAATCGAAAGCACGAGCCTATCTTCAATATCCACCACAGAATGAATCACACCTTGCCCGTAAACCTCATGTTCTACCTTCATGCCTTGTACATAACGAATAGGAGCAGGCGAAGATGCCTCAACAGGGGTGTTCACAGGCGCTTCAAAACTTAAAATCGGTTCATGCGTTACAGGAATCGCATCGAGGGGATGAGGGGGGGTGATTGTCGAAACAGGTTCTTGTGTTGGCAGGTGGTGTGTGGGGCGTTCATGGAGAATCCCCTTCATGGGGATGTAGCCCGTATCCAAAGAGTCAAGCTCGGCTTGAAAGGATTGTACCAACTCACTTTCTTTCACGTCGTCTTCTGTGAGGGGAGGAATTAAAAATTCAGGCAATCCTTCTGCGAGATTTGCTTCTTCATGGTGCGTAGGGCTTTCTTCGGATTCAACCACTGCTTCTGTGTGGGGCATCTCAAAATTAAAATGACTCAAGGGATCTTCAGGGTTGAGAGAGGCTTGAACAGGTGCGTCGTGGTTCACGCCTTCAACGGGTAACGCGTCTTTAGACGTGGAAGGCTCGTATGACTCGTCTAAAGAGGTGTCGTTCATCGACTGTTTATATTCGGCTTGTAAGGCACGGTTAATCACACCCAAATCAAATTCAAACGTATCTAAATTTAAAGTCGGCTCATCGGATTCAGCATTTAAATCAGGCGAGGCTAAAGCGTCTTCTAACTCACTCATTAACATCGAATTTTCAACAGGTAAGCTCGCGGCGGGTGATTGAAACGCATCCAGTTCAACCGTCATTTGATGCAATTGCTCATGCGGTTCGGCGTGTGGCGGTACAAGAAAGGCATCGGCGAACGCTTCTTCTTGAGACTGGGGAGCGTGAGCTTCAATCATCGGTTGATTTAACAAGTCATCATAAAAACCTTCGCTCTCAAAGGGTTCTAACTCATTGAGAGACGGTAAATGTTCCGAACTCACATAGTCCGTTACGGTTATTGCATCGGCGTCCCTTAAGTCAGAAGGGGGAGGAAGTTCCTGTTCCAAGTCCAATGCTTCCAGTCCAGTCAGGCTACTGGAAATGGGTTTAGGGACTTCCAGTGCTTCTTCTGAAGGCGTTTCAGGAAGAGGGTACGGATCAAAGGTTTGTCCAAATACCAGTGGTTCTTCGTTTGTTAGGGCATTTTCAAGGGCATCTTGGGTGCTATGAGGTTTACGACGCAGGGCTTCTTTCGCATCGACAATGTAGTCCACATGCAACAAGGGTTCTAGGTTGTGGTGTTCCCCTTCATCTTCACCTGAAAATTCGTGATTGTGAGGGGTGTCCGTCAAATAGGGCGTTACCTCTTCTAACATAGAATCAGGCAAACAGGGATGAATGTGATGCGATGAATCTATTTCAGCGGAAGCATCCAAGGATTCAAAAGAGGGGGATTCTAAAGTGTCTTCTGCGGTTGGGGCGTTCAGAAGTTGCGTTTCAATTAAGGCACGCCACTCAGGGGGCATTTCTCCTAGAATCGAGCTGTACTGTCGTAAATCCGCATGGGTTTTACTTTGATTTGATGTAGGGTTGATTTCGTTTGGTTGAGGATGAGGCTGAAGCGAATGGTCGTGAGTCTCTACTTCTTTCCAACGCACCACCTCGTCCTCATCTTCATCGGGGGAGGCCTCTGGTGCAAAGTCAATAAAAGCACTAGAAAATTCAGATTCAACTGCTTCAAAGGACTCCACAAAAGGGGGTGCTTGTACTGCGGATGATGCAGACGTGTGAGTTTCATAAAGTGCTTTAGGACGTGATTCAGGCTTTAAGTCTATAGAAATGGAAACGTCCGATGGCATCGTAGCAATTGAAAACACCAACGGTATGCCTTGCGTCAAGGGACTCTGAAAACCCAACGTGCCTTCAAAGGTGTTTAAAGAAAACGCATGAGCCTGTGCTAAAGTAGCAAAAGATTCTGTTGTGGCGTGTAAAGGAGACGAAATCGCCACATTTAAGCCTTGTGCCACCGCCTCTTCTACCGCTGAACGAACGGCATCAGGCAACGCCAACTGGCGATTGATGTAGCCCACCATTAGGCTGTTTAAGGGCATCATTCCACCTCGCCATGCGTGAGTCAAGAGCAACCACACCCACGACTGAAGCGAAATCGAAATACTTGAAGTATCCAGCACCAAGAGGCTATGCTGTTGTTCCGCATGACTCATTTCTTGTATGAGATGAAAGGCTTTTTGATGTTGCCCTTCACAAAAAAGATGATGCTGCTTGAATTGATTTAACAATCGAAACAATAAGCCACTATGAGTGCTAAGAAACAACTCTTCTAATTCTCTTAGGGTTTGTACACGAAACACACGCTGACTGGCACAAGCCTGCCACTGCCGCCATGCTTCAGCCTGTTGCGAAGCGGGTAATTGTTCAATACAGTATTCCAATAGTCGCTCCACGCCATAGGCTTCCACTGAAAAACCATGCGTACGTCCTAATTCCACAATATGTAGATGAGGTAAAGCCAGCTGTTTGAAAATACCGTAAGGATCAATCAAAAAGGTTGAAAGCCCTTCTTGCTTGGCATTTAAAAGTAGCGTGATTAGAAAATCTAAAGCCGCCTCTTCATCATCCGCTTTAAGATAGGTGCTTCCCTGCAAATCACTACTAAATACACGCAAGGCAGGAAAACTGGATTCAATCAGGGGGGCATTAGGCTTATCTAAAAGAGCAGCGGCCAATTGTGTTGTGGAAAGACGATAAATCGCCACAGGGTTTAAAATCATTTTTCCCCATACCGAACGAATATAAACCCTTACGGGATGAGTAGGATTACTTTCTTCAAGCTCAAGGCGTTGAATACTCAAAATCTGGCGACGGGCTTGGGTATCTTCCACCAAGAGTAATTGCCCAAGTTCTAAGGTTTCAGCTTCTGCAAGAGGCACAGAGAAAACGGATTGAGACGGAAGAGAAGTACACCAATCCACAGACAAAGGAGTGAGAGAAAAATTATGCCAGTTAATGCGATTGAGATTCAAGGGGCTTGCTCCTTTTGTGCCGTATAGTTTATCTCTTCTATCATAATTTTTTTTTAGGGTTTTGGCTAGAGTTTGATATGAAATAAAGCCTCTAGCCGTAAATCAATCTAAAGGTGAATGAAGAACGAAGAGAACTTCGTCATACTTAGGGTTAGAAACACTAGCTCCTAGATTAAGAGTTGAGAGAGAGACAATTTATGGAAATCCTTCGCACGCTGACCAGCGATGTGTTGGCGAAAAGTTTAGATGGGCATTACGCTCGACAAAAAGCCATCGTCTCCAACATTGCAAATGCGGAAACATCCAACTATCATCACCGAGAAGTCGACTTTCAAGATGACCTTCGCCGTGCCGTTCACAAGGCTCAACATGCCGATGGTGCAGGAGAGTTTACTGCCTCTAATCAAGAATCTCTTGCCTTGCAGGCGACGCATCCCCTACATTTTAATTTCAGAGAATCCAGCGTCTTACTACAGCAACGACTCGGGCAAAGTGCCTATGAAGGGGCAGGAGAGGTTGCCTCTAGCCCGATTACGCCTAAAATCAACACCAGCTTTAAGTATCGTAATGACGGCAATGGGGTGGATTTAGAACGTGAAATGGTGGCGATGACGAAAAACACCAGCAAGTTTCAATCCTTAATTGCCTTTCAAAGCCGAATCAATCAGCAGTTAAAAGGCGTGATTCAAGAACAATAATTTAAGAAGGTGCAAATCAAGTGGATATTTATGACAGTACCGCTGC
>CAZDMD010000066.1:0-9994 GCA_964506805.1 uncultured Vampirovibrionales bacterium | reverse complement strand
CCGCACAGTGTCTATACTTTGTCGCTACGATAATTTTGTTCAGTCATGTAGGTCTGTCTACACTCCTTCACAAAATCATCTAGGCTCCTCGTCTAGCCTACTGTTCGGAAACATCTTTAATCGACTATATCGAAATTTGGCTTGAAAGATTGAGAAGACCTTACATTCTGTTACACATCATTCTTTTTTATGCGGATTCTCAAAGATGTAACAATTTTTTCAAAAAGTCAATTCTAAAGAAGATCGATACTTTATTGAGTAAATTAGTTTGACTCCAGATATAGGACATTGAAACGCATGATGTATACTAGAAATCAAATGGGATTTGCCTATTCATCTAATCGAATGGCAAATTTTTCACCTAATTTGCACTATCAGCATCCGTCTCGTATGGAGTCTCCAACGCCTTTTCACCATGTAGCACCAAGACATCCTTTTACACCAGCACCTTTTAATTACAGAGGATTTCCTCCTCCGCCTCCTTCGTATCCACCATTTCAAAGGAATAATCCTGCGAGGTTTGTGCCTGACTATGAGTACATGAATGATTGGGAAGCCCCTCAAACACAAGCCCCTTCAAGACCCGAAAATATCACCCAAAACACAGCTCAAACGCCTGAAATCAACACAAATTATTTGAAATCTTTAATGTCTGCCATGAATTTAACCGATCAACAATCCACTGATATTGCCTCTTGCTTCGTTCATGCGGGATTAAATAGCCTTGTGAAAGCGACTCGTGATGAAGATCCCACAGGTTGGTTGATGAATCGGATGAATGAAACCATTCATGTGGATGCTCGAACAGGGGACTTTACGTTTAACTGGGCAGACGGTCAACAAATGACAATTACTCAATCTCAGTTACAGCAGTATCGGGGTCAAAAATACCGTAATAATCCGATGAATGATTTATCCTTAGCGACAGAGCTAGCTTGGTTTACAAAGCACCCCAATCAGCAAAAAACAGGTGGCTACACGCATGATGTGTATAGCGAGCTATTCGGTTTAGATGCGGGCTATATGATGGCAAGTGATGAAGCACTCAACTTAGCCAAACAAAAAGGAGTCGTCAGTGCCGTTTCAGGGCATTCTAACGTGGGTACGTTTCACGCTTGGGCATTAGATTATGAAGGCAACTCATGGGACTTGAAAAATTCCGATGTGCGAGGCGGATTTAAGTATGCCCCTCAAACGCAACATCGTGCGGATGTGAACCTGAAGCACTCACAGCTCAGAGAAGCCTTACTTCGAGATGAAAACGCTTATATTAGCTATTTCACGATTCCAAATTAAGCATCCCAAGATTCAGAGGCAATCACCGTACCGATTTGCTTACCCTGCAATAAGCCACAAATGGCGTTATCGGCGTTAAAATCAAAGCAAATAATTGGTAGATTCGTTTCTTTGCAAAGGGAAATAGCGGTTTGATCCATGACTTTAAGGTTGCGACGCAGGACATCATCATACGTCAAGCGATCAAACTTCACCGCATCCGCATGGGTTTTGGGGTCTTTGTCGTAAACGCCATCTACGCCATTTTTCGCCATGAGAATGACATCCGCATTGATTTCCGCAGCTCGTAAAGCGGAAGTGGTATCCGTTGAGAAGAAGGGATTACCTGTGCCTCCTCCGAACACCACGACACGCCCTTTTTGCAAGTGGCGAATGGCACGCTTGCGAATATAAGGTTCTGCGACACGATCCATACCAATGGCGGTCATCATCCGATTTTCGACATTTTTTTTCTGTAAAACGCCTTGTAGCACAAGGGCGTTTAAGATAGTAGCTGTCATCCCGACATAATCCGCTGCGGCTCTGTCCATGCCGAGCTTGGTACTATTTTGTACGCCTCGAAAGATGTTACCTCCTCCGACTACAATGGCAATATCAACGCCTAAGGCACTGGCATTTTTAATTTCTTCACAAATTTTGGCAACCACTTCAGGCTTAATACCAAAACCTTGATCGCCCATGAGGGCTTCACCACTAATTTTAAGTAGAATGCGTTTAAATCGAGGAGGCGTATTCATGCGAGTATGTCCTTTTATCTTATCAGTTGACTCAAAGATAACACAAAGAAAAGCACAATTCAAACCCCATTTTTTGACGGACTTTCTCTGTAAGCTCATATTAGTCTTTTTAAGAGTTTTCTGAACAATAGGCTAGACGAGGAGCTTAGATGATTTTGTGAAAAAGTTTAGAAAATGTGTAGATAGACCTACATGACTGAACAAAATCATCGTAGCGACAAAGTATAGACATTGTACAGGAAATTATTGAAAAGACTATACAATGCGGGGATCTAAAACCACCAGTAACGCATCCGCCAAAGCATTGCCTAAAACCAACATAATGCTAGAAAGTACCAGACTTGCCATGACCATATTCGCATCCCCTGCCATGGCGGCTTGATACATCTGTAACCCAATCCCAGGATACCCCAACACCGTCTCCACCAAGACCGCCCCTCCAAAGAGACTCGCAAATTCAAAGCCTAAAATCGTAACCAAGGGATTCAACGCATTACGAACCGCATGTTTCCAAATCACTTGCCATTCCTGTATCCCTCGACTACGAGCGGTAAACACGTAGTCTTTAGACAAAATTTCAAGCAAGTTGGCACGCATCAATCGTTGCATTGAAAAAATCCCCCCAAACGCTAAAACACTCACAGGTAAAATCAAATGCAGGGCGACATCGGCGACTTGTTGCCCAATCGGCCATTGAAACGATTGCGGACTGGCAATACCGCCATAGGGTAAAATACCTGTTTCCACGACTTTGACTCCCAAAAGCAATGCCAAAATAAAAGCAGGCAGAGACAACGCCACCGACGTTAGAAACGCCAAGAGTTGATCCCCCCACTTGCCGTATTGCACCGAAGCCAAAATCCCCAAAGGCACACCCAGAATCCAGGTAACTAAAATCACGCAGACATTTAAAAGCAAGGTGTAGCCTGCGGCTTTTGCCAACAACCACGCCACCGATTCCCCCCGATTATTACGCCCTAAATCGCCTTGCAAAAAGCCCAGTAACCAGTTTTGATACTGAATGTACCACGGCTTGTCCAGTGCGAGGCGTTTGGCTTCTTTTTCAAGGGCTTGGGGGCTAATTTGTGGATTTTGCCTCATTTCCGCCAGCGGATCAATCGGTTGACGCAACTCAATTTTTTCAACAAGACGCACCACACCCGCCTTCGTCCACGGAGCAGGCACATCAATCGGGCCGATGCTAAAGGCGTATCGCATCAAAAAAAAGCCTAGAAGAGACACCAACACAAGGTTAATGGGCAACCATAGTAAGCGTTTGGCGACAATGTTGAAAATCTGCATAATGGGTTTCTCACAATCGTTCTAAATCTGGACGGTTAAAATGAGATAGTTCAAAATAGCTTGGTGATACGCCTGTTCGGCTTCAATCACCTTGCGAAAGGCTTCGGCCGTTTCACGCTCTCGAATGTTCAGGACAAACAAGGTGCTATCCCCCATTTCAAAACGGATGCGTTCCCCACGCTCCAACGCCTGATTCGTCTGCCATTCGTTTCGACTTGCCAAGTAAATCGCATACTGCCCTTCAATTTCCGCCAATATCTGTTCCAAACGAGCGGTGAGTCGCTGATAGGCTAAAGCGTATTCAATATCCACTGCTAACACATCGAGTTCAGCAATACGCAATTTCCCACGTCCCAAGCGGTTTCTCAAGGGAATTTCATATTTCACGCCTGCTTTTAAGGCGGGTCCTATGCCTTCCGCTCCTGTTTGTACACTGGGACTCAAATAAGCATCCAGCTTGGGGATGAACGCCTGCTTGGCTAAATCCACTTCCAGCTTGGCAATATCTTGACTCAAAGGAAACGTCAACAACTGCGGATTCATCCTCACCAACGCCAATTTCCCCGACTCTTGCATTTTAGCAGATTCAATCGCCTGCGGTGTCGGGAGCTTGCCTTCCTTCGGCGTCCAAGTCGGGAGAATGTTCAAACGCCCGTCGTTTAACTCTGTATTCCACAAGGCGAGGCTGAGTTTAATACTGGCTTTTTGTAATGAAAGCGTATCTTTGGCGACTTGGGCTTGGCGCTTCTGCACCTCTTTTTGCGTTTCTATAAAAAGGATTTCAGGTAAATCGCCTGCATCCACACGTTTTCGGACTTGACTCACGCGGGTTTTACCTAAGTCTAGCAGTTGTTGGCTAATTTGTTGTAGACGCTTAGCCGCCACCCATTCCCAGTAGACTTCGCCTGCCTTTTCTTGAACCGCCAGTTCTTTTTCTTGCAGTTCCAACGCCGCTTGCTTGAGTGCTAAGACCGCTTTTTTTTCCGCAATGTTAAAAGGGTTTACGCCTCGATACCGCAACAAGGGCATAATGACGTTGGCATAGTATTCGCCGCCTTCACCCACAGGTTGCACGGTAGACGACAAATCCCCACGAGCAGAACGATAGCCCCCTTCCAAAATCAAGCCGTAACGGGTCAAGACGCTCACAGCAGAATCTGAGACGATACTATCTTTTTCCTTACCTGGCTCTGTGGAACTATTATAACGCTTATAGTACAAATCCCCTGAAAACTTAGGGTCAAACGCCCCTTGAGTTGCCAAGAGCTTGGCTTCCGCCTGCTGAAATTTAAGACGAGCCAAGCGTAAATCGGGGTGTGTTTGCTTCACCCACTGCAGTGCGTCTCGTAATTGCAGACCTTTTTCAGCATCCACGGTGAGTTGCGTGAGAGATTGCATCTTGGGTTTTTGAGCCGATTCCAACACGACAGGGCTTAAATCAGCCTTATTTTTAAAGGGATTACTAAGTGCAAGGGATTGTGAAGGTAAGCCAAGCATCCCCAAGAAGATGAGCCAAGAGAGGCTTATCACAGCACTATTTCTGTTTGCTAGCATTGGATTTAATGCCTCCAAACTTCGGACTTTCATCTTTACCGCCTATCTTGCCATTTTTTTCGATGGGGAGCGACCCTTTTTTGGCATTTTCTAGTGCATTATTGACAGGTGGTGGCTTTTCCTGCAGGTTCAACTGGAAACCGTTGAATCGACGCCATAACTCAAAGCCAAGCGGTACTTGATCTAACATCACCCAACCTAGCACCTGTGTACCGTAGCGTAAATGCTCGTCTTCAGGCCAAGGCTCTTCTTTACCGTGTTGAATGGCGACAATATCAGGCTCAATTAACACACGGAAGCGATTGCGTCCGTCATCTACCACGTCAATGACTGAAATTCGCCCTGCAAAAGTCCCTTTAGACGCACGAGGCCAACCTGAAAACTGAACGGCTGGAAAGCCTGCAAACTGTAAACGCACTTGACGACCAATGGACAACAAGGGGGCATCGACATCTGTAATAAACAAGGTAACGGCTTTATCGCCTGCATCAGGGACGACAACAGCAAGTTCTTCGCCTTCTTTTACCGTTTGTCCTGCACCATAGACGCTCGTTCTGACCATTCGCCCATGCACAGGGGAAACAATCGTACGCTGTTCTTGACGCACTCGTAAGTTTTCAATTTCATTGTCTAACTTCACCAGTTCGGCGGATTCTTTGGCTAAATCTTGTTCCGCTTTAGCCAGTTTAGATTCGACTTCAGCCACTTTACTACTGACATCGACATCCACCTTGCCCACGTCAAAAGTAGCCCCGCTAAAAGATTGCTTCGCCCCTTGCAAATCCGCAGAAGCTGCCGTGAACTCACTGCGTGTCTTCACAAGGGTGTTTTCAGCCAATTCAAGTTCTCGTTTACTTTTTAAGCCATCGGCATACAAACGGCGTGTTCGAGCTTCATTAAACTGGGCAATTTCGTATTCTTTTTGAGTGGCTTGTACTTTTTGTTCGGCGGAACGAATTTTAGCCAAACTTTCTTCCTGCTTGGCACGGGCAGATGGCACGGCAAAGCCTCGTCCTGATAAGGTAGCTCGCTTTTGAGAGACAAGAGCATCAATGGTATTTTGAGCCGCTAGCACCTGCTCTTCTTGAGCCTGCCTAACAGCCAGCATTCGATCCAGCTGCTCTTCATCTAAGTAATAGGCTTTGATTTCTTTGAGTCGTAAGAGGGGTTGTCCTTCCTTGACCCATTCGCCTTCACTGACGAGCCACTCTTCAATTTGAGCATCAATGGGGGCTTGCACGGTTTGAGGGCGGTGCATCGGGTTTAAGGTGCTGACTTCCCCGACCCCTGAAACGGACTGCTGCCAAGGCGTGAAAGCCATTGCCACCGTTCCCACGACAATCGTAATCACCAACGCCACGGAAAGCAACAACATCTCTCGAGACGTGGTAACCATTTTGGTCGATTTTACATTTTGGATTTTTTCTAGCACTTCAATCTGGGATTTTGTCGTCATAATGGGCATTAGCGGTCAGAATCTCCCATTATAAAATTCGGAAACAGACTTTGAAAAACCATGTCATTTTGCTTGGCGAGATCTTTGGGTTTGCCTTTGGTTACAATTTCACCGTCAAACAACACATAGGTATAAGCACAACGACTCAACACTTCAGGATCATGTGTGATGACAATCAGCGTCCATGAAAATTCTTTCGAGGTAATGCGATCCAAAATACGGCGACGGGTGGGGGCATCAATATGATGAAAGGCTTCATCTAAGACCAAGAGTTCAGGACGAGGGGCAATGGCACGAGCCAGCATCAACATTTGACGCTTCCCTGCCGAGATATTCAAGCCTTCGCTTTCAAGCATCATATCCAAACCATTGGGAAGTGCCTCCACGATAGCATCCAGTCCAGAGACCTCCAATGCCATTTGAAGATCCGCTTCTGTAATGGTGCTTCTCCCCATAAGGATGTTATCTCGAATCGTGCCAAAAAAGATACTATTCGGGCTTTCCACAAGCGACGTACAGACACGAAAACTTTCAATGTTCATATCGCTCAGTTGTTGTTGATTCACTTGAATGCGGCCTGCATCAGGTTTTAAAATACCAAAAAGCAGTTCGGTTAAGGTGGTTTTACCACACCCATTCGGCCCCACAATAGCCGTATGCGTCCCTTTGCTAAATCGCATGCTTAAATCTTGAAAGACAGGGCGTTGTTGTTGCGGATATTTAAATGCTACATTATATAAAACCAATTCCACCCCATTTTTTTGGCGGATATAGTCCACCCCTTTATAATCTTCGGCGAGTAAATCGGTTAAAAAGCCTAGTTTATCTAAACCTGTCAGTAAATCATACCAACTTTCGATATTCGTTACAATTTTATTCGCAGCCGCAATCATGAGGAGCATCATCAATTCCGCCGCAACAAGTTGCCCAAGCGAAATTTCTTGTTGCATGACGAGCCATCCACCCATCGTCAGCAAGCCTGCGGTGGCGACTGCATTCATCACATAGCTCCAAGTGGCTTGACGAATCACCACGTCAAAATGCTTGCGTCGGGCTTGTACATAATGCTGGCAAAGGTCATCCACCTTATTGAGGCTGTAATTCACGCCCATATTGACTTTAAAGGCAATATGGCATCGAGCAATATCCTGCAACATATGAGCCATTTTATATTTGTATTTGGATTCCATTAGGCTGGTTTCCACCGCATTCTTGCCGAGAATCACAAAAAAAGCAAACGCTACCAAAATAAAGATGTTAAACATCAAAAAATAAGAGCTATAAAATCCCATAAAAAATAGCGAAATAATAATTTGAATAATCGCCGCAGGAAAGGTAATAATCGATTTGGCAATAGACTTTTGAATCGTCATCACATCAAAAAACCGATTCACCAGTTCAGGCGGATAACTTAGCACCCACTGACTGGTATCAATGGTGGGGAGATGCCCCCCTAAAAACAAGGAGATATTGACAAAGAGACGTTGCTGTAAAATTTCAAGCAAGTTCATTTCAATGATACGAATCAAACCCGCAAAAAGCAAACCTGCAAACACCAAAATCGAAAGCACAATCAAGGGTTGAAGAAAGACACCGCTGGCGATAATGTTAATCAAGGCTTGAGACGCCACAGGTAGAATGAGCGTTAATACACCGTTCAACAGTGCATAAACCAGCAGAAGTCCCAAGTCTTTTTTATCTTCCCATAGCAGTTGAGCCAGCCTTCTAAACGGCTTGGGAGCATTGGGTATTTCTGTTGCAACTGTGGCTACTGGTGAGTTCAAGACAACACATCCTTAGATACTGATACGACTGTTCACTGGCACGATTGTTATTTTAACACAAGATTCTATTTAGGAGGGCTTGGCTTTTTAATAGCTGTAAAAGACCTTAATCGCCTCACCGCTTCGATATAGCTGAAGCCCCTCATTGAAGGCTTCAATCGGCATGGGGTGGGTCATCAGCGGATTCACCACTATTTTTCGCTCAAATAAAAGTGTGCTGGCGTGTTGTAAATCCTGCAAGGCAGGGGAATAGCTTGTAACGACGTTGATTTCTCGGTAGTACAAAGTCGCAGGATCTAAAATCTCGCCGTGCGAATTACCCGCCATTAAAGTGAGTGTGCCTCCATTGCGGACAAGGCGTAAAGCCAAAGCAAGCGTCTGGGGATTGACCACCGTCAAAAAGACCGCATCTACTTTTTGAACGGCTTGTTGAGATAGCCACACCTGATACTCACTTTCGTGTTCCGTGGGATGCACCGCTAAATCGGCAAAGGCAAGCGTGTTGCTCAAGGCGAGTCGAGCGGGATTCAAATCAAAGCCTAAAACCGCTTGCCTTTCAAGTTTTAAGGCTTGAGCGGTGAGTAAACCGATGAATCCCAAGCCAATGACTGCGACACTCCCCTGTTCTTTTGCCAGAGGCGTGCGACGAATGGCACGCAAGACACAAGCCAACGGCTCTAGGCATACCGCTTCACGATCCGAAATATGAGCAGGAACCGCAAAAGTGGTATGCTGAAGATGTTCGGCACTGGCATTAAAATACGGGGCAAAGCCTCCGGGGAACAAGTTACTTTTCTTAAACTGTTCACACATGCTGGGGGATTCATTGACGCAAAAATGACACGTCCCACAAGGCACATGATGAGCCAGTACCACACGTTGCCCGACGCTCAAATCCCCTTGATAATCCGAGTCGAGTTGGTGAATTCTACCCACGACTTCATGCCCTAACACCGTGCCAACCGAGACTTTTTGCTGTTCGATTTTTTCAGCATCTGTGCCACAAAGCCCTGCCCCGACACACTGAATAATCGCAGCACCTGACGGCAAGGTCGGCATGGGGATGTCTTGAAAGCTAACAGGGGAAGGCGTGTAAGATACCACAGGGGCGGTTTGATGCGTCATAAAGACCTCGTGCATTGTACAGTGTTTAGAGTCTATAGCATAATTCAAACGTAAAAATAGAGATAGACCCATTGGCGTATCAAGCGTATAATAAAAATATGTATCTACGGTGATAAAGGACATTACCATGACTCCACTCAAAAATCCCCTTGCCTTGCTTTTTTCTTTCATGTTGAGCGTTTCGATGATGATGCCTGCACAAGCCTATTCGCCTCAAGCCCTTGAATGGCATCAAAAAGCACGTCTTGCCCTTCGTGAAAATAAACTAAAAGATGCCGAAATGGCGTTGCACCAAGCCATTACCTTTGATTCCTTTGATCCTCTGCTTTACATCAGTTTAGGCGAAGTCTTTCAGCGACAAGGCTTAATCAATCAAGCGATTGAAGCCTATACGAGAGCCTCTCAGCTAGACTCGAAAGATGCGGGCGTTTACTTTACGCTCGGCACGCTTTACGAACAAAAGCAAGATTATGATTCTGCCAAATATAATTATGACATCGCCTTGCAGAAGAATCCACAATATGGCTATGTGGAGTCTCGGCTTGCCAAGTTATTGGGTTTTCAAAAAAAATATCCTGAAGCGATTGCCAAATATGAGGCGTATTTGAACCAAACCCCGAAGGATTGGGAGGCTCATCGGCAGTTGTCTCGATTTGCCATTCAGCTCAACACCGCGGAAGGCGGGCAGAAGGCCATTCAGCATCTTCTCTATATTCGACAAGAGGCCCCTGGTGAGTTTA
>CAZDMD010000065.1:1980-10042 GCA_964506805.1 uncultured Vampirovibrionales bacterium | reverse complement strand
ATCATCGTAGCGACAAAGTATAGGCACTGTGCGGGAATATCTTTAATCGACTATACGTCATGCGGATCGTTTGAGTCGTTTATTGTTGGTGGTGTCTATTAGGTTGTATGGGTGTGTTTCTTTGGGTGCGGCGTTACGCACCACGGCGACGGTTGAAAAAAAGAAGTTTGTGTTCATGGTTCACCGAAGGCTTACGTTTTTTGAAGCGAGCCTTATATTATGGCTTAAAACCCCTCACAATTGGAAGCACCTCTATTACGTCAGGTGTTAAGGAGAAATGGGGGAATTGTTACAGTTTTGATATTGCCTGTGATAAAATAAAAAAGTCTGAATGGCAGGATGAAGTCTGGAAGGTTTGACGTGGCAAAAGATTCTTCGACGGTGGCGACTTTGTATAACGATTACCTGATGGTGGGGGTACATTACACCACCGCTCACTTGGATATTCGTGAATCGTTTAACTTTCAAGACCATGAAGTCCACGACGTGATTCAAAAGTTGACCCAAAGTCCCGAAGAAACAGGGATTCGTTCACTTGCCGTTTTAACCACTTGTAATCGAGTCGAACTCTACGCCTTATGTACCCACCCACGCCATGCGGAACTTTCGATTCGCCATCACTTTATTGAAGAAAAGGGGATTGATCCTAGTATTTTGAAAAGTGAAGCGGTGATTACCCTTCACGGTGAAGCGGTGCCTCGACACCTCTACCGAGTCGCCTGCGGTTTGGATAGCCTCATTCTAGGAGAAGGGCAAATCCTCGCTCAAGTCAAAACCGCTTTAGAAACGGCTCAAGCATCTCATACTGCCGAAAATCCGATGTCCAAAAGGCTCAAGCTCCTGTTTTATGAAGCGGTGAATGTGGGTAAAAAAGTACGAAGCAAAACAGGTATTGCCAGTCGAGATGCGAGCGTTAGTAAGTCAACCATTGATTTAGCCCTCATTCATCACCCGAATCTACACAGCAAAAAAATCGTGGTGGTGGGAGGCGGTAAAATGGCATGCTTGATTTTAGAGCATCTCAATCAACACATACCGTTGGAATCTCGACACCATGTAACGATTGTGAATCGAAGTGCGGAGCGTTTACGAGAGCTAGAAGAACGCTTTTCTTTCGCGGGTGTTACTTGGGAAAACGCCCTTGATGCCATCACGCAGGCGGATTTGTTATTTGTGGCAACAGGAGCACCTCATCTCTTGTTTTTCCCTGAACAGTTTAAGTCCGTCCAACACCCGATGAGTATTTACGATATTTCCGTGCCTCGTAATGTGTGTCCCGAAGTAGCGGAGCGGTATCCTCATATTCAAGTCTTTGATACCGATGCACTGGTGGGACTCTCAAGTTTTGATCCGCAAAAGGAGGCTCGCTTGCGTCAAACCGCCGAAGGCTTGATTGAAAAAGCCTTAGCTCACTTGCCAAATTGTTTGAATAAAATCGCTTGTAAAGCAGAATTAAAACATCTCCGAGATTTTGTAGAAAGTTTACATGAAGAGTATTTGACGCAACATGCTTTGAATCTTGAAGAGCTAAAACGCTTGCCTGACTCTCAATGGCAAGAGGTGCTTGAAATGTGGAGCCGAGACTTTGTGCAACGATTGCTCCATAGCCCCAGTACGATTATCAATCAAGGGCATTTCCAAGTGCAAGACTTAAGCATTTTACGAGAACTCTTTCAGCCCATTCCTTACTCTCGAGAACCCTTGAGCTTGAGTCAAACGCCAACACCCGTAAGTCCCCCTTTTGATATTCATGTGATGCCATATACACGAAATACGTCGCAAGTTTTGCCTTCACAGGAAGCCTAATATCCATGATGCCCACAAATACAACAAAACTCCTTCAAGTAGGGACTCGAGATAGTCCCTTGGCAATGGCACAAACCATTAGCGTGATAGACGCTCTCAAGAAAATGCCCGCTTTTCAAGGGATTCAATTTGAAATATGCCCTTTAAAAGCCATAGGAGACTTAAAATTAGACACCACGCTTTCGCAATTAAGTCAAGAAGAAGCAGGTTCAACAGGAAGCAAAACCAAACAATACGGTGTCTTCGTCAAAGAATTGGAGCATCACTTGCTAGCAGGCTCGATTGATTTTGCCGTGCATAGCTTAAAGGATATGCCTTCTCAATTACCTGAAGGCTTGTGCGTCATTCCCTTTGGGGAGCGAGAAGCTGTCGAAGATGCCTTTATTTCAGCGGACGGGCAAACTTCGTTTTACGATTTGCCTCAAGGGGCGATTGTGGGTTCCAGTTCGCTCAGGCGTGTGGCACAGTTGAAGCGTTTGCGTCCTGATTTGAATTACCACAACATTCGAGGCAACGTCCAAACCCGTCTCAAAAAACTCCAATCGGGGGCGTATCAGGGAACGCTACTGGCGGTGGCGGGCTTGAACCGATTGGGCTTGCATCATCTTATTACGCATCGCTTCTGCCCTGAAACAGCCTTAGTGCCTGCCGTAGGACAAGGCGTGATTGGGCTTGAATTTCGAGAGACACATCCGCTGGCGAATATTTTTAAGGCGTTGGGGGAGGCGAATCCTGATTTGAATATCTGTGTTCGCTTTGAGCGTCAAGTCATGCGTGAATTGGAAGGGGGGTGTCAACTCCCTTTAGGGTGCTATGCTAAAATAGATGAACAGGGCTTACATTATTTTGTGCATTTACTTCACCCTGACGCGACTTTAGAGGTACGTCGGCAGGGGGTGATGGCTCGTAACGCTTTTGAAGAAATACCAGACTTTATTTCAACGCTTGTTCAGGACGTATGCCATAACGGTGGAACTGACATTTTACAAGCACTTAAGAAATAGAGGCTTTACGGAAGGAATCCTTCGGCTCATGGGAATTTTCTTCTCGAAGAGGTGGGGCTTGCGTTGCCTTGTTGAGTCGATATTCGGTTTCAGTTACCACTTGATTCAACCACACAGGGAAAAACCCAATCACGCTGGCGACAAACATATAGCCCATAAAATCAACAGGCGAACGCATGTTTTCTGCGGTACGAGACAACAGTTGGCGAGCATCCAACTGCTTAAAAGTCTGCAACTTAAGCACATCGCTTGCCCAATCTAAAGCAGGTAAAGCGATACGCTTGCCAAAAACCGTCATGCTGGCACTGAGGTGTTCTTTACCTTCGGCTTGTAGACGCTTAACTTGCGAATCTAAGGTATCAACATGCGTCATCGCTTCGGCTGAATGATGATACATCCCTTGCAAATGCTTCACCACAGAAGAGGCCGTATCGCCTACCTTGAGGCTTTCCAGCAAATTCTGAGACGCTCTTAAAGAAGAGACCGTGTCTTCTAATTTCCCAAAATGCTCATTTTTTAACAAATTAAAGACTTGCGAATAGCTTAAGGCTTTGCCGTTTTCTTGAGGCTTCTGCTTCATCACGGCTTGCGTGGCGACATCAATAAACTGCTGATGATTCTGGGCTTTATCCGCCATGAGATGAAACGCTTCTAAATCGCCTGTTTGACTGGCGTGATGTACCTGTTTCATAAAATTATGATACTCAGGCGTTTGCGTTGCGGGCTTTAAGACATGTCCGTGAGGCAGTGCTTGCAAGGATTGTACTTCAAGTGCCTTGCCCAAATCGGTTAGATGCTTTTGCACCATGGCTTTGAGAGACTCGGCATCGAGGTTTTGAACATCTGCCTGTGTTTTTAAGCCTTTTAACTCAAAAAGTTGACGCATCAAAGCGTCTGGCTGTTCATTCAGGCGATGAGATGCTTGAGGATGTAGACGCTTAGAGGCGGTCGTCAGACTCAATTCCATGAGATTCTTTTGCGAACTCATCGCTTTTAAATGCGTCAGCATCCCCTTGCCTTGCGTGTTGAGGGTGTCCATGGCATTCAGCATAAAAGAGGCATGACGCTTTTGGGCTTCACTACTTTTAGGATTATTCAACACATGTAAAAAATGATTCGGCTTTGCCTTCCATAACTTATAGCCTTTTAAGTGTTCTTCCAGTGCGAGGTGCATATTATTATTGGAGCTGTGCATGCCTGCGAGCTTGGCAAACGTTTCAGGGGACTGGGCATGAAGATAGTAGACTTGTTTTAAATCAGGGTAAGAAATCGAGGATTCTCCTCGTCTTGGATTTAAGGTGTTGGTCATCAGTGTTAAAGACGGATTTTTCGTTTTACCTAAGCTAAACAGGGAGCCGTCTCGTTGACGCTTATGTAATAAGGCGTGATTCACAGGATCTAACGCAAAAAGGAAGAGCGAGATAGAGGTGACATCTCGGATAATGACATCTCGAATCGCACGATAATCTTTACCTTCAGGCTTGCCATCTTGATTTTCATCCTTTGTGGGCGCTCTTAAAATTTCAGAATGCACACGAGCAGGCATCATCGAAGTAAAGAACATTAGAATTAAAAACGTCAACGGCAACTTGGGGATGTTCACACCAAAAAGTTCGGGTGTTTTTTCAAAATTAACGAACTCCACACTACTGGTCAAAAGTGAGTGTATTTTCGCAATCGAATGCTGAGACACTTTGGATGCAATGTTATTGCTTTGACGTGCATTGGCGTGCAAGGTATCGCTAAAATTTTTGCCTTGCGTTGGGATTTTTTGTATGCCGTCATAATAGAGACGGTTCATTAAATCCGAAACAGGATTCACTTGATACGGCGATTTAGGAGAGTAGCTCATCATGCCGTTGCTTGCACTCCTTTCAAGTCGTTAGTGGGAGTCGTGGAAGACGTTTCACTCGATGAAGAGGTCTCTGGCTTTTTCCCGTTACTATAAAGTACCAATCGATTAGCAGGATAAAAACCTCCTTTTTGAATCGCATGTGCGAGATACCACATCCAGCCCATCATCCACGCAAACGACCCTATAGTCGCCAACGATTTTGTGCCTCTCATATGTTCAAAGGCTTGCACCAGTGCGTCTTTCAACTCGCCTTTCCCTTGCTTTTGAGTGAAGGTGTTTAAAGCGGATACCATTAAGTCTCGTCCTTTATCGATTTGACGTAAACGATCTAAAAAGGGTTGCGTTTCAACGGTATCCCCTACCCTAACAGGTAGTCGAGTCATTTGCTTGAGTGGTCTTAATTCAGGCGAAAATTTGGCGTTCACTTGCAAGGCAGCTTGCTCGGCAATCCCGTATAAGGCTTGCATTTTAGAAGTCAACAAGGCGTGTTCTTGGCGACGTTGCGAATTAAAAAATAAAGATGCTGAACCATGTTCGACATCAAAATGCAGGAGTTCCCCCTGCACTTTGGCAATTTCATGAATCACCTCATCTAAAGAGATATTTTTAAGCGTGATGGAGGTATTGCCCTTGAGACGAGGGGTTTGCATCAGAGCCTGCTTTAAGCCTAACAATTCGCTTGGATTTAAGCCTTGTTTTAAGGTTTTTAAATGCCCCTGACTCAAGTGAAAATAGGGATCCATCGTACCTTGAGGGGTGAAATGGACATCCATACGGTGATGCCGATGAGTCGCTGGCAGATCCTGAAACACATGTTGCACATAGCCTGAACCAAGGGCTTGCAGTCCCTTGGTATCGGTGGCATTATGCGGTGGCTTCGCACCAGAGCCTAAAAACTGATACCAGCTTTCTTTTTCCTGCCGTGCTTTAGCTTCGGACATCAACAAACTACGTCGTCCCGTCCAATTCAAGGCTTTGAAGCGACTCGCCAAGGGCAAGGCACTAAAGACAATTGTCGGCACGAGTAAAGATCCTGGAGCAGCCTGAATTTCTCGTAACATTTCTTCTTTCAAATTCGCCCAGTTGGCATTGTGGATTTGTTGTTGCTTAATGTACCACCAACGATCCAAGCCGTCTCGTTTTTGGGCTTCAGGGTCTTTTTCAGGATCATAGGGCAAGGCACCTCGTTGTAAAGAACGTGAGATACGAGGGAACGCCATACCGACAAAATCTAAAACCGTAAAGTTCCAAAAAAATTGAGAATCAATTTTAGCCGCCAATCCTGCCGCCATAGCAGGATTAAACGTCGACGCATAACCCACAGTCCCCAGTATTGCAAGCTCTGGAGGCACACCCACTTTAGGTTCGTGGGACGTAAGGGGCTTTTTTTTATGCCCATGCCACAACCCATGAGAGTGCTTATCTGAATGGGGAGGTGTTTTAGCGGTCGTTTCAAGATGCCTTTCCGTAGAGAAGGGGCTTTCATTTCTTGAAGTGGGCAAGGATTCCTCTGAAGATCCATTTTCGGAGGAATCGGTTGAATTTTCTGGAATGCGAAGCACGTTAGCTTGTCGTTGTTCCGTAACACGTTGGGCTAAAGTATGATAGTTAATTTTTTCGTGCGAAATGGACATAATACGACTTTATAATACCTAAATAGAACGTTTCTTATATAACCCAAACGATGCTTGTCGCTCCTGATTTAGCATTTTGAATGTGAATTAAGTGGTTTCATCTACAAAAAGCCTAATCCTTAAACACCAGTAGCATAAAAACAAATCCAAACGAAATCGTGCTTTAAAAACTTCTATTTATTCCAAACAGAAAGAGAACGATGACGAGGGCGTTCACCACAAAAGGGAAAAACCTTTATAGACACATCACTTCATTGTAGTGTATATCCCCCCACTTGTCAATTTTGGACACAACTTCTTAACCTAAACTAACGAACGGTATTTTATAGTCGATTAAATATATTCCCGCACAGTGCCTATACTTTGTCGCTACGATAATTTTGTTCAGTCATGTAGGTCTATCTACACTCCTTAACAAAATAATCTAGGCTCCTGTTCGGAAACATCTTTAATCAACTATATTGTGGCAACAGAATCTCTCGTGCTAAATCTTCAAAGGGCTTTACACCTGCTTCGAGCGGTTGCCGTTCATACTCATTCATATTGCCTTTGAGTACCATATTCACAATAGGTACATTATAAATCTGCGTATTGAGCTTGAGTGAATCTAGGGTCTTTTTGTCGGTAGCGGTGTTGACGCCGAACTGCGACGGGTTTTGAATGGCGTGAAATTGTCTTGCATGGGCATTTTCATGGACAAGCGTCGCTGTGATTTGAGCCAAAACATAACGCTGTAAGGCTTCACCTGTTAAACCTTTCCCTGTGCCTGCCACGAGATGCTTTTCAATCGCAGGCAGATAAATGTTCACCGTGTTTTCAGTGGGATCATATAACGCAGTCGTCGCTCCGCCATCAGGACTTTGCCCCTGAATGCCTAGTTTTACGCCTTTTGTATTATAGGTGGCACTAATCGTATTTTGAAGGGGCAGTAACGCATTATAAATGGCTTGGGCATCTAAACTGTTAAAGTTGGCGGTTTTTACGGCATTGTCAAAGGAACTCTGAAAAGCAGGCGAAGTCAGCGTCCCTTTCAGGCGTTCTTTCAAGGCGACATCATTAGAAAATGTACTTGCGGTTTGATTAGGATCAATTAGTTCAAACTGCTGTGAAAGTCGATCGACTTCTTTTGCATTGACGGCTCGTGTCTGAACGGTCGGTCTGCCTTGGGCGTCAAAACGAATCACATTTTGTGTTACTTGGTAACGCTCTACGCTGTCAGGCAACTTCGCTTTTTTCGGATCAATCTTGGTGGTGGTATAGGTGATGAAACTTTGCGTTCGAGCATCATAATCCGCCACCTCTCCTTCTTGAGCCAGAATGCCAAACTTCCGCATGGCTTCGTCTGGGCTCGTTGAGCTATTGATTTCTTCAATGGCTTTTGTGAGTAAACGATGTTTCGTCTTCGCATCGTGAGGGGCTTCTTCCGTAATGTTCAACGACTTGGAAGGATCGATATTGGCGACTTCAAAGTTACCCGTGTTTAATCGATACATTAAACCATTGATGACTTCTTCAGGGGCATTTAAGGCTTTCGCTTGATGAAGCAAATACTCCGTCATGGCGGTGTTTTCTTCTTCAATAGAAGGATTGGCAGAACGCCCTGTGCGAGTCGCAATGGAGGGAGCTTGCGGTGTGTTAATACCTGGTAAATTAGGGCGTTGTGGCGGAGCAGGCATTACCGCATTGGGGACAACTCCATTGGGATTAGGCATCTGTGGGTTAGTACCCTGAGGTAAATTGGGTTGTTGTGGCGGAGCAGGCAT
>CAZDMD010000065.1:0-1880 GCA_964506805.1 uncultured Vampirovibrionales bacterium | reverse complement strand
GGCTTCTTGTGCAAAATATATGCCCATATTAAAAAACGTCCTTTAGCATCCCTATGTTAAAATAGTATTCAAAAGCATTAACGTATTACTTTCACTATTTTGTGCTAGGAAATAACACCATGTCTTATTCGCCTACCGTGATTATCTTAGGAGATGAACTCGAAAGTTGCCTCACGGCTTTGGTCTTGGCGTGGCACGGACTTTCGGTGATTCTATTACGAGAAAGCACGAGTTTACTTGGTGGACTTTCCACACGAGGGGCTTTAAGCTATATGGATTTAACGCCCGAATTCATTCCCCCGATGATGTCTAGCGTCTTAAAAGAGGCTGGCTTAAAACGAGTGGCACTACATCCTGAAACGGCTTCGGAGGTGGTGCATCGTCGATTGAAAGCTCAAGGGGTTCAAGTTATTTCAGGGGCTTTTTTAAAATGTTTGACGAAACAAAACGAGATAGGGCAATTCACGATAACAGGCGTACAAGACGAACGAACGCAAGCCGTTTATCACGCTGATTTTTACATCGATAGCACCCCCGATGCCACTTTTGCTCGTCAAGCAGGTGTACCTGCGGATTTAGGCTTAGGGGGCGTGTTTGGCACAGAAGAGAACGCCTCTGCCTTAGGGGTGAGTCCCGTCTTTCGTATTCGGCATCTTTCGGTGGAGGCACTACAAAACGCAGAAGCCTCCTTACGTCAACGTGCGGATATGCCACAGCTCCTTGAAAAACACATGCCATGGTTGACGAAAGAAGCACGTGAAACGTTGATTGAACGCCCGACTTACGCCCCTGCGGAATCAGATTATCTCGATATTTTGAATAATATCATCGGGGTGGCTTACCATGACTGGCGATACGACGATAACGTCGCTTATCAAGATGCTCCCTTTTGGATTGATGGCTTTAACATTTCACGACTTTCAGATGGCACCTTGGGCTTTAACGGACTCATCACACGGATGCCCTTAGAAGAACAAGTACGTTATTCGGAAGGACGACTGCCTCCTTCCCCTGCCATGTACGCCGAAATGCACGCCTTTTGTCGATTTTTAGAAGAGCTAACACAAATCAGCCCCCTTGAATTGATTCCCCCTGAAGAGGTATATATCCGCCAGACCTTTCGCTTACAGGCGTTATCTCCTTTAACGGGGAGACAACTCTTTCAGGGCGGGGTTCATGCCTCTGAAAGTATCGGCACATTTAGCTATTGGCTTGATTTTCGGGGGATTCATCCGTGGCAGGCGTACCCTGATTTACATCCCATGCCAAAACCCTGTTTTAATGTGGGATTACACGCTCATTTACCCAAGCATGATACGGTAGACTTACGGAACTTGGCATTTATCGGACGCTCTTCAGGATTCAGCCCCTTGGCTCAAGGGGCGTGCCGTATTGTACAGTATAACGCCATTGTGGGAGAAGCCCTCGCTCATCATCTCGCCTTGACCTTGCCGCAGCAAAAAGATACTTCAAAGATAGACGTTCAAGCGATTTATGAATCGCAAGCTCAACTCGCCACAATCCTGGGAGAGTCAAATCCACCCAAAGCAAGTGGATTTAACACTTTAACGCCTGTTCTTATAACAAGTGATTTGTTAGATCAAGATGAAAAAGCGTTTCATTTTAAGGCTTTTTAAGTTCAATACTCCAGTTTTGAGAAATGGTTTTGCGTGTTGCAATCAAGGCTTGACGCACTTCTTCGCTAATATAGTCGATTAAATATATTCCCGCACAATGTCTATACTTTGTCGCTACAATGATTTTGTTCAGTCATGTAGGCCTGTCTACACATTTTCTAAACTTTTTCACAAAATAATCTAAGCTTCTCGTCTAGGATTATCTTCTAGCCTACTGTTCGGAAACATCTTTAATCGACTATA
>CAZDMD010000064.1:0-10245 GCA_964506805.1 uncultured Vampirovibrionales bacterium | reverse complement strand
TCTAGGCTCCTCGTCTAGCCTACTGTTCGGAAACATCTTTAATCGACTATATGATGTGCTTCTTCTCTAATCGTTAAATCGGGATAAAAATGCTGAATTGCCTGCTTTACCGTTTGAACGGCATGGGAGTTTTTCACGCTTTCAGAAAGTGGTGTACCCCCTTCTGAAAGCACCAGTTCCGACACAGGAACCCCATGACGCTTTAAACTATCAAGCGACATCAGCGAATGATTCAAAGTCCCTAAGGTATAACGACTCACCACAACGGCAGGGAGCTTCAAATACGCCATTAAATCCACCATACAGAGCGTATCTTTAATAGGACACATGACACCCCCTGCCCCTTCCACCAACAGCACATCGTAAGCCGCTTGCAGAGTTAGACATCGGGCTTGAATCACCTCAAAATCGATGAGGTGAGATCCTTCACAGACACTCGGTGCCGCGGGTGCTTCAAAGCAGTAGCTGCTTTCAATATGTAAGTTAGGCGAAAAATGGAGTTGCTTGGCACAATGAAACGCATCGCCTTCTTCAAAACAGCGAACCCCTGTTTGCACTGGTTTATAAATTGCAACCCGCTTTCCTTTCGCTAAAAAATGTTTCGCATATTGTGTGGTGATGTACGTTTTACCTACATCGGTATCCGTCCCTGTGATAAACAAAGCGTGGGGTCGTGGGGTCATATGTCATGTTACCTGTATTTTAAAATATGAATATCAGAATTATAAGTTTGCATACACATCCTGTTTATGGTTTTATTTTGACTATATAAAATTATTGAGATAAGTGCTACGTTGTCGCTTATCATACCCTTAAAAAAAAATGAACAAAAGGTGCTTTCCTATGATGACTTCGCAAGATGTTCCTTCTTCTCTGTTTCCCTCTGCTGGGCTTTTAAAAGATAAACGAGTCGTCATTACAGGAGGCTCACGGGGCATCGGGAAAGCCTTATGTGATGTCTTTGCTCGTGAAGGGGCAAGCGTAGCGTTTCTCTACAATAGCAATGATGAAGCCGCCCAAGACACCCTGCGTTTGATTGAAGCTCATGGCTCGAAAGGCAAAGCCTTCAAGTGTTCTGTAACAGATCGAGATGGCATTAAAAACTTGGTCAAAGAACTCACGGATGAGTGGGGAGGCATTGATATTTTAGTCAATAACGCCGCCATCAACAAAGCAGACAATTTCGCCACCACGACAGAATCGTCATGGCATGGTATTATTGATACCAACGTCAATGGCTTATACTATGTAACCAAGCCTATTCTCAAACAAATGATGAAACAGCGTAAGGGGTCGATTCTCAATATCACCTCCATTGCAGCACAACGTTGCATGCCAACTTCCGTGCATTATTCCACTTCCAAAGCGGCCGTCATTGGTTTTACTAAAGGATTGGCTAGAGAATCCGTAGGCTTTAACATTACCGTCAATGCCATTGCCGCTGGCATGTATAACACCGATTTAGGGCATTCGCTACCTGACAAATTGCTAGATATTTACAAAGATTGGGTACCCAAAGGCCGTTTAGGAAATCCTGCGGATTTGGCGGAATTTGCGGTATTTATGGTGTCGGATCGCAACACCTATATGCAGGGTGAAGTCGTTACCATTGACGGCGGTGCGACCGTGTAAACGATTTTTCGTTCACGCCTGATTCAGTTCACGTCTGATTCAAAAAGGAATTTTCATGTCGATTCCAGACACCATGAACGCCATGATGTTTCACGCCCCACGAGACATTCGCTATGAACAAGTGCCAGTGCCTCAACCACAAGCAGGGGAGCTACTGGTTCGGGTGCATCGAGCCTTAACTTGTGGCACGGATTTAAAATGCTTTCGGCGGGGGCATCCTGTTTTGCTGGGAAGATTACCCAGTCCCTTTGGGCATGAGTTTGCAGGCGTGATTGAAGCCGTCGGGGAAAATACAGAGGGAAATATAGGGGGAAATGTAACGCAGTGGCAAGTTGGGCAACGTGTGGTTGCGGCGAATTCAGCTCCGTGTTATGACTGCTATTTTTGCGATAAAACGCAGTATAATCTGTGTGAAAATCTCAAGTTGCTTAATGGGGCGTATGCCGATTATATTTGTATCCCTGAAAACATTGCTCGTTATAATACCCATTTAATCCCCGATGATATTCCGTTTGAAATCGCCGCCTTTACAGAACCGCTTGCGGTTGCCATTCGAGCGATTGAAGGTGTCGGCATCCAAGCAGGGGATAACGTCGTGGTCGTCGGTGTGGGGCCGATTGGGCAACTGATTGTCAAAGTGGCAAGCCTCTTGGGGGCGAAGGTAACAGTGCTGGCTCGTAGCGAAATGAAGTTAGAGATGGCAAAACACTTTGGCGGAGCGGTTGAAAGTATCTCCATTCAAGACGGTTTCTTTCCTGATGTTCTCGTAGAACGTCATAGCCCCCATGGGCGTGGGTGGGATGTCGTCATTGAAGCGGTGGGCTTGCCTGAAACGTGGGAAAAAGCCGTTGGTCTGTGTCGTCGTGGAGGCAAAGTGCATTGGTTTGCAGGTTGCCCTAGTGGTAGCACGGTTACATTAGATACCAAACGACTGCATTATGATGAAATCACGCTTTTTAGCCTCTTTCATCACACCCCCCACGACGTCAAAAAAGCCTTTGACTTACTGGTGAGTGGTCAAATCAACCCACGCCCTTTAATCAGCGAATCTTTTGCGTTGAAGGACTTGGAACACGCCTTAGCAGGTATGGAAGCAGGACACTTTTTTAAAGCGTCTATAGAGTTATAGTCATTTTCAGAGTTTTTTGTAGATTGTCTATACAAAAAACTCTGAAAACGACTATAAAAAAGTTTACACTTTCCCCGATTCAGCATCAAGTTCTTTCCCAATTTCTGGGTAATAAACTTTCAGTTTTTCTTGAATGAAGTTGGGGCTTTCCCCTGCTTGAATCGCCATAACGCCTTCAATCATCATGGTGCGTTCATGAATGATATGCTTGGTTTTAAACTTCACGTTACTGCCCATAGGGATAAATAACAAATTGGCAAAAGCCACCCCATACACGGTCGCCACGAAGGCAACCGCAATTCCTGAACCGAGCTTAGAGGGATCGTTCAAGTTTTCCATAACGTGAATCAAACCCAAAACCGCCCCAATAATCCCGACTGTGGGGGTGAATCCGCCTGCAGTTTCCCACATTTTAGCTGCGGCCCCCATTTTTTCTTCATAGACGGTGAGTTCGGTTTCCATAATGTCTCGTAGCAGTTGCGGATCCGTGCCGTCGGTCATCAATTCCATACCTCTTTTAAGGAAGGGATCTTCAATTTGAGCAATGTCGCCTTGCAACGCCAAAATCCCTTCTTTCCGAGCCTTTGTTGCCAGTTCAATCAAGAGCTTAATCATGGCTTTCGGATCTTGAGCATGTCCTTGAAAAATAAGGGAAAGCGTCCCTACCCCGTCTTTCAATTCAGTGGGGGTAAAGGAAAGAATGGTTGCTCCAATGGAGCCTCCCATCACGATGATAAAAGCGGTGGGTTGAACAATCGCCATAATAGATCCGCCTTCAAGGACTTGCCCTCCCACGACGGCGGTAAATCCCAAAACGAGTCCGATAATGGCAAAAATATCCATAGCGTTTCCTTTGCTAGCATACAGGCATCTTTATAAGTATGACAAAGCAAAGTGCTGAATCGAGATTAAGACTCAGAATTCCTTTATTAAAACGACTACAACATTCCCTACAAATGAGCGATCGGGTTTTGAGGCTCACCGTCCTGCAAAACTTCAAAATGAAGATGAGGGTCTGTCGTGCGTCCTGTTTGACCGACGAGAGCAATCGATTCACCACGTTCGACGGCTTGTCCTTCGGACACCAAACGCTTGGAGCAATGGGCATATTTCGTGGTAATGCCATGATCATGTTCAATCACAACCAACTGACCGTAGCCTGTTTGTCGACCGCTAAAGACGACCGTCCCTGCTTCGGCAGCGAGGATAGGTGTTCCTGCTTTGGCGGCTAAATCAATACCCGTGTGCATTCTTCCCCAGCGATGCCCAAAGTGAGACGTGGGTTTGAGTCGTGCCAAAGGGCGGTGTAGTGCCGTTGACCAACGAGCCGATTTGTTTTGAGCAAAGGGATTTTCGGATGCCGTCGTGTGAGAGGCTTGAGACGCTTTTTTTCTAAATAGAAAGGGCGTATTGGTTTTAGGTTGACCCGCAATTTTCTCCATTTCTTGGACTAAAATCGCATCTTGTTCAGCACTTTCTAAAATAGGGGAGTAATGAGCCACATCGGCTTCTTCATAATCTTGAGGGTTTTGCGAATGTTCCGCCATCCAAGTTTCTTGTTGCGGTTGTGCTTCACCATAAGAAGAATGAGGGACATCCGCTTCCATGACCAAACGAACGATTCGGACGTTGCTTTCGGCATCTTTCACCGCCATCGTGGGGAGGACGGAATCCGCCATGGCGACGTTCAGAGACAATAGACTGCCAATCGCAAAATGAAAAACGGGTAGCATCCATAGCAACCACCATGCTTTGCTGAACTTCGTTGTAGAAGACTGCTTAGAGTTTTCTTGCAACGTCAATACAGAAGGGGCTAACATGGGTAAAGCGGGTGGTGGGCTGAATTGAAGTGGAGCGTTTTGTCTCGTGTGTTCCGTCATTAGGACTCCGTGTTTTTATATCGTCAATCTCAAAATCTGTACCGTTATAATCATAATAAAACGAAAAAATCGATTTTAATTTCAAAATTGTAATCAACTGTTACATGTTTGACTCAAAACTTAATTCTTTCTAAATCTTCTTCGCAGAAGGAGGCAATAAAAAAACTTCATGCTATTATAATGAGTCCAAATCAACCTATTTTTGCAGGATAAAAAAGGATACATTTATGCCCTTTGATGATGACTACAAATTAAGTGCCGAACACGACTTAATGTCTACCAAAACACCACAAGTCGCCATCCCCCCTTTGGTTTCGGTGGTGATGGGGTCTCAAAGCGATTGGGAGACGATGCAGGAAACGCATCAGATTTTGTCTGATTTTGGCGTTCCCCATGAATGCTTGATTGTTTCAGCACACCGCACGCCGAACTGGATGAATCATTTTGCCCAGCAAGCCGAACAGCGAGGCATTCAGGCGATTATCGCAGGAGCAGGGGGTGCTGCACATCTCCCAGGTATGCTTGCTGCACAAACGATTGTACCTGTTTTAGGGGTGCCTATTCAATCACAAGCCCTCAACGGTTTAGATTCCCTGTACTCCATTGTGCAAATGCCCGCAGGAGTACCCGTTGCTACTTTTGCCATTGGTAAAGCAGGGGCGAAAAATGCCGCCCTTTTTGCTATTGCACTGCTTGCCGGTAGTAATGACTCTTTAAAAGAACAACTCCATGCGTTTCGTCAAGAACAAAGCCGTAAGGTTCTTAACACCACGCTTCACTTAGATTAAACCTTTTTCAAATAAATTTTTTAGGACAATCCCATGTTATCTGAATTTAAGATGTCTCCACAAACCTATACTGTAGAAGAGGCTCAAACCTATGTGGAAGAAACATTGAAACGTTTACTGTCGCCTGCAAATGAACTGCCTCACGTCTGCTCACCAGAAACCTTAGAGATTCACTGCCCTAATCGAGAGGACTTACTGCTCCCTGAAAAGCATACGCTTGGCGTCTTAGGAGGCGGACAACTCGGACGCTATTTTTTAATGGCAGCCAAACAACGAGGCTATTCCACCGTGTTGTGGACGCCTGAAGAAAATCCCCCTGCCAAAGGCTTGGCGGATAAATTCATTCATGCCCCCTTTGAAAGCGAAATTGCTTTAGCCGATTTTGCTCAATCCGTCGATGCGGTTACCGTGGAGTTTGAAGCCGTCCCCATTGCTTTACTTTTGGCATTAGAGTCTTTAGGGTGTCGGGTGCGTCCCGGATCAAAATCGATTGCCGTCTGTCAAGATCGTGCCTTAGAACGTGCGTTTTTAGTGGCGAATGAAATTCCTGTTGCCCCTCATGTGGTGATTCGTCATGCCGAAGCCTTGGCATCGGCATGGGAGACTTTGGGGCATCAACCCTGTATCGCCAAAACGACTCGCTTTGGCTATGACGGCAAGGGACAACGACGAGTGGAATCCTTAGCCGATTTAAAGGTGGCATGGGAGAGCTTGCAAGCCAGTGAAGCCTTTCCGCTTTTGTTAGAGCATTACATTCCCTTTAAGCGAGAGGTGTCTATCCTCATGGCTCGTGGGATTGACGGCACACGTCGCAGTTATCCGCTGGTAGAAAATCGTCATCAAGACGGTGTGCTTCATGTCTCTATTATGCCTGCCCCCGATACCCAAAGCCACACGCTGATTCAAGCCGAAGAAATCGCCAAAAAAATTGTCAAATCGCTGAAGTATATCGGGATTTTGTGTGTGGAGTTTTTTGAACTCCCTGATGGTCATTTGCTGGTCAATGAACTGGCACCACGTCCCCATAATTCGGGACACGCCACCATTGAAGCCTGCCATGTGAGCCAGTATCAACAGCAAGTCAGTGCCTTAACAGGTTTACCCTTAGGCAATGCGGAAATGCACGTCAAAGCCGTTGGCTTGATGAACCTCTTAAGCGATCGTTGGCCCAAAGACGGGCGTTCACCGAATTGGGTAGAGTTATTGTCTCGCTACCCCCGATTGAACTTGCATTTATACGGCAAAAAGGATCTACGCTCCAAACGCAAAATGGGACATGTAACCCTCACCAAAAAAACGACGGAAATGATTGAGTTCGCCTTTGATGAGATGAACAGCATCCTCACTCGATACGACTAACCTTCTATAGAAGCCTCTGTAAAAGGGGGCGGAATGGTTTTTTGTAGGGGTAGAAAAACTTAAATGCTTAAACTCAACAGAGAAAACTAGAAATATCCCCCAAAGGCTCCTTCATTTTCCTCATCTCGCCTCGTTTTAGAGACAAGACCCCCTTAAACTCCCTAAACTCGCAACAATTTACGACACATATAAATGTTGCACAACCCACACAAACTCGTAAAACGACTCGCATTCTTCTCTAAACCCTTATAACGTAATTTCGATTGATTCCATAACACTTTAATCACCCGAAACGGATGTTCCACCTTCGCCCTTAAACGACTGTGACGCTTGTTTTTCTTCTTCTGACTCGGCGACAATGGATACTGACGCGCCCCACGATCATTCACCCCATAATACAGATCCAAGCCCCGTGCCAGTTCTTTGTCCGCACGCTTGCTGTAGCCAGAATCCGCAAATACCGCCTGTTCTTCACCATGTAATAGGAAATCCAAAGCGTTAATGTCCGCTTCTTTGGCGGTGGTAAACGCCAAAGAATGAATAATGGGCTTGCCATTCGCCTGAATCCCGATGTGTCCTTTGGCACCAAAATGCCATTTGTTGTTCTTTTTCGTCGAACTCATTTCAGGATCACGAGCCTTTGCTTCATTTTGCTTGCTAACAGGGGCATCCAGTAGTGTGGCATCCACAATAGTTCCGCTTTTCAATACCAAGCCCTTGTCTTCTAAATAGGCGTTTACGGTTTTAAAAATGACTTCAGCCAGTTTATTTTCTTCAAGAAAATGCCGAAAGCGACAAATCGAGCTTGCCTTCCACGACGCATTCGGGTAAAGCCTCGACTTCTGTGAGTTTGGTAAACCAACTGCGAAGTTCCCCTTCATTATAGGCGTTTTCCAAGCTGTACAAGCGAACAGGATGCTCCACCGTTTGAAACGCCTCAAGGGGCTTGTCACCGACCCGTTGAGTGGGGCTTTCAGGCAAGACCATGAGGGGATGTTCAGCTTCAAAGGCTTTAACGTGTTGATACAACGCATCATAGACGGCATCGTCCACGCTGGGGGCATCTAGCACATAATACGCATACGCCCATTCGTTCAACTGTTGCACATTGGCGTGATAAGTGGCTAAGGCATCCATTATTTTATCCTGTAAAAAAATAAATATACGACAATTGTAAAAAATAAGTTGTCATACATCTCCTCTTATTGTATGATAACACAATTAAAATTGGTAAGGATTTCAAGATGATTGCTAAACTTTTAGAAAAAACGGTCGACACAAATAATAGGTCGCAAGCTACTTTAGAGGAGGCATCTATCGTGAACGAAAAACTTTTAACTTTAGACCAAATGATTCAGTTACTCCAAAGTCAAGGGGCGAGTGAAAGTTTTCTTCAATTTGTGGCTCAAGATATTTTAAAGCATGGTGATTTATATGAGGCACTGGCTTAGTGTACTTTAGGCTTGTCCCGCTAAAAGAAGCCTTGTTCATTCATGATATTCAACTACGCTTATATGGCGGAACACTAGGTCTTCTAAATGAAGGCATTCTTTGTTCTGCTTTGGAACGACCCAATACAGGTTATTATGAAAGTTTATTCGAAGCAGCTTCTGCTTTAATGGAAAGTCTGTGCAATAATCATCCTTTTGTGGACGGTAATAAACGAGTTGCGGTTATGACGACTTTTTATTTCTTGAAATTAAATGGACTAGAGACTGAACAATATAACGTTAATAATGAAGAAATGTATAAACAGCTTATCTCTTTATTAGAAAAAGGAAATTGCAAGCGTTTAGAATTAGAGCATTTACTCAGAAGTCAATTTATAGTCAATACAACCTAAAATTCAACGACTTGACACCAGTGGTGATATTGAGGCACTTGGTTACGCACGACTTTAAAATACAGTGCCTGTATTTTTTTCGTGAGTTCGCCCATTTCGCCTGTGCCAATCGGGCGAAAGTCCACCTTCGTAACCCCTGCCACTTGAGCCCCCGTTCCGCAGAAAAACAGTTCATCCGCCACATAAAGCTCCGTGCGTTCTACCGTGCGTTCTACGACTTCTAAGCCCAATTCCTTTCGAGCCAGTTCAATAATCGTGGCACGAGTAATACCTTCTAAAATGTTTTCTGTCATGGAAGGGGTAATTAGTTGACCGTTTCGCACCAAAAACAAGTTCATCGCCGACCCTTCAGAGACCTTACCCGCTTCGGTGAGGACAATGGCATCATCAAAGCCTGCACGGCGGGCATCTGTTACGGCAAGGGCGGTATTCATGTAAGCACCGCCTGCTTTCGCACGAGGGGGAATGGCGTTGTCGCCATTGCGTCTCCAGTTGGAAACGGTAACGTGTAAGCCTTTATCGGTGGGGATGTAATCCCCTAAGGGTTGGGTAAAAATGCTCAAACTGGTGGGGTCTTTATCCAAAGAAGGACCAATGGAAGTGCCGTCTTTAAAAAGGGTGGGGCGAATGTAGGTGTCTCCTTTGTGTCCGTTTTGGCGAATCAGCTTCGCTAAAATAGCAAGGCAGTCTTCGACGCTTTCATCAATAGACATGTGAAAAATGTTGGCATTTGAAAGCAAGCGTTCAAAGTGTTCTTTGGCTCTAAAAATAGCAATGGCGTTTTGATCTTCAATCCAGTAGCCACGAATCCCTTCAAAAATCGACGTGCCATACAATAAGGAATGGTTACGAATGGACAACACCGCTTGGGCTTCAGGTCGGATTTGACCTCTAAAATAAACGTAGGGCGTACTTTGAGCGTTCATAAGGAATCCTTTTATTTTATAAAGTATGGATATGATTTAAGTATCAGTGTAACGGAAAGATGTGTTTTGTAAAAGTCTTTTTCTGCTTTTAAAGGTAACGCCCATTGTAACAATTTTATCATTCCAAGCGGAGGCATTAGGGGCTGTCTTCAAATAGTTTAAGGCGTTTGTTTTTGCTAAAATAGACTTGTAATGTAGAGTTGACAGGGTATTTTTATGCGATTTGACTTAACAGATAAACAATGGGAGCGAATTTTAGACGTTTCCCCCAAAAAACAGAAACACGAGGACGTAAACCACTCAACCTGAGACAAACCGTCAACGGTATTTTTTACCTCCTGCGTACAGGTATTCCATGGCGAGATTTACCCGAGCGTTATAGTCGATTTCCTGCCCGTGCGTGGTGTGCGGATAGGGCTTATGTGGATGTGGACATACGCCGTTTTATTGAACGTTATGGGGCTGAGTATGTGGTGCCTCCGAAGAAGAATACGAAGAATCGGTGGGAATACGATCGTGGTGTGTATAGAACTCGTCATTTGATTGAAAATTGTTTTCAGCAATTAAAGGAGTTTCGGCGTATTGCCACTCGTTATGAGAAGCGATCAAGGCATTTCGCCAGTATGGTCAGTCTCGCCTCCATTATGATTCATCTTTTTTGAAGACAGCCCCTAATTTTGTATTTTAG
>CAZDMD010000063.1:0-10364 GCA_964506805.1 uncultured Vampirovibrionales bacterium | reverse complement strand
TTAAATCCATCCCCCCCCCACCTGATGAAATGCCAAGTGAAAGCCCCCGATGCCTGCAAATAAATCGATGAATCTCATGGTCAACGCCTCCTGAATGCGAATGCTTCCTCTCCATTAAAGCACAAAAATACGCATCCCATACGCCCTTTCTTAAAGGCTTTAAACCCACGCTTGACGAAACACTTTTTTTTACTGATACTACTGATACTACTTCTAAATTGACGGAGCATCCACCTCATGGGTTTAAAAGCAAAACGAAAAATCACCTTGGCATGTAACGATTGCCAAGAGCGAAATTATCAAACCGTCAAAAATCAGCAAGTGCATCGTGAACGCTTGGAAATGAACAAGTTCTGCCCCAAATGTCGTACACATACCCTGCATAAAGAAACCAAGTAAGTTCCTTCAAAATTGAAATGCGTCCCTAGTTCAGTTGGTAGAACGTCGGTCTCCAAAACCGGATGTCGTGGGTTCAAGTCCTACGGGGCGCGTTTTTTGTTTTGGTGATATTTTTGTGTGATAATAGGCTTATTGTGATACACAAAGATAAAAGGACTCTTGAGATGTCTGACACCCTGCATCAAAATGACGGCTACCACTATACCAATGACCTCTATAACAGCCCCATGGCAAGCGACTGGAATCCCCCTACACGGAGACCTCGTCGCAAAACGAAACAAATTTGGGTGGGTAATGTGCCTGTGGGAGGCGATGCCCCTGTTTCTGTGCAAAGTATGCTAGTGAATGATACCCGAGACATCAAAGAAAGCATCTACCAAATTCAACGCCTTGCCGATGCGGGCTGTGATATTGTGCGATTGGCGGTGCCTGATCCTGAAGCGGCGGAAGCCCTCAAACAAATCGTGCCGCAATCCCCGATTCCCATTGTCGCCGATATTCACTTCGATTATCGGCTTGCTCTACAAGCGGCGGAAAATGGCGTGCAAGCCATTCGCATCAATCCCGGCAATATCGGCTCTAAGGATTTTGTGCGGAAGGTGGTTGAAAAATGCAAGGAACGCCATTTGCCGATTCGTATTGGGGTGAACGGCGGTTCGGTTGAAAAGGCGATTAAAGCACGCTATCCCAAACAAATGGAGCGTCAACTGGTGGAAAGTGCCTTATTGAATGCCCGTATTTTGGAAGATGAGGATTTTGATCAATTTAAAATTTCAGTTAAGGCAAGTGATCCCCTTCAGGCGATTACGGCGTATCGGGAACTGGCGAAACGCTGTGAGTATCCGCTGCACTTAGGGGTAACGGAAGCAGGAACGTTGAAACGAGGCATCTCTAAATCCGCTTTTGCGTTGGGATTACTGCTCCATGAGGGCATTGGCGATACTATTCGGGTTTCGCTGACTGCCGATAGTGTCGAAGAAGTCTTTGCGGGGCAAGAAATTCTGCGGAGCGTGGGCTTGCGTCAAGAAGGGGTGAACATTATTTCATGCCCTGCGTGCGGTCGTTGCGAAGTGGATTTACATGGTCTTACCACTGAAGTGGAGCAGTTGGTAGCCAAGCTGGATGTGCCATTGACCGTTGCCGTAATGGGATGCTTCGTTAATGGGCCGGGAGAAGCCGAGCAGGCGGATGTGGGTATTGCAGGCGGGATTGGTCAGTATTACATTTTTAGAGGCGAAGAGCGAATCCGCCGCGTCCCTGAAGCCGACGCCCTTGATGCCTTGAAAGAGGAAATCGAACGAGCGGTTGTGGAGTTCAAGCAGGCGAATCCCACTTGGGAACCAAGTCAAAAAGCACGGCTCATCAAAAAGTAGCAAATCTCTTGTTTACGATATAATATCGTAATGTAGTATTCAAATGGTGAAGGATGATTATATGCAAAGTTTGGCGTTGTTTTTCGTGATGTGGATGCTTAGTTTACAGCTATTTAGTGTGCCGATGCTAATGGCAAATGCGGACGAAGTGGGGCCTTTTTTACCGCCTTCCGTCTTAAAAGAACGGCAAGTGGAAGCCGCTAAAAAAGAAAAGGAAGCCCAAGAAGCAGGATTGACCACGCCTGAAAAAATCAAGAAAAATCTCAGTAATATCTTCACCACTGCCCCTTTACCTGACAATAAGAATAATACGAACCCTGTTGGACGAACAGCCCCTCCCAAGCCTCCCTTTATTGCGATACCTACGCCTGAACTTGAAGAAGTACCACCGCTATTGATTGAAGATCCCCTACCCAAAATCCCCGACAATTCCCGTATCGACAATCCACAAAATAAAATGGGCTTGGCTTACGCCGCCAATGAACTGAATAAAGTCTTGGATTTACAAAAATCAAAAAGCTATACGTCCGCCTTATTGTTGAGTAAAGAGCTAGATGCGTGGTTGATTGATGCGACTGAAACCCACATTGATTTATATCAAACCCTCAACCGAGTTCCCTCTGCAAGGGTGCAAGCCTCCTTTGAAAAAAAGTTGGGCTTGGAATTTGCGAAATTGCGGGATCGTAACCTGCTTGCCTTAGGAGAGTTGTACCGTGCCATGGGCATGGAGCGAAAATCGGTGCGTCCTTTGGTGCAGTTGGTACAGTCGCAAAGTCGTACGGAATTGGGCTTAAAAGCGTATAAAATCCTGCAAGAAATGGGCTTTACCGAAGAGTTGAGCCTCACTCAGTAAGGAATCGGCGTTTTGTCTGAAACACCTCATTTTTATTTCTTAACGCTTTTCCCTCACGTCATTGAAGCCTATGTACAGTCTAGCCTGATGGGGAAGGCACAAGCCAAAGGCTGTTTTCAGGTCAGCATCCTCAACATCCGAGACTTTACGACACACGCCCACAACAAAGTGGATGACACCCCTTACGGTGGAGGGGCAGGCATGGTACTGATGTGTCAACCTGTTTTGGATTCGTTTCGATCGATTCAGCCTCAGTTGCGAGAGGGTCGTACACGGCTTTTGATGACCAGTCCAGCGGGGCGAGTTTTTAAGCATGAAACGGCGTTACGTTTGGCTCAAGAGACGCTTGATTTTGTGTTTTTTTGTGGACATTATGAAGGCTTTGACGCTCGACTTTTAACGCTCTTGCCTGAGGTGGAGGAAATCAGCATTGGGGATTTTGTGTTGACAGGGGGCGAATTACCTGCATTAAGCCTGATGGATGCGATTGCACGATTTATCCCCCATGTGGTGAAAGAAGCGTCTAGCGTTGAAAATGACTCGTTTTATAAGGGTTTACTTGATTTTCCGCATTATACCAAGCCAGCCGTTTTTGAAGGTGTACCCGTGCCAGAGGTACTATTGAGCGGGAATCACCAAGCCATAGAGGCATGGCGAACCCAAGAGGCTTTGAAGAAAACGCAAGCCATTCGCCCTGATTTGCTTTAGAGGGTGTCGACATTCAACCCATAAAGGGTTCATCGTCTTGTTTAAATCGGTTCAAAAGTCATTTGCCCATTTTTAGGATCCAGCGTCAACTTAAAATGTTGAATAAAGCTCAATCCTAAAAGCCCTGCGAAACTGTTTCCTTCGCCAAAATCCATGACGGTCGCTTCGACGTTACGGGCTTCAATCCCATTCACGGAAACGGTTTTAAGTTTGACTTTTGGAACCGCCAACTCTCCATTGGCGGTGGTAATGGCTATTTTTTCGCTATTGGCTAAATCCAAGCCCAATTGCCGAGCCATACGTTTTGAAATGGTAGTATATGTCGCCCCCGTATCTAAAATAAAATGCCCTGAAGCGGTGTCATTAACTTTGACTTGAATAAACAAGGCTTTAGGCTTTAACGCCATCGGGACAGAGGCAAAAGAAGGCACGTCCGCAATAGACGCACTCACGGCGGGGTTTACGCTAGAAACCTCTTGAGGAGCTACTGTTTTCGAGGCATTCGCTCCCCCAAAAAAGCGAGACAACCAAGAGCCTCCCGTCTTAGTCGGCACAGGGATGTCGTCCTGCAAGGTAATGCGTTGAGACGTACTATGCACCGCAGAAGCGGTGATATTAGGCGGATTCATTTGCTTTAAATTTAAAGTAGCCACATTGTGCTGAGACTGAATCCAAGACGTACCGTCTTGAAAAATTTGTACCTGTTCAGGACTCAAACGAGACAAGACCTCCTGCTCGACGACATCGGGGTGGTACGACAAAAGCACCAAAAAAGCGGTAGCTCCCATCATAAAGAGCAAAAAACGTTCCAAAATAACTTTAATCGTATCCCAAGAGGCGAACTGCTTCATCGTTTGGTTTCCTATATTTGAAAAATGATAGATTCGTATGAGTGCTTTCGGATTATCGGTGTGCTGGGTACTTTATAGAAGCGACTCCCTTGTTTGGTGGAGACTCTAGCCATGTCTCTTTTCAACACGATACAATCAGTCGTAAAATAGGTTTAATCAAGAGAGTATTTAGGAATAAGGAATGTGCCGTGTCTTTACTTAATCGATTGAATAATCGACTCAAGCCAAAAACAAAGCAGACTCCCCCTACGATGAACAAAGTCCACTGGGTGGAAGGTGTACTAGACTCACTTGGGCAACAACTCAATGAAAACAATGCGACTTTAAGGCATACGGAACCTGAAACCTTAGTGCTTTGTTTAGAAGATGTGTTTTCTGCTAAGCGTTGGGGGGAAGACACTGTTTCAGATTTAATGAGTCAACTCCCTAAGCTCAAGCACGTTCACTTTCAAGGACATGCCAATCCCTTTATTGCCATGCCAGAATTTGAACAAATTATCCACAAATGGCATCAAGACTTTCAAGTCGTATGTACCCTAGAATGTGATGTTGAAACACTACCCACACACGGTTTACGTTTGTTAGATGCTCCTTTACATCGCTTATATTTAAATGTAACTGCTGTGAGTCCTAATTACTACCAAATTATTACAGGGCATCCTGCAGAACGCCTGCTAGAGTATCAGTCTTTTACTCACACGTTCATCACCCAGCGTTGGCATCGGATGCAAAGCAAGGCATTAAAGACACCGTTTGAAGTGTGGCTTAACATTGAAGTGAATCAACTGACTTATAAAAGTATGCCTGATGTCTTACATACGGCGGCGGCATGGGGCGTGCAAGGCGTTCGGTTTCAAAATGCTCACTATTTTCAAAATATGAAGCCGACTCATGACGCAGAGAGCGACTTTTTTTTGACCCCCCTTTATAAATCCCAAACAGACGTACAAGCCTTTTTAGAAGGCTTAAATCCGCAAAACTTCCGTGTGGCGTATGAACTCCCTGTGTTGTTGGATGACCCCCGAGAACAACGCTTGAATCGATTTTGCCAAGCCCCTTTTACCCAAGTTACCATGGATACCGACTTCAACACCACGCCCTGCCCCAAATGGGAACTGCTAGACTTAGGCACTAAAAAGGTGTGGCAAGGCGACTTCTGGAACGCCCCGCATTTTCAGCAAGCCCGAGCGATTCATCACCGAGCCTTTGCTTCGCGCCGAGTGCCTGCAGAAATCAAGCATACCCCCGTCCCCGATGCGTGTTTACATTGTGCCTTCAACTGTCCGACTCAGACCACAAAGCGTATTCAAAACGACTATTCAACGAAGCAAGCAACGACGGAGTTCTAAACCTGATGAGCCGCCACGAGTTTTTGGAAGTCTTCACCATTCAGCGTTTCATGGGTCATTAAGGCGTCTTTCACCGCTTCTAGTAAACGACGCTGCTTCTTTAAAATCGCTTCCGCTTTTTGATACTGTTCGCTTACAATTTTTTGCATTTCTTGCTCCAGCTCTCGGCGTTGGGCTTCACTCAAGTCGCGTTCCAACTCTCGATAGCTCATCGGAGGGAGTTTAGAGTCTTTAGAAAACATTCCTAAATCATACACCATTTGTTTGACGATTGAAGAAACGCCCTTAAGATCGCCAGAAGCTCCTGACGCCACTTTTTCTTTACCATTGACAACCGCTTCAGCGACACGTCCTGCCAAGTAAATCGCAATTTCGTTTTCAAGTTCAGGTTTATACTGCGTTGTAATGTCGTATTCTCCGTTAGGAATAGGACGCATAAAGCCGTTGGTTTTATTGCGTGGGGCAATGGTAATGGTATTCACTTCAGAATCTTTATCTAAGATATGTTGGACAATGGCATGTCCTGCTTCATGATACGCCGTTTTGGCTTTATCTTGAAGTCTAATCGAACGCCCTTCTTTCACCGCCCCCATCAGAATGTGATCGTATGCTTCATTGATCGTCTTAACTGAAATTTTCGCCTCCCCTTTACGAGTCGCTAAAATGGCGGCTTCATTGAGGATGTTGGCAATATCCGCAGGAGACATACCATAGGTTTTTTGAGCCATACTGGCCCATTCTTTCGCCACGGAGTCGTCCAAGTTCACTTTCGCTCCATAATGCTCTAATAAGGCTTTACGCCCTTTTAAATCAGGTAAATCCACTTTAACCTGTGTGCCGAAGCGTCCACCCCGTAATGCTGCCGAATCCAGTGTACTATGATCCGCATTGGTGGCTCCAATCACGATGATTTTATGCTCGTTTTCTTTCACGCCATCCATTTCACTTAAGAGCTGATTAAGGGCTTTACCATATTCTGTACCTCCATCTTGCTGTCCTTCTCGTTTCCCTAATATGCCGTCAATTTCGTCAATGAAAATAATCACAGACTTTTGATCTCGTTCTGCCACTTGACGAGCCTGTCGAAATAAGGATCGAATACTATTTGCACCAGAACCCACCGTTTGATTTACAAATTGTGAGCCATTCGCTGAAATCATCGGCAGTTCCGATTCGCCTGCAATGGCTTTGGCAAGCAAGGTTTTTCCCGTTCCAGGAGGGCCAGACAACAAGACACCCTTTGGTAATTTCGCCCCCATTGCTTCATAGGCTTTGGGATTTTTAATAAAGTCTAATATCTTGGCGACTTCTTCTTTAGCGTCATCCGCCCCAATGACATCGGTCAGTTTGGTTGTGCTGTTTTTGATCATCTCAAAACTTGGTGCGAATAAAAAAAGAAGTTCAGAACTTTTATTTTTCATCTTTTCAAAACGGCTTAACAGGAGAGGGATATTACAAGCCAGCACAATAATCCCTGTGAGAGCAGCTGTTTCTAAGGCTTTCTGCCAAAAAGGGTGTGGTGGATGCGACGGCACAATTTGAACAGGAATCGGCACGGGTAGCACGGCGGTAGTGGGAGACGTTGGACTCGGCGTTTGACTCGTAGAAAGACGAGAAGAAAAAACATCCTGAGTTACGGAGCTGTTTTGAGGCTCTTGTTTTGGCTGGGAGGGGATGGCTTGGGATTGATTTGTCGCCATAGCCTCGTCTTTGGTCAAAGGGGGATTCGAGCTAGATAAGACTTGAGTGGAAGAAGAGAGAGCAACCATTGAAAAATCCTTAACACAATTATTAGGTCATTCAGTTTGGACATTGAGAAGATAATTGTATTAAAACATAAAATAGAGTTTTTATGCCCCCCCCATTTTATCTCTCCCAAATGATAAAAGTCTCCTTACCCTAAAGGCACAGGTGGCGTGGCTTGTACGCCTGCTCCGTCGTTTTCAGTGGGTTTAGGGCGCGGGGCTTCTTTAGGAGGCAAGGGATCACTCACCGACTTCACCGCTTTTGAAGGCGGGTTGGTAGGCGTTTCACTGGGTTTAATCGTTTTCAGATTCTCGGGTGTATTCGTTTGAACCGCCTCTTCAGGTAAGGCTTCCGTTGAATTCACCCCTTCTTCTGAACTAACCGTCGCTTCTTCTTCAGGAACAGGTACGCCTTCTTCGGCTTCTGGCTTTACTTCTTTCGTTTCAGCAGGCTTTTTGCCTCCGCCAAAGGTAAAACCTGTTTTAGGGAAACCCGCATTTGCCATAAAATTACGCCATAAGACGGCAGGCATACCACCGCCTGTAAAACTTTTGGGCATGGGGGTATTGTCGTCATTGCCTATCCAAACCCCAGCCACCACTTGAGGCGTATAGCCCACAAACCACGCATCTCGATAATCATCACTCGTGCCTGTTTTACCTGCCACGGGGCCTCCGTATTGGGCGGCACGCCCTGTACCACCACTCACGACGGCTTGTAGCATACGCGTCATCACATCCGCCACCGCTTCATCTAGGACTTGTACTTGAATCGGGGTTTGACTAAAAAGTTCTTCGCCTTCTGCACTTTGAATTTCGGCAATAAAATACGGATTCACACGCACCCCCCGAGCCGAAAGTGTGCCGAACGCCCGAATCAGCTCCTGCATGTAGACGGACGCCCCCCCTAAGGTGGAAGATAAATTAGGGGCAATACTGGAATCAATCCCCATTTCTTTTGCGGTGGTAATTACGGCTTGAGGCGAAAGCTCTTCCATGAGCTTAACGGCGACCACGTTGTTTGAAATCGCCAAAGCACGGGTGAGGGTAAGGGGGCCTCTAAATTTTTTGTCATAGTTTTGCGGTTGCCAAGAACCATATTGAATCGGCTCATCGACTCGCACATCATAAGGAGAATAGCCTTGACGAATCGCCTCTGTATAGGTAAAGACTTTAAACAAAGATCCTGGAGAACGTGGCGACATTTGAATGCGATCATATTGACTTTCGCTGTAATTTTTACCCCCTTCATACGCCAACACCGCCCCTGTATCCGACGCCATCGCCATCAGCATGATTTGGTTTTGTGGGGCGGTTCGCTTGAATTGACGCACCGTAGACTCAACGGCGTTTTGGGCGGAACGATTGGCTTTCACATCCAAAGTCGTGTAAATCGTTAAACCTGATTGCCAAAACTCCTGCTCGCTCAAACCGAGTAAATCCATGGTTTGTTGACGCACTACCTGATTAAAATAGGGGGCTTTATCCGTCATCGCCAAGCGATCCATATTGGGATTCAGCTTCACTGGCTCGGCTTGTAGGGCTTTGGCTTCTGCTTGACTTAAACTGCGAATCTCCACCAGATTTTGAATGACTTCATTTCGCCTCCGCTTGGCTAAATCAGGGGCAACCATGGGGTTATACGCCGAAGGGGCTTGCGGTAAACCCGCCAGCAAACAGGCTTCCACGACGCTTAGATCTTTCGGTTTTTTATTGAAATACACTTCAGAAGCGGCTTCAATGCCATACGCCCCTTGTCCAAAATAAACGTAATTCATGTACAATTCTAAAATTTCAGACTTACTTAATTGCTGTTCCAACTGTACAGAAAGAATCATCTCTTTGATTTTACGGCTTAAGGTGCGTTCATTGCTCAAGAATAAAAGCCTTGAGAGTTGTTGTGTCAAGGTCGAGCCACCTTCTTTGAGGCCTTGTCCCTTGCTATTGCGTAAAATCGCACGCATCACGGCAATCGGGTCGACTCCCTTGTGAGCGTAAAATCGTCTATCTTCAGTGGCGACAAGGGCTTGAGGAAAAGCGGGAGCCACTTCTTCTAGCGTTACAGGGCGAATACTAAAGCGTTCATTTTGAAGAATAATGGTTTTTTTGTCGTTGGCATAGACTTTAGTCGAACTTTGATCCGACATGATTTGCGTTTTCTTTTGCCGAATGAGTTCGGCGACACTCGGCATATCTTTGGTGAGCTGTCCCCAAGCAATCGCCACTGCTCCAAGTAGAATCACTAAAAATAAAGACAAAATCACACCGATAAACTTCAACATCGTCAACGTATCCTATCCTAAAACGACTCATTACGTTTTAGTTTACCGCAAATTCAAGAAAAAACTAGGGATAACCAAAACTAAAAATAGGGGTATCTCTCGTCTGAACAGGATGCTTAAAAGTCTTCTGAGACAGGATAATCAAAGCGTTCTAACATACCGACATCATGGGTTTTTAAGACTTTATCTAAATAATGCTGTCCAAGTTCTCGCCAAAACGCTTGTGCTGGTAAAACGGTTGCTTCGTGGTGATTTTCAGGATAATGACCGTCTGCTCTAAATGCCATTTTTATTTCAAAGTCTTGATGCTGTGCTAGATGAGTAGGGTCTATATCCCCTTCTTGGGTTTTAAAACGTTGTAGATCTCGCCCAAAATAGAAAAGTGCTGTATCTTTAGAATGTTCTATAGTCGCCAATTCTGATTTAGCCTTTTGTATCAAGTCTTCAATCTGCTTTCTAAATAATTCTGTAACTTTATCAGTATTTTGAGTATTCGATAATAGTTGTTGCAAAGCCTCTATTTCTTTATTCTTCGCTCTTAAATCATGTTCCCACTTAACAAGAAAACCCAAACTACCTGACTTATGTGAGCGAGCATAGAGGGCTTGCTCAAATACTTTTTGGCCTTGTGAAATACCATTTCCTGAACGTTGTAAGGTATCGGCGCTTAATTGTTGAGAATAAGCAGGACTACTGGAAGCCTTTACGTTTAGAGTAACTGCGGGGGGGGGGGGCAACATTTGCGGAAGGGGAGACGTTTAATCGGACTGGTAACATTAAAATTTCCTTTATTTTCTTAACAGA
>CAZDMD010000062.1:0-10439 GCA_964506805.1 uncultured Vampirovibrionales bacterium | reverse complement strand
GCCCGAGAACTCACGACATCAAAATTCGCTCGTAAATGAGATTTATGCCCCAAGTCTTCCGCCCGTTCGGAGAGGATTTTAATCGGGGCGAGTCCCAAGGCACGCACGGTTTCTTCTAAATACAGGGCTTTTTTCTTGACGACTTCAATGGAGCTGAGCTTTAAATCAGGACGAAAAATCGCAAGCGGAATCAGCGGAAATCCCCCCCCCGAGCCTAAGTCGAGTACTTTTGCCTCTTCAGGAATAAAGAGGCTATATAAAAGACTTTCTAAAATATGTCGCGTCAAAAAGCCCTCCCAATCCGTGATGCGAGTGAGGTTCATCACCTTATTTTTTTCAGTGAGCAAGTGAAAAAATTGAATAAACGCCTCAAATTGCGATTCACTCACGGCAAGCCCGAGCGTTTCTGCGTTGTGGAAGAAGTCGTCCGCCTCCTTTGTGTGGCGTAAATCAGAAGGGTTCATTGTGTGGTAGACCTATCTATTTTTATATAATGAATTAGAGATTATAGAAACCTCTGAAGAATTCTTATCCCCTCTCCCCTTGGGGAGAGGGTTAGGGAGAGGGGTGTCTTGTAGACGCAGGGTGGCATCTACTCCCCTCCCCAGCCCTCCCCTTTAAGAGGAGGGAGAAAGAGCTTTTTAGACTTTTTCAGAGGTTTCTATATACTTAATTAGAAAACAGTGTAATACAAACACCGCTTAAATTGACGAATTAAGAGAAAAAGAAATCGCCCCATGCGTGAAGACGATGCCCCCTTGCCACTGCCTAAGCTCCCCCACGTCCCTGAACGGCGGGGGCGTTTGCGTGCTTTTGTCTCTCCCCAAGTGCTGGAACGCCTCAACGCAGGAACGTTTCAAGCCGTTCGTAGCGTTTCAATGTCTTCTATGACGCAAGGCAGCTCCAATGTTCGTGAAGAAACGTCTCCCCTTGCCTTGACGAAAAAAAGCATTCGCTATCAACCCGCCGTCTTTCGGGATCGTGCCTCTGAAATTTTAGAGATTGCCCATTACCTCAATCAATCCTATTCCAAAGTCTTGATGCTGGTCGGTTCACAAGGGTCGGGGAAATTAAGCCTGTTGCGAGGGGTGGCGGAACTCTTAGAGCCTCGTTATGCGGAATTGCTGTGGTTTGAAGTGCCGTCTTATGGGGATAGCGTCGATTTTGCGATGCTGATGCTCAAGCAGTTGGTGGCACTCGCACAACGCCGCCACCCTGATGCCACGCCGTCTGTTTCGCCTGCTCAATGGGAGGCTCACACGGTGAGTCAACGAGCGGATTTATTTCAAACGCTTACGCCTATTTTGAATCAACTGAAAGCCACACCGACGCTTATTGTCGTGAATGGCTTGGATGCCTTCTTGCAAGGGCGTGGGAGTCGATTGCAAGCCCCTGCTTTTATAGAGGTGCTTAATTTTTTACTGAGCTTTGACTCTTTTAAAATGGCGTTGGCGGGGGAAAATCCCTGTACGGAGGCGTTAAATCTTTCCCCACAAGCCCTTAAAACGCTTCATTTAGGCGGATTTAAAACAACGCCTGATTTGCCATTTACTTTTCCTGATGAAACGGCACAAGCGTGTGAAGCCCTCTTTCACTTGGCAAGCGAAACGCCGTGGCTGTGGCAAGCCTTAATCAACATGCAAAAGCGTTCCCCTCGTGCGATAGAAGCCCTCCAAAACGAATGGCGGATTCTGCGAGAGGCTCACGAAGCCACTTTAAGCCAGCTAAGTCGGGCGGATTTGCTAGAGATACTCGCCTTTCAAACGCAAAAAACCGTAGACGGCTTAGGCGGTGAAGCCTTTTCCTTACTTGCCTTGTTAAGCGTGATGCGTCAACCCTTGAGCGTTAGTACGCTTGCGGTGATACTGCAGTCGTCTCCTGATGCCTTGAACAAGGCGTTGAGGCATCCTGTTCTAAAGGCGTTGATTCGCTTTACGGTGAATCCGCAGGCGGTGGCGTTGGGGATGCAACGTGCCTTAGAAGACAAGACCGCCGCCCCTGCTTTAGACCCCCTTGCCACACCGCTTTTGGTGGAACTGTATCGAGACATTCAAGCCCCTTTAAGAGCCTTGCAATCCGTAGAAGTGCAACGTTATTGGCATCATCGCCTCGCTCATTTTTATCGGGAGCAGGCGAATCTCTCCAGTGCCAAACGGCTTTTGCCGCACACCGATGCCCTTGCCTTAGAGCGTGAAGCTCGCTTTCACGACGAGCAAGAAAAAACCCTAGAACGCTCTGTTGCATTCGGTGGGAGTGAAAGCTCCTATTTTCAAAGCCCTTCGGCGGTGTCGGCGGAAGTCTTACGCAGTAGCAAGGGCGTGATGCCTCTAACACGCACGGAAGCGGGAACGACGAATCAAGCGGCTCATGCCCCTGTTAATGCGTCCAAGCCTTCTTTATCTCCTACGCCTCCCCAGCCTGCCAAGTCAAAAGCCGAACTTAAGCAAGCCGTTAAAGCCAAAGCGGGATTCAACGCCTCCTTTGGGAATAACGCCCCTGTCGAAGCCAAGCCTAAACTGGCGTCAAGCCCTCCTCTGCCTGTTTTGAATCCAGCGAAAGAAGCCCCTCCCTTAAAAACCGATTTAGAGCGTGCCTATCTTCAAGCCTTAATGAAGTTGGCTCACTTACAAGTGCATGTGAATGATGTGCTGAATCTACCTGTTACGTTGGAGAATCTACAGAAATTAAAAGCCCGCTGGCAAGGCGAAGAGGATCTTCAAATTCGTCTAATGCAGGTCTTTCTCGCTACGCAAGAAAAGCAAATCGCAGAAGCGTGGACGTTCTTAGAACCGCTGTTGGTCGGGATGAAAACGCAACGCTATAGCGAAGCCGTGCTTTTTTCGATTTTACTACGCTTGAATGAACTGCTTGCTCAAGAGGCAAGCCTCTTGGAAAAGTCTCTCGTCTGGCAAAGCCTGCGTGATTACTTTGAAAGAAATCAAACGTTTAAAGACTGGCAATCCCGAAAAGAAGAGACGGTTCAATCTAGCACGCCTTTGAACACGCCTTTGAACACGCCTTTGAACACGCCTTTGAAGGTCTCTTTAAGTGAAGAACGCCAAGCCCAGCTGGCGATTTGGGCGAAAACGCTGTCCCATTTGCTTAAATCCCCACAAATCAAGCCCAGTGAACAGGCTTTATATTTAGGGGATCTGGCTCGTTTGGCGATTGAACTAGGGGCTTATACGCAAGCCGTGAAAGCCTTGCATCAACTGGCGGAACGCTTCTTGCGTCAAGGCGGAAAAGCCCCAGTGGAATCCGCCCTTGAAGTCTTAAACAAAGCCGAAACCCTCGATAAACTGCACAATCATCAAACGCTTAAATGGACGACGCAACGAGACAAAGCCCTCGTGTTATGGGAGCTGAATCACCCGAAAGAGGCGGCTCAAATTTTAAACGGCATTTTGCATGACGCCCAAACGCAAGAAAACGCCTTATGGCAAGCCACCACCTTATTTACTTTAGGGGAGCTAGCATTTGATTCGGTAAATGGTGTAGAATGGGGATTAAGCTGTATGGCAAAAGCCCTTGCCTTTGGTGAGTCGGTTTTAGGCGTACCGCGTTATCAACGATTTTTAGCCCGAAGAAAGCAACTTGAACATGAACGCATTTCCCCAAGTCCCGTCAAACACCTCTTTAACACCCCTGAACACGGCTCTGAACGAAGCACTGAACGAAGCCCTCAACGAATGGAGCGGCAACGTCTTTCTACCCCCAAACCTGCACCTTAGCCAAGCCCGATTATTTGAATGCCTGAAACGCCTTTCCTTTAAACGTGGTGATTTCACCCTCGCCAGTGGAGCGAAATCGTCGTGGTATATGGATTGTCGCATGACGGCACTTTCAGGCGAAGGCTCTCGCTTGATTGGGGAAGTCCTTTACGGCGTGATGCAAGGCTTGCCACGTCCAGCCTCTTCCGTAGGCGGTATGGTACTCGGGGCGGCGCCGTTGGTTACCAGCATCACCGCTTATAGTGCAATGGTGGGGCATCCGTTGGATGGCTTTTTGGTACGAAAAGAAGCCAAAACCCACGGCGGAGGCAAGCAAATCGAAGGGCATTTGCATCCGTATAGTCGCATCGTCTTGGTGGAAGATGTCGTTACCACCGGAGGCTCAACGCTTAAAGCGATTGAGGCGATTCAGGATCAGCATCCGCACGTGGATATTATCGCCGTACTGGCTTTAGTGGATCGAAACGCAGGGGCTAGTGAGCGTTTTCTTCAGCGTGGGATTCCCCTTCACACGCTGTATGGGATTGACGCATTTCTGCAGGAATAAACTCCTGCCAGTTGCGTCCCAAGTTTTCAAAAAAGTGGTGGGCTTCTAGCACGTCGTCATAGCCAATGGGGTCAAAGGGTTTGAGGCGTTCCTTTTCTTGAGGCGTGAGTTCAGGGTCTTGATAACGGCGACGTAAGCTACCAGAGCCTGTTCCGCCTGCGAATCGGGGCATTTTTTGAGAGCGTCTGATATTCTCTAGCAAATCAGACAAACGATCTTCTTCTTGCTCATTGAGTTCGCCCATTTGAAATTCCAGCTCCTCTTCCTCCTGCACTTCAATCATAATGGCAGAGGCATTCGACTGATGACGCAAGATATTTTGCAGATTCGTTTCAATGCCAATCATCGCATTGCCAATATCGCTATGGCAGTGCTGGCATTCTAAATGCACCAAAAACATGTGGTCATCTTCTCGAAGTAATCTCACACTTTCTTCTTCTAGGTGATGCCCACAGTGAGGACATTGCATTTGTGTAAAAAAGTGTTGAATGAGTGAAAATGAATCCATAGAGCGTTTTGTGTTCCTTATTTTTGAGTTGCACCGATAGTCTGAATCGCACCGATAGTTAAAGTTTATTGTTCATTGCTAAAGTATCGCATAAGACGTAATTTAGTATAACATTATTTTTTGTCCTGTATAGGGGAAACTTATATTTTTTTAAGAAAGACGTGAATATCACCGAGCATGTTCAAATCTTAAGAAATGATGGCGTTACATTTGTTACAAACTAGCATTTTTCATCTTAACATTTCCTTTATTATTGTGTGAGACGACTCACACACCCCACACAAACCCTTTACCCCTAAACCCCAATATGTCTCCCCTTCCTTCAGAATTTTTATTGCATTCATTCCTCCTCCTATCACACGAAACGATGACACGAAAGATTAAACGACTTTAGTTTTTATTCAGCGTTTTAGCTCCCCCTCCTCTTTCAAAACTCTCGTTTTAGCGTCTGCTTTCATCCGACAAACGGCTTGTCTTTTAGAAACACCGACGCTTAAAACAACACCCCGCTTCACCCGTTTTATGTTTGTCTCCCTCTTACTCTTAGGCGATGCGATTAAATCGCAGTACTGGCCTCTCGTTGCTATTTCCCCCTTCACTTTTTATACCTAATCTCTCCTCCTGTTCAGATTTCTCTATCTCACTTTGTAAAATCATCGTTTTACGATGAAACCCTTGCTTCGCCAATCGAAAGCAAGGGTTCTTTTTTTGAAATATCTTGTCTCATACCTAACCCACAGGCCTTTGACCATAAGGTTGCTGATAAGGCATGCCTTGCCCGTAGCCATAAGGTTGCTGATACCCCATACCTGGCATCATACCCATGCCACCATATCCCATACCGCCGTAGCCATAGGGGAGCCCTGCTAAACCAAGCTCTGCTCCTGAACCAATAGGACTTGCAGGCGTACCGGGAAAGGGTGGTGCATTCGCTGGAAATTTCATATTGGGCGGAAATGGCGTTTGCCCTAGATTCCATTGCGCGAGCTGTGAAAGCTGGGTAATGCCAAAATCACTCCCGTTAATAAGTTGGGTTACTTCAGGGCTTGTTCCCGCACGATTCCATAGCATCGCCCCATCAAAGAATTCGGTGGTACGCCCATACGGATCTCTCATATAAAACCCATCAATGGCAGGCCCTGCGTCAAAATTCCCACGAGGCGAACCATCAGGATTCGGCAAAGGTTGATATGTTAAACCCGGTACTACCGCAGCGGTGGTCGCATCAGGTGTAAAGCCTGTTAGATAGTCTGGCATTAAGCGTGTACCGTTATATAAGTAGCCCATTTTGCTTTGATTCCTATTTGTCCTTGAAATTTGTCCCTAAAAAAATCGATAAACTTAGTCTTGCAATAGCATAAACGTATTTGAAACCGAAACTTGTGCTAGTGAAGCGTATTTTGGGCTTGAGAGCTTTTCTTGCTTGTAGGATTGGTTTACGATAACATTGAAATATAGTCGATTAAATATATTCTCGCACAGTGTCTATACTTTGTCGCTACGATAATTTTGTTCAGTCATGTAGGTCTATCTACACTCCTTCACAAAATCATCTAGGCTCCTCGTCTAGCCTACTGTTCGGAAACATCTTTAATCGACTATAACTTACAACATATGGAGAAATCAACGCATGATGTTTAATGATTCAACCGAGATGAATGCGGTGGGGGTGGTGCAGTATCCTGATTTAGACCCCCATGTACGGATTTTTGACACCACGCTACGAGACGGCGAACAATCCGCAGGAGCCGCCTTACACGCTTATGAAAAGCTGATGATTGCTAAAAATTTGGAGAAATTAAACGTTGATATTATTGAAGCAGGTTTTCCCGCCTCTTCGGAAGCGGATTTTAATTCCGTTCGAGAAATCGCCTCTCAAATTGAAGGCTCTACCATTGCAGGCCTAGCACGATGCAAAATGTCCGATATTCAAGCCGTGTGGGATGCCGTTAAAGTCGCCAAAAAGCCACGCATCCATACTTTTATTGCCACGTCGGATATTCACATTGAAGCGAAATTCAATAAAACCCGTGAAGAAGTCCTGAATATGGCGGTGGAACATGTGCGTTTTGCCAAAAGTTTGTGTGAAGACGTTGAATTTAGTGCGGAAGATGCAGGGCGTACCGATCCTGAGTATTTGTATGCCGTGCTTGAAGCGGTCATCAATGCAGGGGCGACAACGGTCAACATCCCTGATACCGTGGGCTATACCTTGCCTTATGAATTTGGGCGTTTGATTTACAACATCCGCCACCGTGTGCCGAATATCAATCAAGCCGTGATTGCCACGCATTGTCATAATGACTTGGGCTTGGCAGTAGCGAATAGCCTCATTGGCGTGATGAATGGGGCAAGGCAAGTGGAATGCACGATTAACGGTATTGGAGAACGAGCAGGAAACGCCGCCATGGAAGAAGTGGTGATGGCAATGCACGTTCGTCGGGATGTGATGAGTGGTCTCTATACGCAGATAAATCCCAAGTATTTTTATGAAACCAGTCGTATGGTAAGCGAGATGACGTCTATTTCGGTGCAACCGAATAAGGCGATTGTGGGACGCAACGCCTTTGCTCATGAAAGCGGGATTCATCAAGACGGCTTCCTCAAAAGTAGTCAGACTTATGAAATTATGGAACCTGAAATGGTAGGCGTGCAAGCCACGGATTTACCGCTTGGCCCTCGATCAGGGCGTGCGGCGTTGCGTATGCGTTTGGGGGCATTGGGGTATTCGCTCAACACTGAAGAATTGCAATCAATTTTCCCGATTTTTAAGCGTTATGCGGATGAAAAAAAACGCATCGAAAATGACGATTTAGAACGTGTGTATCAAGAATGGAAACGTTTGCTCGTCTAAGTTTCTTAGTTTAAAGAAGTCTAAAGAAGATATTAAGTTTTTGGAGAAGCCTTGTCTTTAAATTTCTATGTTATAAGGTTAGAAGATGATAAAAGGCTTGGCTTACATTTAAAATAAAATTAGGAGTCGAAATGATGATGTGTGGCATTGTAGGTTATTTGGGAAATCGTGAAATTGCACCGCTCTTGATTGAAAGCCTTCGTACGCTGGAGTATCGGGGCTATGATTCTTCAGGCATTGCGATTTTCAACAAGGCATCGCAAGACATCAACATTTATAAAGCCACAGGCAAGCTCCAAAATCTAGTCGATGTGCTTCCCACCGATTTAATGGTAGATCCTCCTCATCAAGGGCTACAAATCGGGATTGGGCATATTCGTTGGGCTACGCATGGGGCGCCCACCGTTGAAAATGCGCATCCGCATCACGGGCATCATGGGGAAGTGGTACTCGTGCATAACGGCATTATTGAAAATTTCGCCGAACTCAAAACAGACTTGCAAGCCAAAGGCTATGTGTTTAACTCTGAAACCGATACCGAAACCGTTGCTCATTTGTTGGAAGATATTTTAAAGGCATCGCATCAAGCGTTTTTACCTGCGGTGGCGGAATTACGTCGTCGTTTGCATGGGGCGTATGCCCTCACCATGATGCACAAACAAGCCCCCGGTAAACTTTATGTGGCTCGTCAGCAAGCCCCCTTGGTCATTGGGGTGGGTCAACAAGGCGAATACTGGGTCGCTAGTGATGTTGTGGCGTTGGTGTCTTATACGAATCAAATTATTTATTTAGAAGACGGTCAATATGCGGAACTCTCTCAAGAAGAGGGTGTCAAGCTCTTTGATGCCGAAAATCAAGCGATTGCACCGAAAATTCACACCATTCAAACAGGGCCTTTAACCATTGACAAAAAAGGCTACAAGCACTTTATGTTAAAGGAAATTTACGAACAGCCTGATGTCGTTCGTAATGCCTTGTTAGAGCGTATTACCAGTGAAGCTAGCCCTGTGTTTATCGCCAATGATACGCCAATGCCTGAAAAAGAAGCGATTTCGATTGCTTCTCTTGTTCAGGATGTGAAACGTGTTATTATTATAGGCTGTGGCACGTCTTATAATGCAGGCATGGTGGCGAAATATCTGATTGAAGAGCTGGTACGCGTGCCTGTGGAAGTCGAAGCGGCAGGAGAATATCGTTACCGTAACCCTGTGGTGAATGGGGATTGCTTGGTGATTGCCATTTCTCAAAGTGGCGAAACGGCGGATACTTTAGAAGCCTTACGTCTTGCCATTCGAGAAGGGGCTAAAACCATCGCCTTGACCAACCGCCCCGATTCAACGATGGCGCGTGAAGTGGATGCGGTGATTAACGTGCGTGCTGGGGTGGAAGTGAGTGTTTGTGCGACCAAAAGTTTTGTGGCTCAAATCGTTGCCTTGTACTTAGTCGGTATGATGATGTGCGAACAGAAGCAAGTCGCTGAAAAAATCGCCCAATTACCTGCGATTAAAAAAGCCTTGTTACAATTGCCGATTCTCATGGAAGCCCTGCTCTCTAACGTCGAAGCACTACAAAAATTGGCTCGGAAGTATGGGCATTATACCAATATGCTCTTTATTGCTCGAGGCGTGGGTTTTCCTGCGGCGTTAGAAGGAGCATTAAAGCTCAAAGAAATTAGCTATATTCACGCCGAAGGCTATTCAGGAGCAGAGCTGAAACATGGCCCGATTGCTTTGTTGGATGAATCCATGCCTGTGGTCTGCTTGATGTCTGACGGTAGCGTTTACGACAAGATGCTTTCTAACTGCCAAGAAGCCAAGGCACGTTCGGCGAAAATGATTGCTGTTACCAATAAAAATATGCCTTCAGGGTATGAGAGTACTTTTGATGATGTGGTTCTGTATCCTGCGTGTAACGAGTGGGTGGCTCCTTTGTTAGGGTCGATTCCTTTGCAGTTGTTTTCGTATTATACGGCAGAGTTTTTAGGCAAAGATGTGGATCAGCCTCGAAATCTCGCCAAAAGCGTAACCGTTGAATAAAAAGTTGAGGTGCTGGATGATGACGGCTTTGCTTCAAAAGGTCATAACAAACACGATTACTCTGACGGATATGGAAGACCTCACCGTAAATGGCTTGGAAAAAGCCATTAAACACGCCTTGCCTAAAGGCGTTACGCTGTTGCGTTGGGCGATTGTTTCCACCACGTCTCAAGGTTTACAGGTAGATTGCACCTATGGCACTCATTAAGGCGTTTAACGGCAAGTCCCCTGTGATTCATCCGACGGCGTTTATTGCCGAAAATGCGGTGATTGTCGGTGATGTGGTGATTGATGAAGGGGCGAGCATTTGGTATGGATGCGTCTTGCGTGGCGATGTGGCTCCGATTCGCATTGGGGCGTTTTCCAACATTCAGGATAACAGCGTCCTTCATGTGGCGAGTGAAGCCCTCAACGGCGTGGCTCGTGGGACGACGGTGGGACGTTATGTAACGGTGGGGCATATGGCGTTACTGCACGCCTGCACGCTGGAAGATGAAAGTTTTGTGGGGATGCAATCCTGCCTAATGGACGGGGTGATTGTACCGTCTCGGACGATGATAGGGGCGGGGAGCTTGGTGTCGGCTCATCAAACCCTGCAAGCCGAACAGCTTTATATGGGGCGACCTGCCAAAGCCAAGCGAGCCTTGACTTTAGAAGAGCTGGCGTTTTTTAAGCAATCCGCCGAACATTATAGTCGATTAAAGATGCTTCCGAACAGTAGACTAGACGAGGAGCCTAGATGATTTTGTGAAAGAGTGTAGAT
>CAZDMD010000061.1:0-10795 GCA_964506805.1 uncultured Vampirovibrionales bacterium | reverse complement strand
GAGTCTAGGCTCCTAGAATCCACCTATACGCTATTCAGTCGTTTAAATGGTATAAATCGAAATGCGAGACTCACCCAGTCTTTCGGGGCAAGCGTCATCGATGCGAGCGGCGTGCTGAAGTCGGGAGCGTTGATCCCCCAATGCACACCCCCTAAGAGCTTAGGGGCAAACAATAACTCAATCGGGGCATGGCTCACATTCAAGCCTCGTAAGACAAAGCACTGCCAATCCTCCTGCCAGAGAAAAGCCGTCATCCGAAAATCGCTAGGCATGCCGTGTGGGAAAAGGAACTCTAAATTCGCTTGTGGATTCACCTGTGGCGAATCTTGATACACAGGACGCACCATGAGTTGATGTCGGTGAAACGCCAACGCCTTTTCCGTAATCGCATGAGGCATCCACCGCAAGCGATGCGTGATCGTGCGGCCGATACCTTGCCCTTCAGGCGTTTCAAAAGGTGGCCCCGCAGGATAAAACCGAGTCGGTAAACGTCCCCCTGAAAGATGCGAAAATCCTCGTGTTAGCGGTAAAATCAACGCCTCTTCGATGACTTCATAGGCGTAAATCCCCCTTGTGATCAAAGATTCAGGGTTCTCGACCCCCCAGCGTAACGCCCCTTGAAAGGAAGCACCCACGGCTTGCCATTCGCCGTCCTCTTTTTTTACGAGGGCATTAAAAAAACGGGTTTCGGCGGACGGTGGCGTAAGAGAGCTGGCAGTAAAGCCTGTGTGCAAATCCCGCTGATGATTTTCAGCAAAATCGGGGGCATGTAGTCGCAAGTTGACTTGTTGATGGGGGACTTGAATCGTGTGGGTTATCTCCACTTCAATGACGTCTTCCCCCTTATAAGTGGCGTGAATGATGAGGTCATCTTGCTTGTGGTGAGCGTCTTGCCAAAACGGCTTTGCCATAGCGGTGAGTGCCTGCGGATTAAACTGAAACGCTAACTCATGCACTACTAAAGAGTCCCCAAACGGCACGCTGTTATAGCTATCGCCTTGATCGGTGAAGGTTTCAATGGAAAGACGTTGCACGAACGATTGTAGCAGACTCATGGCGTAGTCTCGTGTACGAGGGCTTAAGGTGCTTTGTTCCGCTTTTTGAGAGGTGGCGTAAATGGTTTCGGTGCGATGCGACAGCGGGACTTCCGTGATGCAGTGTTGCCAATCTTGAATCAAGCGTGTGTGGGTTTGGGTTTCTCCAATCGGGTGCTTGGGTTTTTTCGTGGATTTAAATGTCAAAATCGCATCCGCACTAAGTGCTAGTTCATGGGGCAGGTAAACGGCTTGTCCTGTTGCCTCCGCTAAGTGATGCCGATGCCACGCCGTCCAAGTACGAGCTGCGTCTAAGATGCTTTGAAAGCGAGCCTCGTTTTGCAGATGCACACTATCGATACTACAACCGCAAATATCGTCATGCGGATGATTTAACAACAACAATCGCCACGCCGTTTCAAGGGCTTTGGCTTCCGCCTGCCATTGTAAAGAGGCGGCTTCAGAACTCCATTGATCAGCATGATGCGTGAGTAGAAACGCCTTGTGCATGGCTCGTAAGGGTTCCCACACTTGCGTCAACCACCACTCACATTCGGCGTTTAAATGCTTGAGCCACGGACGAGACAGCAACGTCCCACTTAAAAGCGGAGCAGTGTCTTTGCCCCAATCTCGTAATTCGCCGTCTCGACGTTCTAGGGATTGGGGCGGATTTTTCGAGAGTCCCGCCATAAATTCATGCGGATGCACCACCATGTAATCCTCTAAATCCGATTTTAAAGCGGATAAAACCTCCGCATCAGGCGGAGCGAGGTGATCGCCTCCTAGAGGCAAGAAAACAGGAACATCCCATTGAGCCAAACGCTCGTGCAAGGCATTCAGAGCCTTTCGTTTTTGAGACAGTCGAGGGAGTTCTGCCTCCTGCAAGGGCATGTGAAAATAGCCTTCAGGGAGCTGATACGTCAAAACCGCTTCACCGTTCGGCGATTCCCACCAAAACAAGGGGGATTTATCTGGCGTCAATGCACGTCCACGCCACATCATGGCGTGTGGGATGCCTAACTTCTTAAACAACATGGGGATGCTTTCAGGTTGCCCAAAGGTATCTGGCAGATACCCTGTAAAGTGGGTGCATCCGACTGTGTGAGCCTCTTGCAACCCTGTTTGCAAGTTCCGCAAGAGGGATTCGAGTCCCACGAGGGTGGTATCGGGCATGGTGAACCATGGGCCGACGTGGAGTCGTCCGTTTTGGAGATAGGGCTTGAGTCGTGCGGGTAAATCGGGGAGGAGGGCAGAGGCATCGGTAAGCAGGGCGGTTTGTCCGTCCAAGCTGAACTTGGGGAGGGTATCGCTTGCGAGGTAGTCTAGCACCCGTTCCAGCACGGCGATCAATCGATGCTGATAGCCTTCAAAGGGCTGATACCAGGCTCTGTCCCAATGGGTGTGCCAGCATAAAAACGACGATTCAGACTTCTTTTTCGGGGGCATAATCACCTGCTTCACATGGGGGGATTGATAAGATTGATGAAGTTATGATAAGCTAGAAGAATGAAAAAAGTCAAAGTCTTAAAAGCCTATAAATATCGGATTTATCCCCATGAAAAAATGTTGCCTCTACTCAAGCAATATGTAGGGATGACTCGTTTTGTGTGGAATCAGTTGGTGGCGGAACAAGACAGGCGCTATAAAATAAAACGCCAACAAAATAGAGCCTTTTGCCGTTTGTTTTGGTTGGATTACGTTTTACTTGACACCCCTTTTGAAGACGACCGCTGTTTGGCGGTGTTGATTTGTCATTTACTCACACGGATACCTCAATTGAGGAACAATACCAATAAAAACGATCCTTTTTATATAGATTTATATACATGGACTACTACATTAAAAGAAAAATATCCTTTCCTTGAAGATTTGCCGTCCAAAATGCGATTAAAAGTTTGTAATAATTTTGGACGTGCCTTTGAAGATGCCTTTAAAACCGACAAGGGCTTCCCTAAGTTTAAGAAAAAAGGCAGGGGTGATTCCTTTGGTTGTGATGATTTTTCTTTAGAAATGAGTGGGTCTCATCCTTATATTACCTTGCCTGTTCCAAGACGCTTAAAATTTCCACAAGGCTTAAAAGGCAGAGACAAGCATAAAGCCATGCTCTTAAATCCCAACGGGAAAATAGCGAAGTTGTTGATTCGTCAACATCGTACACTAGAAGGTAAAGCTAAAAATATCACTATTTCGTGCAAAGCGGAACAATGGTATATTGCGATTCAAGTCGAAACGGAACAGGAAATTAAAGCCCACCCTCACCCTGATGTCATGGTAGGGGGAGATAGAGGCGTTGCCAAAAGTTTAGTGCTTTCCACAGGGGAAATGTTGAACTTGGGCGAAGACTTTAATTCAAGCCGAGTTAATTTAGACAAAGCAGAAGCCAAAAAGAAGAAATACCAAAGGTTGTTGAATCGAAAACGTGAAAAAAATGGGAACAAGGTCTCTCAACGTTATTTGAAAATCAAACAACAACTGGCGAGACAAAGTTTGCGTGTTTCCAACATGAGACACGATTTTGTTCATAAAGTAACCCACTACCTAAGCCAAAACCACGCTTTAGTTGTATTGGAAGACTTAAAAACAAAAAACATGACGGCAAGTGCCAAAGGGACTGCCGAAGCACACGGTAAAAACGTGAAACAAAAAGCGGGCTTAAACCGTTCGATACTGGAACAAAACTGGTACGAAGTGCAACGCCAGCTTGCGTATAAAATGACGTGGATGAACGGAAAAGTGGCGTATGTAGACCCCAAGCACACCAGTCAAATGTGTAGTGAATGTGGGCATGTGGCGAAGGTGAACCGTCAATCGCAGTCTGTGTTTCAGTGTGTGGCGTGTGGACACGAAGAAAATGCCGATGTGAATGCGGCGAAAAACATTCTTTCCCGATTTTTAAAATCGGCGGCGGAGGGTTGCTCCGTTGAAGGACGTGGAGGCGATACAAAGGGGGAGGAACGTTGTTCTGAAACTGGCGTAGCCGATGAAGCGTCAAGGTTACTGTCGATTACAACGAAGGAGCTTTGCCATGGCATTGTTAATGGATTGTAAACCGCCTGTAACACCCCCCATTTGGAAGGGTAATCAACACTAGGTGTGCTTGTGCCTTATCTAGGTCTTGCCTGTAACACCCCCCATTTGGAAGGGTAATCAACACCCAGTGTCAAAACTAGCCCACGTTTCATAACCTGTAACACCCCCCATTTGGAAGGGTAATCAACACCCTGCGACGCAATAGCCTCCACTTTTTGCTTCCTGTAACACCCCCCATTTGGAAGGGGTGTCAACACACACCTTGTCGATTCGCTGGCTTTCCAGTACACTAGGAGCATTCAACTCATACTGTAAAAAAGGAATGAATCCCATGATGTCTCAAACGCCGTTTACCGTCATTGCAGGGCCTTGCATCTTAGAAGGCACGAATGGAGAAATGAACTTAGGGGTTGCCAAACGCTTGGCGAACATCATGGCGAATTACGGCGATGAAGTCGATTTTTTCTTTAAAAGCTCCTATGACAAAGCCAATCGAACCTCTAACAGTTCCTTTCGAGGCTACGGCGTGCAAGAAGGCTTGAACATTCTCAAATCGATTAAAGAGGAAACAGGCTTGCGAATTTGTACGGATGTTCACAGTCCTGAACAGGCGATTTTGGCAGCGGAAGTCGTGGATATTTTGCAGATTCCTGCGTTTTTATGTCGTCAAACGGATTTACTCGTGGCGGCAGGCGAAACAGGGAAAATCATCAACATCAAAAAGGGTCAGTTTCTTTCGCCTGAAGAAACGCAACATTGTGCAGAAAAAGTCTTTGCCACAGGCAATCAAAACGTGTTTATTTGTGAACGTGGCACGACCTTTGGCTATCATAATCTTGTGGTGGATATGCGATGCTTCCCGATTGTCAAAAGTCTCGGCTTACGCACGATTTTTGATGCCACGCATAGCGTTCAACAACCTGGGGGCTTAAACGGTAAAACAGGTGGGAAGCGTCAATTTGCTCCTGTCTTGGCACGATCCGCAGTAGCCGCAGGGGTGGAGGGCTTGTTTTTTGAGACGCACCCTAAGCCTGATGAGGCACTTTCGGATGGGCCGAATCAAATCCCCGTGGAGTGGGTGGAGCCGATGATGGATCAGTTGTTGGATTTAAGACGCACACTGGCAAAGTATCCTGATTTTACGCAAATCTCTTCGAGTGCTTCGCTTTAAGGCTCTTGTAGACCTGACTACACGCACTTAAGCCCCTTTAAACTTAATCTAGGGGTTTGAAACACTCAGACGAACGTTAATCTCCAGATGCTTCTATGCCTTTGGGGAATCCTTCATCATAAGGATACGAAACTAAGAGAGAGAAAACACACCACTTGCTACGAAATATAGACGCTCTACAAGAAATTATGAAGACGACTATATAAGGGATTTTAAGTGTAAAAATCTCCTTTGGGTTTGAGACTATGATTTAATCAACACACATCACATTAAGGAGATGTCCCCTTCGTCCCCTTGTTTAAGAAGAAATACATAACGCATCAGACGAATTCATTAGAGAGAGACACCCAAGAAAGAGACGAATTAAAATGAACAACCGCACCGCCACCTTTATCGATGACGCTCCCTTGTCGCTTGAGCTTAATCACTTTACGACTCCTCACACCCAAGAAAAAACGAATCCAACGTTAAATCGTGGCACGAGTCTTCGTCCGAAAAAAGGCTTAAAAAGTGGATTAAAAAGTCGATCTCAAAAAATTACGCCCCTGCCACACCCGATGACTTCTCCCTACGAGCTAGAAACTTCGGTTCATGCCTTTCATTTGGGAAAATCTTTTTTAGAAGCTGGGGAGGCGAATCAAGCGATTGATCCCCTCACACAAGCCGTCCATGAAAACCCCAATTTAATCGTGGGGTGGGTGGCATTGGGCAAGGCGTATCAGGCGTTAGAAGTGAATGAGATGGCATTTAAAGCCTTTCAATCGGCACACCGTTTAAGCCCCTTTGATGTCTCGATTCTTAAAGCGTTGATTGAGCTTGCTGAAACCTTGGAATGCTGGGATGAGGCGTGTACCTATTACGCCCGATACCGTAAATTAAGCCCTCTTGATCAGCAAGATAAGTCTCTGCTTTTCGCCCATGCCGTGGCACTCGAACAGGCGGATTGCTTTGAAGAGGCGATTGACTTGTATAATCAGATTTTACAGGAGGATGTCGATTACTTTCCTGCGATTAATAATCGGGCGGGATGCTACATGAACATGAATGAGTTTGAACAGGCCATTGCCGGATTCAAGCACGTTTTGAGTTTACTTCCTCGATTTCCTCGTGCGATTTTGGGGCTTGCCATTGCACAAGATTTAAGTGGGCATGCGTCTCGTGCGATTTTAACGTATCGGCAATACTTGCATGTTCAGCCTGAAGGTCGTCATGCGGAAACGGTCGTAGAACGACTCGGTGAATTGCAAGCGACCCATTAGTGTTGGCAAGCGTGTTAGCAAGCGTCTATTGAATTTGCGTGCCTGATGTTTTTTGGACTCGATTCACGTTAAAGACTTTTTCAACTTCAACTTCTTCAAAATAACTGTCTGCCATTAGATCCGTTTCGGCGTCTGTCTTTTCGCCTTTGGTACTGTAAAGACGCTTAAGCCCACTAAAAAGGGCTGACAGGACTTGACCCAATCCGCTTTGGCTTAAGTATTGAGCAGGATTCGTGATTTGATGACTACGAGAAAGATTCTGTTGAGCTTGAAGGACATCCAACTGAGCTTGGATACTTTGCACCTGACGCACCAACTCTGAAAAGGAACGAGAGGTCAAAATTTGATCTTGTGGTAAGGCTCCTAAATTTTGAGCAGGCACGGGAGCTTGAAGTACGTCCGTACGAGTAGGAGGGGCATTGAGATTGGGAATGAACAAGGATTTAGCAACAACCCCTGAAGACACCTCCGTAGCGGTGTAACGTGGCACTGGCGTTGAAGATGTAGGGGTATTGTAAGACATAAAGTCAATCACCTAGTTCAGAATGTAAACATACAATCATAGTCGTCTCCATAATTTCTTGTAGAGCGTCTATACGTTGTCGCTACGATATATTTTGTTCAGTCATGTAGGTCTATCTACACTCCGTTCACAAAATAATCTAAGCTCCTCGTCTAGTCATCTCTACAAAAAACTTTAGAGACGACTATATCATCTATTTTTATTTTAGAACATCCTCGTGCAAATGTAAATGTTTTAATCCTTAATTTGTTACTATTTTTGTAACAAATTAAGGATATTGTTCTCTCTATTAGAAATCAAGCAAAATGAAGTGTACTACCGCTTTTTAGGGGCATGATAGCCCGCCCAAAATTCACGGCTTTTTTTGACTTGCTCAGGCGTAAGCAGATTGAGCGTGAGATAGTAGTAGTCCATTCTCGTTTTCAACAATTCATTTTTGCTTGCGGTGTATTCATCAATTAAAGCGGACATCGCAGACTTTTCCAAGCTCGGGCAAGCCAAATACTCCATCATGGTGTGCTTGGTCTGTTTCGTTTTTTCATCTAAAGGGGTTACTTCCGCTTTGTACTGGGCTTCAAGCGTGTTGAGCTTAACTTCTTGTTCAGGGGTTAAGCCTAAGGACGAACGCCATTTTTTGATAATTTCATCGCTATACGCTGAATAAAAAGACATCTCGCCCATAGCACCGTCTTTTTTCATCGTGCAAGAGCTGGCGTTAGAGGTATTATTTTTCTTTTTCATCCATAGACAGGTACGAGACGTTTTAGACGATGTTGATTCCGACGGGCATGGACAGTCTTGAGCAACCGCCACTCCCACACTTGAAACCGCTAAAATCATCAGTAGACTCATCACATTCATCATTAAACGACTTTTCATTACCGTGTTTCCTTTTCTCTTTTGTTTCTGCATCTTAGAACTTTCATTTATAGTGTACCATAGGCTTCAAGAATTGCACGAATGAGTGTTGAGGTGGATTTGCCTTCGACCATCTCAATAAACTCAATTTGCGTATTCATGGCTTGTAAAACAGGGGCTTCAGGCAAGGTTTCAAGCGTGTATTGCCCCCCCTTGGTATGCACATCAGGGACAATCGCCTGCAAAGTGCTAACAGGACTTGTGTCGTCAAAAATCGTAACAAAATCGACACATGTTAAAGCACTCAAAAGTTCAGCTCGTTCGAGTTCAGGAACAATGGGGCGTTTGTCATCTTTAAACGTTTTCACGGAGGCATCACTATTCAGCAGCACCACTAAAATATCGCCTAAGGCTTTACTGGCTTGCAAATAACGTAAATGACCGACGTGCATGAGATCAAAACAGCCGTTCGTGCTGACAATCCGCTTGCCCAACTGTTTGAGTTCATTTAAACGAGAGGCTAACACTTCAATGGGGAGTAGTTTTTCAAGTTTATCGGTCATTATATCATTACTTTACAAAACGTTTGTAAAAAAATGCTCCTACACTAAAGGAGAGGAGGATTCTTTCTTCACATTTACGGCTTCGACGCTTTGGGTTCAGGGGCAGAAGACTGCTGAATTTGCTCTTGCATTTCTTCAGGAGACTGAGCCTGATATTCGGGTTCAATCACGAGCTTATTGGCTTTTTTAAGCGTCTCTACTTTTTGATCCAGCCACTTGGAAATGGCTTGTTGACGCTGTTGCCCTTCCAACATCTTTTGAATTTCAGGCGTGGCTTCCCCTAGGTTTTTCTTCTTCGCAGGTTTGATTTCACCGACTTTGACGATGTGAAAGCCATAGGCGGATTTCACAATTTCAGGATACAACTGACCACTCTGTCCTTTTTCTAACGCTTTCCAGTACCCAGGATCACTCATTCGTTGCTGCATGAAGCCCACTTCGCCCCCTTTGACTTGGGACATGGTATCTTCACTATGACGCTTCGCCAAATCGGCAAATTTGGCAGGATTCTTCTTTACCTCAGCTAAGAGCGTTTCGGCTTGCTTCTTTTTTTGATCAATCATGGCGTTGACTTGCTTATCGAGTTCTTGTGGTGTGATGGCTTTATTTTTTTCTTGAATATCCGCACGGATTTTGGCAGGAATCGCTTTAATCAAAATATGAGCCGATGAAATTTGAAGCGGTAAATCAAACTCAATTTCATGCGACTTGTAATAGCTTGCCACATCGGCTTGAGACACGGGTTCTTGCACCAAGTCGAGCTTCGCCACGAGCTTTTCAAGTTGTTTAATCTGCTTGAGTTGATAGCTGAAATCCTCTTCTGTCATGCCGTTTTGCTGAAAAATGGCATTCAAAGCGGATACCCCACCCACCTGTTCAATAATTTCCTTACGTTGGGCTTCTAGCTCTTCGGCAGAAACGCTAATCCCTTGTTCACGCACTGCTTGTTCAATAATGCTTAAAGCAATGAGTTGTTGAATCGTCTGTTGTTTCAAGACTTCTTTAAAAATGCCGTTTTGTGCCATTTGCGGATTATCCGCCAAGCCCATTTGTTTAGCGGTTTGTTCTAAGGCTTTGTCGTATTCGTTTTTGGTTACGATTTGATTGTTAATCGTAAGGACGGTAGCACCCCCTTGAGCAGTGTTCAACAACCCTTTGGGTTGTCCGCAACCACTGATACCCAAAGATGCCACGAGCAATAAGCTCAACACAGTAGCCACCCAAACACGAGGCATTTTAAACGAAATAGACATACCAATTTTTCCTTATAGAACGTCTTAGATAAATGGATTTAAAAATCATATTCCCCTATTATAGGTAAATCGGTTAAAATAGGCAAAGAAAGAATTATGATGCGTTTACAATTCCCTAAAACTCCCACTTGGATGCAACCCCTTCACGTCGCCCGTGAAGAGTTCTTGAGTTATTTGGATGTCCAACGTCAACTTTCTAAACACACGTTAAGAGCTTATGAACACGACACCTTCGAGTTTTTGACATGGAGCTTAACACGCTATCTTGAAAGCCTTCCCAAGACGAGTCAATTAAGGGAGCTTCCTGCGGAATACTTAGGCACGTTGGCTCGACAGTCGTTGTCTCGTAGTACACTAGCACGCAAAAGTTCGAGCTTGCGAAGTTTTTTAAAATACGCCATGCAAGAAGAGTTCTTTGATTTAGGCACGTTTAATCTGCGGTTTCATCAGCCACGCCTACCCCAACGCCTGCCTCAATTCATCAGCAAGGACACGGTGGAAGAACTCATTGCGGTGATTCCCCAAATCGAACAATCGCCCGTGATGCAGGTTCGTAATCAGTTGATTCTTAAGCTCCTCTTTAGTAGTGGGATTCGTGTCAGTGAGCTGGTGGCGCTCAATGTGGATTCGTTTAATCACGACGATTATGAATTAAGGGTCAAAGGCAAAGGTAATCGTGAGCGAATTGCCTTTTGTAGTCATGATTTTATGGAACAATTGCAAGACTGGCTTCCCCTTCGGCAAAGGCTCTTGCAAAACGCTAAATCACCTAGCACAAAAGAAAAAGCACTTTTTTTGAACAGTCGTGGCAAGCGTTTAAGCGACCGCTCCGTGCATCGGATTTTGGCGGGCTTGGGGCAGGCAATAGGACTTGAAAACGGCTTGCATCCGCATATGTTACGGCATAGTTTTGCGACGCATTTGCTGAATCATGGGGTGGAACTTCGCCTCGTGCAGGAGCTACTGGGGCATGTGTCGATTCGCTCCACGCAGATTTACACGCATATTTCCACCGACCGTTTACGGCAGGCGTACCTCAATGCCCACCCCCGTGCTAGATGAAGTCTTTTCTCGTTTTTGCGTGGGGAAATAAGTGAACACCTC
>CAZDMD010000060.1:0-10849 GCA_964506805.1 uncultured Vampirovibrionales bacterium | reverse complement strand
TGTGAAGGAGTGTAGACAGAACTACATGACTGAACAAAATATATCGTAGCGACAAAGTATAGACGCTCTACAAGAAATTATGGAGGCGACTATACCACACACGACTCACCTTAAAAACGCTCTTCCAACACCCAAACACATGCTCCACCGATGCCCGAATCTTTGACAACAAACGATTCCTATACTTTCCTCGTAAACTCAACTCTGGCGTGGGTTCACCCTTCTTGCCCCTAGGGCGACGCTTTTAAATGATTCAGTTTTCGTCTCTGTACTTTGACAGCGATCGTATGGCGATTGAATACTACACGTTCTTGTATCAGCCAGCAGCGTTGTAGGTTTAATTTAGCGAAGCATCCGAATCAGACTTAGATATTGGTGGTTTTAGCTCGTTATGAACTTCTCTAGCTTGTCTTCTTAAACCAGTGAGCCTGCACCACATCTCACTTAGACTTTGTAGAGGGTTTATGGCATCATTCTCTTCAGTCCGAAAGCGTTCAGGAACGTCTATGTGTGGAAGAGATGCTCTTGATTCAGGGTTATAGACACGTTGTCGGCATCCCTTATTCTTTAAATTTCTATAAACAAGCCTAAGTTCTGGATCTGAGCGACGCGTGTCTTTTAAAATATAGGGTATGTTATAGTCAGGATCAATGATTACATGAGGCTCATCTGGATTCTTAGAAAGCATAACATTACAACGTCTTAGATCCTGATGCTCAACTCCAAATCTTCTCAACAAAGATTTGGTGAATTGATATAAATTCGGCAGTTCTTCTATTTCACTCTGCTTTCCATTCGTTAGGTGTGAAACATTTTCCATAAATACGATGGTTTGCCTCATATTCTGTAGCTCCTTTAGCTGCCATGCTTCTGCAGCACGTGCTTGATCGATTGATATTACCTTATTTTTCAAAGCTCTTTGCCATTCTAAGACTTTTTCTAATTTTTCAGCTTTCGCAGTATTTTTCCCTTTTAGTATCGAAACACGCCTTTCTAAATTTTGCAATTCTTCTTCTGTAAGTGTCCTAACGATATGAAAACTTTTCGCAGGTCTTAGGTTCTTTGAAGCAAAATCTTTATTATCTCCATGCTTCAAAGCTAAATGAAGCCAATTCTGAATAAAATGGTCAAAAGGGTCTTCTTTATGATTCGTCACTTTAACAAAAACATCTTTGTTTAAAGACCCTGTGGCTAAATGGTTTTTTCCATGTTCAAGTTTACGAAATAAAGAAGGTTCTGCCTTTATAAAGCTGTGCATCATTTCTAATTTTTGAGCTGGAGAATGAAACCATGGGAAAGCCCATTTACTCATCATAATATAAATCCTTTCTACTGTTGATATTAGTATAAAACCCTTTGTAACCCCTTTTAGGATGCTTTTCGTAACGAAATGTTACAAGCGATTGAAGCGACGTTTCACATCCACCGATACCTTTCACATAGACCAAGATATTCCCATAATGTTCGATAGATGAAACAGGCTATGAGGCTATTCTAGGAGCTTAGATTTTTTGTGCGGGCGTGTAGACAGGCTACATAACCAAGCAAAAAATCGTAGCGACAACGTATAGACACTCTACAAGAAATTATGGAGGCGACTATACGCGGACTTTCGTGAAAAATCAGATGGATTGTTGAGACAACTTGAAATAGTCAACAATGGCGTACCTCATCCAAGGCATTGTAACATCACCAATTTCCCCACCGAAAAATCAGATCGTCATCAGGTAGCTTTGTCGTTGGTTGAAATATCTACTTTGGAACTCTATCTCAAAGTCTAACCTTCAAAAGGCTTTTCCCAGTCAGGGGTGTTGTCTTCGGGGTGTAGCAAGTGGTCAAACTCTGATTGCGACGCATCGGCTTCGGTGGTCGCCACATTCGGCAAGCCCAAGAGTTTACGAATCATTTTGAGTTGCGTGCTAAAACTTGCATCAATTTGTCCGCCAGAGGTTTCCACAATACAACTGCCCAAGTCCACATGATCATCCCCCACCACAATGTAATGACGTTGCACTTCGCCTTGCCATGTTTCTTCATTCTCTTTAATGTGTTGACGCAAGAGTTGCACATCCTGCGGATTGACTTTAAAGACGACTTCTTTTTGCGTGCGATCGACCTTGCCTAACACATCTAAGGCTAAGCCTACGACCAACTGCCTATCGCAAGAAACCTCCACCTTAATCAGGCGTTGAGCAATCGCCATTGCCATGGGGACAATATCCTGCACCGATTTTTCCAGCACTTTGTTCTTGATGCTTTCCAGCTGATCTAAAATCGCCCAAATTTCTTGAGCCGATTCTTCGGCTTCTGCCATGCCTTTGGCGTAACCGTCTTGAAAGCCATCGGCTTTACCTTGTTCAAAACCAGCGTGATACCCTTGTTCTTGTGCCTGATGTGCCGCCTGTTCTAGGGCGTACTGATACCCTTGTTCTTGTCCTTGTTCTTGTCCTTGCTGAAAGCCTTTTTGAAACGCCTCTTGCCCGAAGACATCCGCATCAAAAGGAGGCTCGTAATCGGAGGCTCTACGTTTGAGCTGGCTTAAATCTTGGGGTGTGGGTAGGGGACTCGTGGGAGTGTCGTCCCAAACCAGCTGTTCAATCATCGCATCATGCCTCGTCTCTTCGGGAGGTCGTTGAGAGGGGTACTGTTGTTGTACGACGTGATCCAACCAAGGGGGCAAGGACTCGGGAGAGGTACTGCCTCTTGAATCGGGTGGGGGAGGCATATTCTGTTGACTACGTTTGATTAAAGGCATAAGAATTCTCGTTTAAGGATCTGTTTACAGTTTAGCAAGTAAAGTATGGTAATACTGCAGTAAAGCGGTTTCAAGAGGTTGCCTCCATTGGGGGAGCGATTCATATACGTCGTCATGCTTGTGAATCAAAGGAGCGGATTTAAATAAGCGTTGAATTTCACTGCGTTCCCCTTGTGTGAGTTGTTCTAGCAAGGGACGAAAGGTGGGATTCGCTAGCGTCTCGCAAAGCTGTAATTTGATGCGTTTACTTTGGGCTTCAGGGTCATGGGCGAGGTGATGCAAGGTATTTTTTAAGTCGTGTAATTGTTCAATCACCGCTTGCAAGGGCAGTTCACTCGCCACGTTTTCCACATTCATATAGTATAGCACTTGCGTTGCCATGTCTTGGGAGAGTTGAGACAACCATTCTTGTTGAGCTTCAGTCGGTTGCGTGCTTAAAAACAATCCCAATGCCCCTAGTTTAATCGCCGAACCTTGAGCCTGCGTGTTTTCCGTGTGAAATGAAAGCGGATGAGCTTGCGATGGATGAGGTACTGCCGACATCGAGGAGGAAGTCTCTTCCATAGGGGATGCAAAAAGCGAACTGGTAGAGTGATGTTCAGTCGTGGACAGAGGCGAATGTTTGGATTCAGGCATGTTCTCTTGTAACATGGATTGAAAGCGTGAGCCTGCCTCTTGCGTCGGTGTTTCTTCGGCTTCAATCGGGCCATGAATTTTTTCATATTCCGCTAAATAATGATGAAACGCCCCTGCAACCATCTGCCCCATCCAGTCTTGGAGCTGTTCTTTGCTAAATTGAAGTTCTGGCGTGGCTTCTTGTCCGACTGTGGCGGAAACCAACTGCTTGGCTTGTTGAAAGGCATCTTGAGCCAAGCCTTGTAAAATAACCGACTTGGGTTCGCCCGTAATTTTTAAAGACATTGCCTTTTCACTGGCATAAATCATGCCATAATTGAGCAAATCCAAAACGTCATAACAATGATTCAAATCAAACGCCACAAAGGGGGCATTGGGATCTTGTATATTCTGTACACCTGGATCTTGCTGTAACAATCCCACGCCTGCACGAATCACATGAGCAATTAAATCGGTAGAACGCTTGATTTCACCCACGCTTAAGCCTGATTTACTCAAAGAATCCGTGGCTTTCTCCGCAAACTCCAGTGCCAAGGCTTCCGCATTCATGGCAATAATGGCGGGATCCACAGGGGGGCGTTGGCTCATCTCAATTTCCTCCTTTACCGCTTATGAGGCACTGAACCACTGACGCAAATTCACGTCTTTGGGGCGGATGCGTGGGGCAGAAGGGCTATTTTCTTTGAGGTTTTCGTTCAAGTCTTTCAGGGCTTCTTTGAGCTTTTCTACGTTTTGTTGCTTCGTGCGGTTCAGTTCTTGTTGTTGCTGTTGTTGTGCCTGCATGAGTTGTTCATTTAACTGTTGTTGATATTGTAAATGAGACTGCGTTTGTTCGGCATGTTGACGCAAGGCTTGTAATTCACTAATCGCCGTTTCAAGCGTTTCAGAAGTATGTTCGACTTTCCCCTTATTGCCTAAGAGCATCATGGCGACCACCGCACCAATCACTGTAATCGCCATCCAAGGCAACCACGTCATCACCCCTGCCGAGGCTTCAGGGCTTAAGCCTGGTAATAAGAAATTCGCTGAATTGAGGGGAGGTTCAGGCAAGGGGTCGTCCCCTTCAAGGGGCTTGGGATTCTCAAAATCGGTACGAGCCAAACTCACATTCAACGGATTCACACGAGGACTCGCTGCTCGTGCCACTAGCACTTGTAAGTCTTCAGGGGGGATGTTGGGGTAAAAATCGTCATCAATGGTAACGGCAATGGAAACATCCTCTACCATACCAGGGACGCTGGTTTCCACCCATTGTGTATGTCCGTTTTGATAACTCACTTCCGTGCCTTCTCTCAGATAACCGTCTTGAGACGTATTCTCTTGCATGTTCGCCATGCCTTCGACGCTTTGCCCAATCGCCACTTTGCTATCGAGTTCAGGGGGAAGGAATCCTGACACCGCCCCGCCTGATTTGCCAAAGGTTTTGGCTTGAGAACCGCCCCCTAAGGTTTCTTGGAAGCGTTGTTTATTAGCGACCACCGATTTGGCAGGGTCGTAATTTTGCACCATCGTTTCTTTAGGGGATTCTCTTAAAAAAGTGGATACTGTTACGACGTAATGCCCTTCACCGATGAGTTTATCGAGTTGTGCTGCAATTTTTTGTTTCATATAAAAATCCTGATCCGCTGCTTTATCTTGCAGTTCTAGGGCGGAGTCTAAAACACTATTATAGGTGTTTCCGTTGGTATCGGAAAGTGCCACATGCTTGGCTTCTAAGCCTTGAATGCCTCCCACCATCAAATTGATAATCGCACGCACTTTGTCTCGAGTGAGTCGTTCCCCTGGAGGCAACGTAACCTGTACCGCTGCGGAAGGCGGTCGTCTGTCGCTAGAAAATAAGGTAGGATCAGGCACGGATATTTTCACATGAGCATCTTCCACAGGGGGCATTTTACGAATAATGCGGGCTAAATCGCCTTCTTGCCCTCGAATGAGTTTGATTTGTTTTTCTTCACGGCTTGCCATCATATCACTGGCATCAAAGGCTTCCATACCGAGCTTGCCGTCCATTAAGCCTGATTGAGCCATGGTCAACAAGGCTTGATCCCGATCGTTGAGCGTGGCGTCTTCCGCAAAAAAGAGAGAGACTTTCCCCCCTGTTCCTGGTTGAGCGTCTAAACGAATGTTTTGCCGAGAGAGTAAGGCTCTGATTTCAACGGCTTTCCCTGCGGAAATATCCCCTGCTAAAAGCAATTGCTCTTCGGTGAGTGGCTTTGCCCCTTCGTCTATTTTTTCTTCTTTATTACCACTACCCACCACCACCAGTACAATAATTAAAATCATGACCAGTACCACCCCACCAATAATGGAGTAAAACAATTTTTTATTTTCCATAAGGGCTTGCAACTGGGGAGGCACTCACAATTCCTTTCTCACGATTTTGAGCCATGACAATGACAATGACAAGGACTATTAGTAGTTTAGCGAATTATAAAACCCTATGGCGTAATTCTTAAACGCCTTCCACTGTTTGGGGTACGATGCCTAGCACAAACTATTTTTTTTATATTTTTAATCTTTCAGATTGCATAATTTTAAAGGTTAATTAGACATGAAAATTCATTTAAACGCTCCTCTTAGTAATTATAGTATGCCTCATTTTAAGAACCAAAGACAAGGCGTGACTTCTCCTACAGTTAATGCGAAGGTGTCTTTATACAAAAATCTTTCTGAAATACAAAAAACACAGGTTTATCAGTTGTTTGATACTTTACCGCAAAAAACAGGAGGTAGCATTTTCCCTACCGTTTTGGGTGTGAATGGGGCTAGTTATTTCAAAATAAAACCAGACGAATACGAGACCTTTGAACATATTGCAAAAATATGCTCTTCCAATCAAATACACATTATAATTGGAAAAGAAAAAAACTTTCAAGGAACCCCTGAAAAACAACGAAAAAGTATGCACAAGCCTGTATTCATTATTCATGTCACCAAGCAGAAACAAATGCTTAAAGAACGATTAGAGTATTATAAACAGGCTTTAATGAATCCTAACTTAAATGTGGAAACACTGTATGAGCATCTAACATCTTTGAAATCTCCTTTAATGGATGTTGAAAAAAATCCCAGTATTATGGGACATTTTTTAGGTTACCCTGTTACTGATGTGATCTTATTTGATTTAAAAAATAGAGGTGTCTTAATTCCTGAAAATGAAAAAAGGGTAAATACTCCTTTTGTACAATGGAAATCATGGAATGCAGAACACTATCAAGCACAAGCAGACCAAGAGGCTCGCTATATTGAACAAGAGATACAAAAATGGCGTGATCCGAATAGTCGCTCACTAAAGAAGCTATTTCATTATTTAATAAGTTTGAATGTTAATAAAATGGTTTAAATCACTTTTGAGATAGATTGAGCTTTAGGACTCCTTAAATTGATTGAATCTTTTGTTTAAGTATTCAACGATTTGGTTCATCTTGATATGATAGGCTAGTAAAAGATGTTTTATTTTTAGAGTTGCTTATTTTATGCCCTATTCATTTCAAAACGGATTTAAAGTGCTAGGTGTTTTATTTTTGCTGGTTTTGGCGTGGCTATTTTGGAGTTGGCATTATATTTTCATCCACGATTCCTTTGCTCGGCATGTGCCTGTGTTGATGCAGTCTCCCCACGCCTTTTTGGGGAATCCGCCGTTGTGGTTGAAAGAAAGTTGGGCGAGCTATCAACATCGGTTCATCCAAGCCGATGGGCGTGTCAAAGACTTTTACAATCACAGCATCACCACGAGTGAAGGGCAGAGCTACGCCCTGTTGCAAGCCGTGTGGTTGAATGATGAAGTCGCCTTTAAACGCTTGTGGCAATGGACGCAAAATAATCTACAAATCCGACAAGAACACCGCTTATTGGCGTGGAAGTGGGGGCAAGATGCCACGACTAAAAAATGGCAAGTTTTAGATGAAAGCACTGCCAGTGATGCGGATCAGGACATTGCTTTTGCCTTGTTGATGGCTCATCAACGCTGGCATAATAAAAGCTATAAGACGGAAGCCTTACACATTCTGAACGATATTTGGACGCACGAAGTAACGGATTCCGCATGGGGACACGTCCTATTACCGGGGGATTGGCATCGCTTTTCAAAGGTTATTCCTAACGTGGTGTTGGTTAATCCGTCTTATCTGTCTCCGACTTTGTATCGGGTGTTTGCTCAAGAGGATAAGGCTCACGATTGGGAGCAACTGGTACAGAGTAGCTACCGTATTTGGGACGCGTCTTTTCAACTTAGCCAAGTGGGATTACCCCCTGATTGGTTGTGGTTGAACCGCTCGAAAGGCGAGGTATATCCTAAACGAGACAATCAAAGCGATTATAAAGGTATGACGAGCAACTACGGCTATGAGGCGTGTCGATTGCCGTGGCGTTTGTATTTAGATGTCGTCTTGACTCGTGCCTTTGACTATCCGAATCCCACAGGTGAAAAATTGCTGAAGGTCTTGAGTGAGAGTTTAACGCATCGATGGCCTGAAGTGAGTACCTTGAAAGGTGAAACCGTTCAACCCTTTGGATCAAAAGCGAGAGAAGCGGGGTTTTGGCCCTTGTTGATTTTAGAACATACACCCTTGTATCAACAGTATGCGTCTTATTATAATTGGAAAGAAGCACTGAGTAGCGATGATTACTATGCACGCAATTGGTTGTGGTTTGCCGTGTGGTTGCAAGTGTTTCAACAAACGCAGTTGCGACACGGCACGCCTGATTCTCCTAGATTATTGCCATTGTTGACCCATTCCTTAGATTTTGACTAGAAATGACAATAGAAAGTAGTACGATTATGAAACTTCCTCATACTGCAGAAGAACTTCTTTTTAAAGTGCATCACGGCGTGATGATTTCTCGCTTGAGTGATTTTATCTTGCCCTTTCGAGTCGGGATTTTACCGAAAGAACAGGGCGTAACGCAACGGCTTCGCTTCAATGTACGAGTCGCCTCTAAAGAAATGGGACGTGTGGGGGAAAATCTCCAACAGAGCTTTGACTACCGACTGATTGTGGAGACGCTGGAGATTTTATCTAAATCGAAACATGTGCCGTTACTAGAAGAAATTGCAGAAGAACTGGCAACCGTGGTCTTGTCGCATCCTTTGGGATTGGGTTTGTGGGTGCGAATTGAAAAGCTGGATTTGCTCACGAATGCGGAAAGTGTGGGGATTGAACGTGTTTTTGTGAAGCCTTAGCACGTTTTAGAGCGTGTTGTGGTTTTATGCTGATGAGGACTTTTTAGTGAAGACTTTTATAATCATAGGCTATTAAAATCATGTTCAAAGAAAAACCCAAGCTCCCAACGGACAAACGCTTTGATGCGTCTTTAAGTACGCGATACGCTGAAGAACTACGTCAACGCCAAGAAGCAGGGGCGTATGGGGCGTTTAATCGGGGGAGTCATACCCTAGAAGCCAACGAGTTGCTTTTATCCAACATGGTGATGCAAGGGCTTAATAATTTAGCGTATATTACCACGCAAATGAAGCGGGATTCTTTGGCGGTGTCTCCCGTGCAGGTGTCGTCGATTTCACCTCCTCATCAAGAGTCTTAAGGGGAGGATTGATTCAATAAAGCCAAGGCTTCTGCACCGACTTTAAGTCCTAAGTCATGTTCGCATTGACGAAAACGAGCTTCCGCTTCTTGCTTTTTGAGACGAGCCTCGTCCAAGACGAACCGTATCAAATCTAAATTCGTCGTAACGGTGGGCGTACTATTGGATGGTTTCTGCACTTGTTTCTGCACTTGTTTTTGCACTTGGGTATACGCCTCACTTAAGGCATTGACTTTACTTTCTTGCAAGCGAAGGGTATCAAGGGCTTGGGTATAGTTCAGATACAAACTCAATAGCTCTTGCTGTAAGGTATCCACTGCTCTAGCAAGAATCACCATATCGGCATCACTCACAGGTTTCACGGAGGAGGTATTGCTTTGTTTGATGACATCATTCACCAACGCGCCTGAAATCAATCCCACTGGCGTGCCTGTTACAATGGACGTCGCCGCCCCTCCGATTTGTGCCACGCCATTCAATACTTGTTTGGATTTGGTCTTATTTTTCACTGGCTTTCCAGAGGCATCTTGCTGGCTGAGCTTTTCAATCGCATAACGAATCGGTTGACTCCGATACACCGCTGCCTGCCATAATAGGTTCATCTGCTTGGCGTTGGCTTCAGCGTCATCTAAGGTGTTTTGCTTCACCCGGCGGATGGAATCTTCCCAATACTGTTCATTGAGATTTAAAATCGCTTGCTGTTCTTTGGGAAGCCTGACGATTAAATCCTGCACCCGTTGATGATACGCCACATCCATATTCAAATACACATTGCGTTGCGAGGCTTCAATCAGCCGTGTGAGTTCACTATCTTTGGTTTTTAACACCTCTAGCTGTTGAGGGGTAACTTGAGCAAGGCTATCTAAACAGAAAGCCGCCAAGCAAAGCATCCCTAAAACACATCGCAAAAACTTTGAATCACGCTTCATCAATGGGCATCCTCCAGAAAGGGGAGGCGACCCGTTTTGGGAATCGGTGGGGCGACTTTTAGGAGCGAATCTTCACCCAACGGTAAGCTGGGGGATTTGCTCGTTGATTGAAGAGCAACTTGAGGGGCTTGCTTTTTCGCAATGGGCTTTTCAGGCACAGGTTTTAACGCCAAAACAGACGCTTGCGGACGAATCCCTAAGGCAAGGGTATCCACGGCTTGAGGGCCTGCGATGCGTTCGAGTTGAATCCGAGCCTTTTCAGCCTTTTGTTCGGCGAGCTGTAAAGATTCACGGAATCGGTAATAACGCTGAATCCCCATAAAGCGTTCGGTGGCGTCCGTTTGGGTGGTAAGGGCATCAAACAAAGCGTCTTCTTGTTTGGCGGTGCTTTGTAGTTGATTCAAGCTCAACAAGGCGTGCTGATAGGCGTGATACTGCTCCACCAAAGATTCTTTTAAATCATCAATTAAGTAGGACAGTTGAATATGCTCGGTGGGGCTTAACTCACTAATAGGTTTATTGCGTCCTGTAACAAAATTTTGGGCGACTTGGCTTCCCGTCATAATGCCCATGCTTTCATAGCCACTGGTCGGCACAACGGCACTGGTGGCTAACGCTGTGCCTGTGAGGAGGACGCTCAAGGTTTTTCTTAGAAATTCGCTGGAATGCGACAAATGCTGTTCGGCAGGCAGGGCAATTTTTTCAAGTGAAAACCGAACGACAGGGTTTCGCTCAATGGTGGATTGCCACAGGTGTTTTAAATCGCTTTCCGCCACTTCATTGAGGAGTTGATTCCATTCCCTTAAGACGTTGCCTTCAGGCGAAGTTTTGGCGTTTGCCGTGGCGTTTTGAGTCGCCAATGCCGATAAAGCACTGCGGTTGGCTTTAGGGGCTTTGCGCAACTGTTCAAGCGTCGGGTTTTTAGCGACACCCTCAATCCCTTCTAGCGTGATTTCATCCAGTTCATGTGAGGGAGGTTTGGACTGAA
>CAZDMD010000059.1:0-10885 GCA_964506805.1 uncultured Vampirovibrionales bacterium | reverse complement strand
TGAACAAAATCATCGTAGCGACAAAGTATAGGCACTGTACGGGAATATATTTAATTGGCTATACATAGATGTGGGGGATTAGCTCATTTGGTAGAGCGCCTGCTTTGCACGCAGGAGGCGAGCGGTTCGATCCCGCTATCCTCCACCATTTTTTATTAGGTCTATGTCTAAATGCTATGGGTATGAGAGATTTATTTTTTTATTTTATAGTGTTTTGAAAATGTTGCCAATAGGTTTTTGTTTGCCGACTAGCAAGGGTCTCTTCAATCTTTTGCAGGGCGGTATTTAACGATTCCTTTGGATGTAACAACTGCCACGCCAACGCACTGTTTAAAACCACCTGCCAATACGTTAGACTTGAAGCATCACGCCCGTCTAAAATCTCATCAAAACGTTTCACATTTTCGGTGGCACTAAAGCCTTCTTTGGTCAAGGATTCGGTTATCTTCACCTGCAAGGGTAGGATTTCAAGCATGAGGGGGCGACTTTGACCACGAATATAAAGCCCTTTATTTTTAAAATCAGGATGTGCCTCATCCAAGCCGTTTTCCGCTCTGACAAGCAAGCTATACTCGTTTTTAAAACGCTCTTCTTCTAAATACTGTCCCAACAAAGGCAATACCTGTGCATTGGCACACCCCAATACCCGATGCGTCGGCAAAGTCGGATTCAACAAAGGCCCTAAAAAATTAAACGCCGTGGGGTGTCCGCAGACCTTGCGAAAGGGGGCGAGTTTCACCAAATCAGGATACACCTGCCCTGCCATTAAAAAAGAAAGCCCTGTTTCTTCTAGCAACGGAAAAACCTTCTCATTCGGTAAGGGTGCTTGAAGTCCTAACGCCTCTAAAAAATCAAAACTCCCTGAACGGGACGTCGCCGCACGGTTTCCAAATTTTAAAACGAAAACCCCCATACTTGCCAGCACAATGGCAACGGTGGTTGACGTATTATAGCCCTCAATACCACTGCCTCCTGTCCCGCAGGTATCCAACAGCACGCAAGGCTTGTTCGGCATATCGTGAAAATCAGGGTGTCTTCTTTGCCAAATGGCGTGATGCAACTGCTTCAATGCCTCAAGCGTCAAGGCATCAGGGTGTAAAGACTGCAAAGAAGACAAGATCTCTTCAGCAGGCAAGCAAGCCTCTAAAAAGGCGGAAAGTCGCTCGGCATCTTCTAACCATGCTAAGCTATCGCACATGGTGGCGTCCAATGCACAAAGTTTTTCAAAATCTGTTGTCCCTGCGGGGTTCCGATACTTTCAGGATGAAACTGCACCCCAAACAAGGGTAATTCTATATGCTGAACCCCCATAATCAAGCCGTGCGTTTGATCTTTACAGGTAATCCGCAGGGTGTCTGGTAAAGTGTCTTCTTCCACGACGAGAGAATGATACCGCATGGCTTCAAAGGGCGTGGGAATCCCTTTAAAGAGAGGGCAGTCATTGACTAAAACCTCCACCCACGAGGTTTTGCCATGTACAATCGCTGGGGCTTGCGTTACATTCGCCCCATAGACGCTGGAAAGCCCTTGATGCCCCAAGCATACGCCTAAAATCGGGATGCGGTGATTCGCTTGGGTTTCGATTAAGTCTCGGCATACGCCAAAATCTTCAAGTTTGTCAGGATGCCCTGGCCCAGGAGATAAAATAATTTTAGACGGCTTTAACGCCAAAAGGCTTGCTACATCTTTTTCATCATTGCGAAAGACTTTCACAGGCTTTTCGGTTACGGCTTGCACCATTTGAAAGAGATTAAAGGTAAATGAATCGTAATTGTCGATAATTAAAATCGCCACTGGCAAGACTCCTTGTAAAGGGGTTAAAGGGTTTTTGAGAGGAGAATTAAGGATACAATCCTCTTAATTTTTTCGCTTCAGCCACACGCCCCACTCCAATCATCATGGCAGCGGTTCGAGTCGAAACCCCTCGTTCTAAAGCGGTGTGGAAGACTTCATCAAAGGCTTTGGTCATTAAATAGGTGAGCTTATTCGTTACTTCGCCTTCCGACCAAAAAAGATGTTGAATATCCTGCACCCATTCAAAATAAGAGACCACCACACCACCCGCATTCGCCAAAATACCAGGTATCACATAGATGCCTTTGGCATCTAGGATTTTATCGGCATCAGTGGTAACGGGACCATTCGCTCCTTCGGCGACGATTCTGGCTTTGACCTGATCCGCATTCTGTTCGGTAATGGAATTCGCCACCGCCGCTGGTACGAGAATATCCACGTCTAACTCAAAAATCGCTTTAGAATCAAGGGCTTCTCCTGGTGCGTAGCCTTCCACTGACCCATGTTCACGCACATAGGCTTGTAGTTTGGGAATATCAATACCCGTCGGATCGTAAATGCCTCCTTTGACATCTGTAATTGCGACGACTTTATAGCCTTTTTGATGCAAAAACTTTGCCGTGATGCTTCCCACATTACCGAAACCTTGCACGGCTACCGTTGGTTGTTCAGGGGCAATCCCGAGCTTTTGTACAGCGAGTTCCACACATAACGCCACCCCACGCCCAGTCGCTTCCACACGCCCTAGCGTCCCCCCCACACTCACGGGCTTGCCTGTTACCACACCTGGTACGGCATAGCCAATGAAGTTGGAATAGGTATCCATCATCCATGCCATCATTTTTTCGTTGGTGTACATATCAGGGGCAGGAATATCTTTTTCAGGCCCAATCATGGATAAAATTTCGGTGGTATAACGCCGAGTCAAACGCTCCAATTCGTTTTCGCTCATTTCTTCAGGGAAGCAACATACGCCCCCTTTTGCGCCGCCATAGGGAAGATTTAGCAACGAACATTTCCACGTCATCCACATAGCTAAGGCCGCCACTTCCCCCAGTTGGACATCATGGTGAAAGCGAACGCCTCCTTTGGAAGGCCCTAAGGTTTGGTCATGCTGAACCCGATACCCCATAAAGAGCTTGGTACTGCCGTTGTCGAGCTTAATCGGAACCGAGACAATCAACGATTTACGAGGAAAACGCAAACGTTCATGGATGCCTGCATCCAAATTCATGGTTTCCGCGACGGCATCAAGCTGTTTTTGTGCCATGTAGAAGGTTTCGTTATAGAATTCTTTCATGGGGTGTTGAGACATCATAAAACGTTTTCCTCTATGATTTTAAATATAGTTTCATTATACCGTTTAATTGACTTTTGAATAGAAGGCACTTTGCCTAATTATTTACAAAATAGGGGAAGCTCGTATAATGAAATCATGGAAATACAAAACTTACGCATCGGTTTAGGGACAGACTTACACCGACTTCAAGAAAATCATCCCCTGTGGGTTGGAGGCATTCCAATCGAAAGCCCATGGGGATGCGTCGCTCATTCGGATGGGGACGCTCTTTTACATGCACTAATCGATGCCCTTTTGGGGGCGACTCACTTAGGCGATATTGGTGAGCATTTTCCGCCGTCGGATGCACAATGGGAAAATGCCGAAAGCAAAGCATTACTCGCTGAAGTCTTACGCCTGATTCGAGCCAAACATCCGCACTTTTTCATTTTAAATGTCGATGCTGTGATTGAACTTCAATCCCCTAAGTTGAGTCCTTTTCAAAAGGAGATTCAAGCCTCTTTAGCGAATAGCTTGGGTATTGACGTAGAACGAGTCAGCATTAAAGCCAAGACAGGGGAGCATCTTCCCCCCATCGGCACACATGAGGCGATTGCCACGCAAGTCGTTGTACTATGTTGCCTTTAGATTGCCTTTAGGGCGTGAATCGAGGCGGAGCAGGTAGACTTTTGGGGAGAGGTGGTGTTGCGATGGGAGAGCTTTCAATCACTTGCGTTTCAGCGGTCAATTCCTTCGGGCGTGCTGTGGACAGGAACGCCTTCAAAGTAGGACTTGCCTGATGAGAAGGGCTTACCGATACATCAAGCGGGGATGTCAAAGGAGTCGTTTCCCCTACCTTCGGCACGTTGGGACGAGATTCAGAGGCATTAAAGTGTTGTCCGTTGTCAATCACATGAGGCGTTACCAAAATCAACAGCTCTTTATTAAAGCGGTTACTATCATTGGTTTTGGCCAATGCTCCTAAAATCGGTAGATTCGAGACCGCTGGGATTTTATTGCTATTTTGCCTGTTGCTACTTTGTTTCAAGCCCCCAATCACCAAACTTTGTCCCTCTTTCATAATGGCTTCATTTACATACAAAGTCCGCATAGAAAGTAATTGAACATCTCCCACGATAGCCGCTTGAGGAAAGGCAATCATGGGGACGACTCGTAAGGCAATATCTTGATCATTCCCGACGCTTGCTTTGATATTGAGTGTTACTCCCGCATTCCCGATATTAGGCTGTTGGGCTAGGATATTACCGTTTTGATCCCGAGTCGTGATGAAACCTTGAATCACTTGATCCGTAATGTTAATCGTCGATTCTTCTCCCTGCAACGTCATAATAGAGCTTCTTGAAATGACTTTTAATTTACTTTGGGATTGTAAAAAATTCAAAACCGCATTAAATTGAGACGTGCCTTGAACGGGGTTTCTAAGATAACTCGCTAGAGTCGTCCCTGTCCCTGTGGCGTTAAAACCCAGTGTTACACGCCCCATTAAGTTAGATTCAAAAGAAGGCGTTAAAATTTTATCTAAGCTATCAGACACTTCAATCACGGAAAGCTCGATCATCACCTGTTTGCGTTGCAAATCAGATTCTTGAATAAAGGCATCCGCCTGAGCGAGTTGTTGGGCTGTGCCAAAAATCGTAATGGTATTTAAACGTGTATCAGGAAGTAGAATAGGGCCATTGCCTGAAATCGTGGCTTGTGTACCTGTTAAAACGCTCGTCCGCTGTCGATGATCCTCAACAGTACCTTCCCCTTCTTCCACATTTTCAGTGGAAAGATTGATTAAAGCAGAAGGACTATTCCCAATGACATAGGGAGAAGCACCGCCACCAGCAGCACCACTGCCAGCACCACCGCCAGCTCCACCACCGCCGCCGCCACCAGCACCACCGCCAGTTCCACCAGCTCCAGCACCGCCACCAGCTAATAAGATAGACGGAGATGATCCGTTGGCAAAAATACTACTCGCCAAAGCCGCAGCGAGTTCATCTGCCCGAGCGAAATTGAGTCGCCACGTTTTAGACGGACGAGTCACATCTATTTGCTCCACCAGAAGAGCGGCTTCTTTGGCGTCTTGTGCATCGGTTTTTAGCATTACGATGTTGGTAATGGGATCCGCCACCGCCACCTGATTCGCTCCTGAATTTGACGAACCTGCATTCGGTTGAGGAGCGTTAGGCGTTGTATTGCCTCTCGTTCCACCCCCTGCATTAGCTACATTTAAATGGGCAAATAAAGTATTATTCAGAAAATCTGCCACAAATAAAGCGGGGAGATATTTTACCCGAATCAAATGCGTTTCTTGTTGTTGAATCCCTAAGCTCGTGCTTGATTTTGGGGTGCTGACAAAAAGCGTGCCATTTTGAACGTGATAGTGTAATTGCCCCATTTGCTTCAATGAAAGTAAGACATCCTCCACCTGAACCGATTTAAAATCCAAGTTGACCAAGCGGTTTAAGTCTTCTGCTAGGACAATATCAAATTGAGCCTGTGTGGCAACGGCTTTAAGGGCGTGTCCCAGCGGGACGTTATGAATCGTTAAACTAATCGTGTGATTCATATTTTTTAGAGGCAATGATTGTGCAAATCCCTTTGAAAGAGGCATCAAAAGAAGCGTGATTAAAAGCACATAAGGCATCAGATAAAAGACATTTTTTATAGTCGATTTCATGGCAACGGCTTCCTCTCGGATACACGAGGCGTTACGGTATTGCTATTTGGCGTGCCAAGGGCTTCGGTATCAATCCGATGAATCGGAGTAGGTTCGAGTTGATTGAGAATATGAGGGGTAATTAACACCAATAATTCACTGCGATTTTTGGTGATTCGACTACTTCTAAACATAGCGCCCACGATAGGGAGTTCACTGAGTCCCGGTATTTTTTGTTCGGCGGTGGTGTCTCTTGAATCGATTAAGCCTCCCACCACCATACTTTCCCCATTTTTAAGGCTGACGGCTTGAGCGACTAAATCTCGTTTACGGATTAAGCCAATCGTATTATTGCCAGTGCCTATCGAGGCATACACAGAAGAGACCACAGGACGCACACGCAAGGTAATCACCCCATTCGCACCGATTTTAGGGATAATATCTAAAACAATCCCTGCATTGCCAATAATGGGGACGGTTTGCCCAAAAGAAGCATTATTACCACTAATGGTAAAACGTTGCCCTTGTAGCACTTGATCCACAATCATAATAGCCGTTTCGGTTTCATGCGTGGCAATAATATGAGGACTGGCAATGCTTTTGGCTTTGCCAGACTGTAATAAGGCTTGTATTTGGATGTTGAGATTATCAGGTAAAGTCGTACTCGGTAGAAAACCGATGCTATTCGTTGTACCAGGGGTTAAAGCCCCTAAATTGAATGACCAAGGACTCCCCGATTCACTAAACTGAAAGCTCATACCCAATTGCTTTAAAGCGGTTTCAGAAACTTCAACCAAATCGGCTTGAATCGAAACTTGTGGTGGCTTAGCATCTAAGGTGGGAATCAAGGCTTCTGCTTGTTGAAGCTGTGCCAAAGTGCCTATAATGGTAAGCGTATTGAGCTTGCTATTCGGTAATAGAATCGCTCCCATGCTATTGACGTTATAAGTGCTTTGTCCAATGCCTGTATTGCGGACTTCAATTTTCAAATCACCAAAGGGATTCTCTTCTCCAGATGAATTGTTACTTGAGTTTCCTCCTTCGCCTTCTCCGCCTTCTCCGCCTCCCGAATTGTTGTTCTCTGTACTCGTCCCACTTTTAACTTCATTGATCCCAGATCCTTCCGTGATGACGGTATCATAAGCAGGTACCGTATTTTGACTATTCACGCCTTGTAGGGGTACAGTCCCCCGATACCCAAAGATGCTGGCTTCCAGTTGACGAGCCACCTCCACCGCCTGACCATAGGACAACTGATACACACGACGAAGTCGAGGAACATCCAACTCAGGGATGGTTTTGAGTGCGAGCGCCACTTCATCATCTGTGCCACTAATGACCAAACTATTATTGCGTTCATTGGCTTTGACAACGATTCGCCCCGAAGATCCGAATAAGGCGGTATTTAAAAAGCTAGCAAGCCATGCCGAACTGGCATGATTTAAAGGGATCATTTTCGTATTATAACGAAATAAACCGAGTTCTTGCCCCCGTGCTTGAGAAGAGAGCATCCAAATGTGTTCGTTGTATTTTTGAAGACTTAAACCGTGCATTCTTGCCAGCAATTTAATGGCTTCAATTCCCGAAATATGCTCCAATTTTAAAGAGGCATTGCCTGTTACGCTTTCATCGATCATCACGTTTAAGTGGTTCATCTTCGCAATACGAGGAATCAGCGTTGTCAGGGGTTCGGCATCGGCTTCTATGCGGAAAAAGCCTCCCCCCACCGATTCAATCGAGGCATACGCATTGGCAGGGGGACTCATCCAAAGCCCCTGCCCCAACATGAAAACGCTAAAAAGCATCCACAGGCAAGCGTGATACCACGATTTTCTAAAAAAGTGCATGAGGGACACAGGCATAGCGTCAAACATTCCTTGTGGCTTACACACGCCCTAAGTCTTGTAATATCTTTTCAAGTTCAGAAGGCGTTTGTCCATTGGGTGAAGCGGTCGTCGTATTAGACGAAGAGGTTTTCATCGCTTCTGTGGGGCTTAAGGTGAGGGCATCTTTAAATCCATTGACGACCAAATACAAGGTCGCCCCTCGTAACGCAGTGAGCGTGATGTAATTGCCTCCAAATTCAAAGGATGTTCCCAAGCGTTTAGAAACGATTTGTCCGCCAGAATCTCCTAGTAGCTTGAGCAAAACCGTTGCAGGCTTTTTCGGATTATCATCCGAAATCACACCGACAAACGCCATAAGACTGCTGGCTTGTATGGTATTGACAGGAGGGATATTCGGGGTGGGAAAAGGTTTTACCGTCGGGGGAGTAGAGCTTCCTTCTGAAGGACGAGAGGCGTTTTCTCGTTCTTCCGCTTTGAGTTTTTCCAGCCATTGCATTTGTACCAAAGGCTTAAAGGGGTCTGCTCTAAAATTCAAGTCTTTGGAAGCGGTTTTTTTTATTTTTTGATTCACTTCAGAAGCAACCGATAAAAAGGCATTGACGCTTCCCTCCTCCTCTTCAGGGAGATGACTGGCCAGTAGGCTTGTCTCAGCGGATGCTTCCGTGCTTGGCTTAGCCAATTCTGGAGAAATACCCAAATATATACCCAAATATATACCCAAATATAAGAGTGTGGCACTCAATAAAACGGTAAGCCCGATGTTCCAAACGGTGGACTTAGCTTCTTTCATCACATCCAAAACCCGAGACACCTGAGTCAAGGTGCGGGTAATAGGGAGACGCTTTTCCGTAATCGTCTCTTGTTCAGTCGCTTCCCATTGCAAGGGTTGTGAGACAAAGTGCAACATGCGATGAAAATCCCGAGGCGTAGAAGCCTGCCGAAACCCTTGTGAACGTTCAGCGACCTGCTGCCATGAAATGGAGGGCGAGGGGTGCAACGGGGTTAAATGGGTTGGGGTTTGTTTCAGCTTAGGGGCGGTCATGTGAATTTCGAATCTCTCTCAGGCAGAAGGGACTTATTCTCTAGTATAGAAAAAATCAGAACACAACTTTGCTTTCGGAGTGGAAATTCAACTGTTTGTATCGGTTTTTGTGTCATCTTTAGACAAAAAGCCGTCTTTTTAAAAGACGGCTTTTTATTTTTAGATTGTTCAGCTAGAGCTTATCGCTTACGTTTACGAGCCGCTTGCTGTTTACGCTTACGCTTCACAGAAGGTGGTTCATAGCGTTCACGACGCTTGACTTCAGATAAAATACCTGCTTTTTGAATCTTCTTTTTAAATCGCTTTAACGCCACTTCAATGGATTCACCAGGGTGGACTTCGATTTCAGCCATCATCATTTGAAACACCTCCTTTCAATGAGATTACTTGACATTGTTAAGGTAACATGCCCAAAGCTCAGGTGCAAGGCTTTATTAGGAAAGCGAAACGGCTTCTTGAGTTGGGGAGGCTTCTGCGGTGGGAGGTGTGGCTTCTTCGCCACTACCTGTGTGATCCGTTTTCGCCCATTGAAAAGGGGCATTCGGGCGAAACAACACCTTGCTAAAAGTAAAAAACACAATGGGAAACCAGACCAGCGTCATATAAAGCCCTGTCATCACAGCAGCCTTAAACGCCTCCCACCGTGGGGGACGATCAAAACGACGAATCGCATTATAAAGCGTCGGGATAAACGCCACCCCAAACAAAGGAAGTAAAGACACCGACAAAAGCTGATGAAGTCGGCTGGCCTGCCCTAAAACGGTAGCACTCCCTACCACGCAAAGCTCTAACACCATGAGAATCGGGAATAAAAAGTTGACCCAATAGGCAAACATATCCATGCGGGTGCGTAAGGTGGCCTTTTTTGAAAATAAAATATCGCCCCCAAAATCTAAATAGCGACGCAATGAGCCTTCCGCCCAGCGTTCTCGTTGCTTCAACAACGCCTGAAACTGCGTAATCCCTTCTTCATAGACATTCGCCACATGGACAAAACGAATGAGCCAACCTGCTAAATGCAAACGTGTTGACAAATCCAAATCATCCGTAATACTATTTTCATTCCAAAAGCCCACCTCTTCTAAGGCAGAACGCTTGACTAAAAAGCCATTCCCCCGTAGTTCCACGGCAGAACCTGCTAAGTCTCGGCAACGTTGTAAGTGAGCGTCTAAGGTGTATTCCCATTGCTGACATTGGGTTAATAGATTGTCCTGCTGATTACGAATCACTTTACGCGCCTGCACCGCTGCAATACGATCATCTTGTCCCAAGTAGCTGAGCATCTTGGGAAAGAAATCGGCTTCAATGCGAGCATCCGCATCAAAAACCGCCAAGACTGCGCCTTGACACAAGCCCACTGCTTCATTTAAGACGGCGGATTTACCAGGGACGGCATCCGCATGACGATGCACCAGATGTAAGCGGGTTTGCCATTGGGGGTGTTGATGCCACAAGGCTTGTAAAATGGCTTGTGTGGCATCTGAAGAGCGGTCATTCATCACCCAAATATCATAGTCTTCGGGACAATGTGCCATAAAGTGAGCGACACTGCTTGCGATAATACTTTCTTCATTGTGAGCGGGGATAATCACACTCACGGAGGCAGGAGGCAAGGCTTCTTCAGGCTGATACTCGTTTAAATCAATGCCTTGACGCTTGGCGGTGTATCGTTTCACCACTAAAATACCTGTTAAAAAAACGGCATACACCAGCATAAATAAGACCAAGCCCACCATGACGGAGATTTCAGGGAAGTAAATTTCAGTTCCCACCAAGACCCCGAGAAAGACGCTCATCCAAATGGCTAAATTACGCTGAATCCGCCTGCGTTCCAAGAAATCTTGAATACGTTGGCGTGTCGGTAAACTGTTGAGCAAAAAAGTGGGTTTCACGCGTGTGGGTTCATCCTGAGACTTTACATAATCTTCACATCATACCATGAGAACGCTTTTTAGACATCCTAAGACGGTTTATGTTATAGTAAAGCATACTGAAGGGGTTTCCAAAGAGGTTGTGCTTGTGTTGCGTTTGTCTCGTCTTCCATCTAAAAGTGTTTCTTGTATCTTACTAAGCCTATTTCTGAGCCTATTTCTGTGCTTTACCAGTACGATGTGCATGCTTCAAGCCGATGCGGCTCCTTTGCCAAAGACGCCCCCCACCAAGACAATCACGAATCCGCAACCCTTTGACCTGGATGACAACGGCTTTTACCTATTTCCTGAACGCTCGCCGGAAGAAAAACCCACTAAGTGACA
>CAZDMD010000058.1:8058-11024 GCA_964506805.1 uncultured Vampirovibrionales bacterium | reverse complement strand
AGTTTGGGCCGGGGGCGTTGCAGCCTCGCGGTTACACGGGGTGGTGGATTAATGTGACAAACACGGGTGCGACAACTGTATCCACAAACTCAGTCAATGGAGCTACTGGCATGTTGGTTGGGCAACAACTGTTACCCCAGCATGGGATTCCAGCTGGATCTGTAATCACTTCGGTTCCGACCACCGGATCGGTCGTGAGTTCTCGGGCGGTGGCGAGCTTGCCTGTTTTGGTGGAGTATTGCTTGCCCTTTGTTAAGCGAGAGGGCGTGATGCTGGCACTGAAAGGCCCAAAGTGGGAAGAGGAAATCGTGCAAGCGGAACATGCGATTGAAGTCTTAGGCGGTGAATTTGTGGATGTGTTTATTCCCGACGGCGTGCCTGTCTTAGAAGCCACCTGCTACCTTGTGCAGTTGATGAAAGTCGCCAACACCCCACGCCACTATCCCAGACAAGCAGGCACCCCTGCCAAAAATCCCTTGTAGGTTTAGCAGGGGTGCTTAAAAGGTGAGGAAACGTTTACCAGCGGCGTCCTGTTCCGCCTGCACTGGCGATGATAATTTCATCAGGCTTATTAGGTTGAGGCTCGTCTTCATCGCCTCCACCGGGCGGGTCAACACCTTCTGTTTCTATTTGATTTTGAAACTTTTGAATCGCGTCTTTTTGTTTCCCACTTAAACCTGCCGTAATCGCTTCTAATTCGTCTTGAGGTAGGGTTACATTGGTGGTATGAGTAATATCCTTACCCCCATTTGTCTCATTTGTTTCCAAAAGGGTTAAGGTAACCGTTCCATCGTCATTATTAGTTGTAATACCACTCACTTCATGTCGACCTGAAATATTTAAAGAATCTCCTTTTCCAAGTTTGATATTCGTCGTGGTTGGTTTTTCGCTATATCTTGAAGCACCCAGTGTAACCGTGTTGGATTTATCATTATCTGCAAAGTTATACGTTACCTCTTGCTCATCTTTAATATAAGACTGAAAAGTTCCCACTGAATCTTCAGTAGAGGTAAAAGCATCTTGCTGAAGAGGATCTAAATACTGTCCTTTCTCTCCAAGTTTTATTCCAATGATTAGATTTTCACTACCCTTAAACTCAACTGGCTTTTTCTTGCCAGCAAGTGGAACAATGGGTGTTTCTTGTGTTGGTGTTTCTTGTGTACGACTGATAGCATTACGAGCGATCATAGTTTTTTTCTCTTTCAGGGGGTTGTATAAGGGGGGGTACATAGTGTTAAAACGGTGTTTTGTTTTACACCTTAATAAAAACAATCCTCATCCCCAAATTGCCCGATTGTTACAAATCTAAAATAAAACCAAAGCCTTGAGCGAATCGAACTTTTCAATTGTCTTGGTTTTTGATACCTTAAAAGCATCCCTCCCCAAACGATTGAAAGACAAGTCGCCATGCCCACGACCTTTGCCGAAGCCCCCTACACTTGCCCCGAAAGTCCCCCTGAAGCGGTGGGCTTTCCTCGTGTAAGCCCCCAGCTCGATACGGCGAACTACCACAGCGAAACGACTTATACCACCCCGCTTCGCATCGGGGATTCGGCGGTGATTCATAGCCGAGTCATGCTCGCCCCCATGGCAGGCGTTACGGATGTCATCTTTAGAAGTCTCGTGCGTCAAAGCGCCCCCCATTCGCTGATTTGCACGGAAATGATAAGCTCAAACGGCTTGGTGTATAGCAAGCGTTGGGACGCTCAAATCCTCGACAAAAGCCTAGAAGATCACCCGATTGCCTATCAACTCGCCGCTAATCGGCAGGAGGTGCTGGTCGAAGCGGCTCAAAACATCGTCGCCAAGCATCGCCCCGATACCCTAGACTTAAATATGGGTTGCCCTGTCAAAAAAATAACAGGCAATTTTGAAGGTTGTGCCTTGATGAAGGATGTCGATCACGCTTATACGCTGGTCAAAGCCGTGGCGAAGGCGGTGGATGTGCCTGTTACGGTGAAATGTCGTTTGGGTTGGGATTTTAATCATCTCAATTATATGGAGTTTGGCAAACGCATGGAAGACGCAGGGGCGAAGATGCTCACCCTACACACACGCACACGGTCGCAAGGCTATAAACCGGGTGTGCAGTGGGATGCACTCGGGCATTTGAAGCAGGCGGTGGGGATTCCTGTCATCGGGAATGGGGATATTGTAACGCCTCAAGATGCCAAATTTGTGCTAGATACCTACGGCATCGACGGCGTGATGATTGGGCGTGGCACGCAAGGCGAGCCGTGGCGAATCGCCTTGATTGATCATTACCTTAAAACGAATGAACTGCTCCCTGAACCGACTTTGGTGGAGCGACTGCGATATGCGAGGGAACATACGCAAAAAATGATTGATTACAAGGGTGAATCCGTGGCGGTGCGAGAAATGCGTGGGCAACTGCCGTGGTACGTCAAGGGCTTTAAGGGAGCGTCTCAATTTCGTGGGGCGTTGACGCAGGTTTCGACCTTGGCGGAAATCGACGTGTTATTTGAAGAGATTCAAAAACAAGTGCTTGCCATATCATTTTGTCCATGATTGAATGGGGTTGTTAGTTTTATTATATCTCTATAGATATTGTTTCATTGTATTTAAAATGGATTTTGTAGTGCTTTAATTTAGACTAGCGTGATGTATTCCTTCCTAAACGATAATGGATTTGAATTATGAATTTAATGAGAAAACAATGGCTTTTGGTGTTGGCTTTGTTCCTATTGGGGGCGATGAATGCAACGGGAGTTGTCCTTGCTGAAACGGATTTGAGTGCTGATATTGCCACCCTTGAATCCGAAATTCAAGCGGATCCTGCGAATGAAAGGGCTTATCAAAAGCTCGCCTCCTTTTATAAAAAGAATAAGCAGTGGGACAAACTCACCGTCTTGCAAAAAGAAGCTGAAGCTCGATTTTCGGCTCCGTATTGGGCGTATCGCTATGTGCCACCTGCAGGCTTGACCAAAGAAGCTCGTCAGGCATGG
>CAZDMD010000058.1:0-8048 GCA_964506805.1 uncultured Vampirovibrionales bacterium | reverse complement strand
ATGTGCCACCTCAAAATTTAAGTCGGAAAGAACGTCAGGCATGGCTAAATGAAACCGAAGCTCGTTTATTGAAGCACATGCAGGTGAAATCTAACGAAGCAGATTTGTACCTCTTTTTAGGCAATATCTATCGCTTTCAAAAAAAGTACGATGAAGCACTAAAGCATTATGATAAAGCCTTGGCACTTTCGCCTAACTATCGGGATGTACGTGATAGCCGAGCAGCGGTTTTAAATGCTCTTGAACGTCCAGCGGAAGCACTTGAAATGGTGGCGTTGGAATTGCCCACCGAAACACGGTCTCAAGGCTTTGCGTTGCAAGCCATTGAAGGGGGTACAGTAGCAGGGGGAGCGGCTCCTATTAACGGGGGTAAAAAACCGACTGAAGAACAGCTCATGGCCGCCATGCGCAGTACCGCTAAAATGGGTGATAAATCCGAGTTTAAGAACTACATGTTGTTCGCTCAAGATTTGTATCCTGAACGTAACTGGGCGGATGAATTTAAAGAAGAAGAGCCGAAATACGCTCAAACCTTGCGAGCATGGCACGGAGCCGATGAGTTGAGTAACGACTTGGCCAGCTGGAACGAGCAAGGCATCAGCTATTCGATTCGCACGCCTGATACTAAAAATGCGTTTCGTGTAGGAGCGACTCGTAATGAGCGTTTTGATAATACGGATATAAGCTACCACTTGGGTTATAGCCGTAAAATTACGGAAAAATTGACCACCGCCATAGATACCTCCTTTGGGCCAGGTAACCAAATCGTACCTCGATTTGTTCTAGCACCGAGCTTTACCTACAAGTTGCCTTACAATTTTTCGACCACAAATACCTACCGTGTGGCTCGTTACTCTGAACAAACGACGCAAGCGGGTATTCACAACTTGCAGTACACCATTAAGCCTATCAATACAGCGATTGGGTATAACTTGCGTCATAGCTACATTGAAAATGTCTCTACGATTCCTGTGTCTCACTTGCTCTATTTGACCAAATTTTACCGCAATAATTCTTCTGTAACGCTTTCTGGTGGATTAGGGGATGCAGCCGAATTTATTGCGAATGCGAATCCACCACGGGTATTAGAGTATCAACTTAGTTCTGTTGGGATTCGAGGTGTGCATTACCTTACCAAGAAAAGCCCTTGGGGCATTACATGGGGATTGGGCTACACCCACTACGACGGTTTGTTTGACAGCTTCGGCTATCAAATCGGGATTCAGCGTAACTTCTAGTTGAATTGAGATGTTTGAAAGCAAAGGGGATGCTGGATAGGCATCCCCTTTTAGCGTTTGAACTTAAAAATAGTGTATTTTAGCGACTGTACAAGGGTAAAATGCCTTGTCATACTGGAAAGGGAGACCACACACCTATACCCCCAAAAGGAAAACCTACCATGAAATCACACGATTCTGCTTTTAATCCTGAACACCTCAATGCGTCTAAGTTTTGCCGAGCCGAAGTCTGGCAAGAACTCCACGCCATTGATGCCCTTGCCCCACATGAAAAACAACACCTTCTGCAGAACAATCGTGCTGATGCTTGGGATCTACGCCGAAACGTCATTGCCTTTGAACGTGCCACGCTCTATGCCCGCATCCGACAAGATGCCGAGTTCACCCAACTCATTCAAAACGCCTGCCGAGACAACATCCTCTACTGGTTTCGCTATTTTGCGTGGACTTACGATCCTCGCCCCAATCCGCAAGACGACAAAGCCAGTCGTCGTAGTATCGGTACGGTGCCGATGGTGCTGTATCCCTTTCAAATGGAAACCGTGCTACGCCTGAATGATGCGATTGAAGCAGGGGATGATCTCATCATCGAAAAAAGTAGGGATATGGGGCTTTCGTGGCTTTTGTGCTTGGTCTTTCAGTATCGGTGGCAGTTTAGGGAGGCTCAACAGTTTTTGGTGGGCAGTCGCAATTTTGCCAGTGCCTCTGTGAAGGGGGATTTATCAACCCTCATGGAAAAATGCCGATTCAATCTGAAAGAACAGCCCCCGAATTTTCTGCCAGCGGGTTTTGAATGGCGTAAGCATGATGTGAACGGCACGCTTAAAAATCCGCAGAATGGCAATCAAATTACGCCTGAAGCCAGCACGGAAAATTTTGCGCGTGGGGGGCGTTACACCGCCGTTTTAATGGATGAATTCGCTTTTTGGATGAACGCCGATAGTGCCTACGCCTCAGCGGGGCAGTCCACGCTTTGCCGATTGGTGGTCTCTACCCCCAACGGCAAGCATAACCGCTTTGCCATTGAGCGTTTTTCAGGACTCACGCCTGTGATTACCCTGCACTGGACGCTTCACCCCCTCAAGGATTTAGACTGGTACACGCAACAGAAAAAACGCCTGCTGTCGCATGAAATCGCCCGAGAGCTGGATATTAGCTACGAATACACCAATCGAGACAAGGTCTTTGACGAGTTCACCGCCTCGCATTTAGCGGAGCATCTCGACTACGATCCTGCTTTGCCGATTTTGCGTTCGTGGGATTTTGGCTACCATGCCCCTGCGGTTTTGGCGTTGCAACGAGACGCTTTTGGGCGGATTCGTGTGCTGAAGGAGTGGGTGGGGCATCGGGTGGTGTTGGCGAAATTTGCGGAAGAGGTGATTGCCGACTGCAAACGGCTTTTTTCGGAGGTGCCGATTTTTCAGGATGTTTGCGATCCTGCGGGGCATCAGCATAACGACAAAAGCGAGCATACCAGTATTGAAGTCTTGCGAAAGCTCGGGGTGCATCCTGAAGGGGTGCGGTGTGGCGTGCAAGAAAGTATTGATAAAATCAGGCATTTATTGATTGAAGAACGCCAAAGTGATGAGGGACTAACGCCTGCGTTTTTGGTGGATGCGACCCAATGCCCCACGCTAGTGGATGCCTTGCAAGGGGGGTATCGCTACAAGTTTTTTGGGTCAGAGGAGCTGGCACAGGAGCATCCCTTTGAGGATGTGGCGGATTGCTTGCGTTATGCGGTGTGGCGTTGGGGGATGCTTTTGGTGGATTCCAACGACTACTTGCAGGAACAGCGAAAATGGGTGTACCGCAAATGGCAAATCCGTCAATACCAAGCCCAACGCCAGCACCGCCTACGATACTAGCGTTTTAACTTCCATTTTGTACCTTGACAATTTAACGCTGAGAACGAGTTAGTGCTTCGTACTTTTCCATAGTTGCTTGGCGTAAATACTCTTGAATTAAGTAAGGATCGCGGGCGAAGCCTAGCTGATTAGGCGTGGTACCGATCGGAGCACCAAAGGCATCAAGCAAGTTAGTGCCCTTCAAGTTAGTGTCCTTCAAGTTAGTGTCCTTCAAGTTAGCCCCCCTCAAGTTAGCTTTCTTCAAGTTAGCATTACTCAAGTTAGCATTACTCAAGTTAGCCTTAATCAAGTTAGCTTTCTTCAAGTCAGCTCCAATCAAGTTAGCTCCAATCAAGTTAGCTCCAATCAAGTCAAGCCCCCTCAAGTCACGCCCCCTCAAGCCAGCAAATGGTAAGAAGAGATCTTCAGGCAGAGTCCTTTCACAAGGATTTTCTATAAAGGTTTTTAGATCTGATATTGATTTGTTTAGGGATTCAATGCATTCGCCATAGCTTAAGCCCAATAATCCCTTTAATCTTTTATTATATTGATCTTCATTCATTTTAAGATCTTTTCTAAGAACTGTTTCAGCAGCCTCAAGAACTAGTCTTGCCTGTAGGCGGGCACCTAGTGCTCCTCTACTTAAATCAAAGCCCTGACGCTGGAGCTTGGTCGACGGCGTAAAGGCATCGGGTGTTTGAGGGGCGAGCGTCCCGCCTGTGGGGGGCGTGGGGCGTGCCGTTGGGGCATTGAGGTGCATCGGGGAAAGTAGAGCCAGTTTCATGGGATTATCCTTATATTTTTACAGAGTTCAGAGAGCTTCAATATAAAAACTATCAATAGAATAGCGAATCAAGCCAGCGTGTCAAGCGGATTTTTCAAAGGTCTTTGCAAAATAAAAGGCGTTACTGGAATCCAGAACGCCACTCTCTTATGCAATGTTTTTTCTCAAAACCTTAAGGTTTGGAAAGAATAGGAAAAATTAAAAAATGAGTATCAAAGAATTGAATCTTTTCAAAATGATTTCACCACCGATTCTCCGCTTCGGCGTGTCGAGTCCGTAGACGAATCCCTAACAACGTCCTACGACTCTTCAGTCATTCCCCCTTTCATATAGGCTATTCACTCAAAGATAATCTTTCAAAGAATTTAGAATGCTTTAAAAGATTGTAAAGGTACAACAAAACAAACCCTATTTAAACATCTCTATTTATATAGGGAAAGGCTTTTAAACTCTGATGAGGTAAAGAACTTGGGTGAAGAAAGCCACGCCTCAAGCTCATGGATTCATATTACATTAAAAACAAAATTAGCCAAGCCCCAATTTTCATTTTTTGCGGATATGTAACAGTTTTTACGGTGTCGATTTAGGGGCATAGGAGACTTGACAATCTTGAAAACAAAGATAACTTGCCCATTTTCGACGTAGTAGAATGACCTGATTCGGCGTGAGTTGGGTCTGTAACTTGTCCAAATCTTGTAACGATTTATAGGGGCGAGCGTCGATGACGAAGAGGGCAATCGCACTGGTGGCATGGGGTAAGCCCATTAAATCGTCGTAGGTGGCGGTGTTGAGGTTGATTTTATATTGCAACGAGACGTTACGATACCTGCCGTAGTGCAAAATCTCTCGATCATCGGCGTAACTGGGATGCCACAGGTAGCTGTTGGCTTGCACCCGTCCATTGAGGCTGGCGTATAGCGAAAGCATCAAAATCAAAAAGAAAACAGAGGAAGTGAAACGCATAAGCCAGAGGATGTATCCGATTTTTTTGGGGGGAATATACTCCCTCTCCCCTTGGGGAGAGGGTTGGGGTGAGGGGTTTAAGTCAACACTGGACTCCAAGACTTCCTCTTTTCCCCTTAGAAGAGGGGGAACAAGATTGAAAGAACACGCTAGCCTAAAACGAGCTGAAGATAGTTTGATGCTATTTTTGTGCCATACTGTAATAAAAGAGATACACACCCATAGGAGTCCCCCCTGATGCCCCCTAAAACCGCCGATGCCCTCGCCTTGCTCCCCTACGAGAAAACACCGCTCCACCGATTGGAGACGAGTCAAGCTCCTTTATTGCTTGAAGCCTTAGCAGGCAAACGCCTCAAGCGTCCCCCTGTGTGGATGATGCGACAAGCGGGGCGTTACATGCACGAATATCAAGCCGTGCGTCAACATTATCGCTTTTTAGAAATTTGTAAAATCCCGGAAGTGGCGGTGGAAGTAACCCTACAACCCCTAAGAGCCTTTGGCTTTGATGCCTCCATTATTTTTTCAGATATTCTGATTCCTCTTGAAGCCATGGGCTTGGGCTTGAGTTTTACCGACTCACACGGGCCTGCCTTTGCGAATCCCTTGCGTACAGCGTCCGATGTGGCACGCTTTCAGCCTGTCGATGTGCAGGAGTCTTGCGGTTTTCTCGCCGATGCCTTGCATCTGATGCGGCGTGAACTCGCCCAAACAGGCATTACGCTCATTGGTTTTGCAGGCGCCCCTTGGACGCTTGCCAGTTACGCCTTGGAAGGTAAAAGCTGGAAAACAGGGCAACACACCAAAGCCTTGCTCATCGAAAATCCCCAACGCTTGCACACCATTTTACAACGCATTACCGATATGTTGATTCCTTATTTATGTATGCAGGTGGACGCAGGGGCGGAAGTCTTACAGCTTTTTGATACATGGGGAGGCTTGGTGCCGACTCGCTACTATCAAGACTTTGTCATGCACTATCAAAACCAAGTGATTGCAGGTGTAAAAGCCCAGCATCCCGACATCCCGATTATTTTGTTCGTTAAAAATAGCCGTGGCTTACTACCGACGATTGCCTCATCTCCCGCCGATGCCATTTCGATTGACGATTTAACCTCTCTCACCGAAGCCCGAGCCATTTTAGGGCATGACCGTATTCTACAAGGCAACTTGGATTCGAGCTTTCTCTTTTGCGAGGATGAATCCGCGTTGGTGGCGGAAGTGCATCGGATTTTGGCGGAAGCAGGCGATTCACACTACATTTTTAATTTAGGGCATGGGGTCTTGCCCCAAACACCCCGTTCTCATGTTAAACTGGTGGTGGAGACGATTCAAGCATGGAATGCCCCTTCATTTATTGAAAACCTAGTGGAAATACAGACCGATGACGTACAGCCCTCTTTATGATAAAACCCCCATTGCCTCTTGGGATGAAATGCCCGAAGCCGATTTGGCGAAACGCTGGATTTTTGTGGGGATTGATTTAGCCCCAAATGCTGCCCTTGAAAGCGGTATCGCTATTTTGGATCGGGATTTGACCCTGCTGCGAATGGATAAACTCTACACCGATGATGCCATTATGGATACCTTAACGCAGTTGGGTTCTCCGCATAGTTTGGTGGTGTGTTTGGATATACCGAAGAATCTTAACATTACGGGGCGTTTTCGTCAAGAAGAAATCAAATACAACGCCATGCGACTCGATACCCCTGAATACGATAGACCCGTCGTTGACCGTTTTTCGCCACGAGCCAAGCACTTGCTCAAGCAAATCAACGCCTTAGGGATTTTGACCTTTTTGACTTATACGCCGAATACCAAAGCGAGCTTTCAGTTTTTCTTTCCGTATAAAAGCCGTTCTCCGCAGGGATGCCGTGCCTTACAAAACTTGATTGAAGAGAAGCTCGCCATTAAAAATATGCCTGTTAATCTTGCTCCTAGTTCGGTGTTGGAAGCCTTAATCGCCGCCTATACCGCATGGATGCCCTATGCAGGGACGCTCAATAAAGAGTTCCACATTAAAAAAGATTTGAACAATACCCCCGTAATTGTAAGCAAAACCCCTGTGGCTCTGTCGTCTACGAATACGGTGCGTCCTGAATGGATACCGAGATAATTTTATGCCGAAATCCGATTTGATGTACCAGTATCATGCCGAAGTGGACTTGCCCCTTGTCTTGGAACGCTTAGAGGCTCAACAGTATCCCCACCCCTTAGGCGATCTCACCAGTGGTAATCCTTTTCGGACGCTGGTGGGTTGTATTATCAGCCTGCGCACCAAAGATGAGGTAACACTCCCCGCCTCTCAACGGCTTTTTGCGGTGGCAGATTCCCCTGAAGCGGTGGCGGCCTTGTCGGTCGAAGCCATTGAAACACTCATTTACCCAGCTGGTTTTTACAAAACCAAAGCCGTTACCATTCGAGACGCCTGTCAAAAAATCGTGGACGACTACAACGGCAAAGTCCCCGATACCATTGAGGCGCTATTGACGTTTAAAGGCATCGGACGCAAAACCGCCAACCTCGTGGTGGGCTTGGGGCATCAATTACCCGCCATTTGTGTGGATATTCATGTACACCGTATTTGTAACCGCTTGGGCGTGATTGAGAGTCCGCATCCTGATGCGACGGAATTCGCCTTGCGGGAAAATCTACCGCAGGCGTATTGGGAAAAAATCAACTGGCTCATGGTGCTTCACGGGCAGCAGGTGTGTCGTCCGATTGGGGCGTGGTGTGATGTGTGCAGCGTGTCGGATTTATGCCAGCAAATCGACGTCAAAAAACGTAAGCCGCCTAAGTCCTAAAACAAAAATATATTTTTACTTTTGTACTTTTTACGCTCTTTAAAGTGAGAATGGGTATTACTTTATAAACACAACTGCAATCAGTACGTTGACTGGTTGCAGTTGCTTTTTACATCAATTGACTAAACGTACGTATGTCGTCTAGCTATTTAAGCAAGAGGAAGGAAGATTGGTGGCTTTGGCTCAGGCTTTGGCTCAGGCTTTGGCTCAGGCTTTGTCCCAGGCTTCGGCGGGAAGGGCTGTGGCTTTGGCTCAGGCTTTGTCCCAGGCTTCGGCGGGAAGGGCTGTGGCTTTGTCCCAGGCTTCGGCTCAGGCTTCGGCTCAGGCTTCGGCGGGAAGGGCTGTGGCTTTGGCTCAGGCTTTGGCTCAGGCTTCGGCTCAGGCTTCGGCGGGAAGGGCTGTGGCTTTGGCTCAGGCT
>CAZDMD010000057.1:0-11161 GCA_964506805.1 uncultured Vampirovibrionales bacterium | reverse complement strand
ACCGAACGCTTAAAGGCATTATCGGATTATTTGTCTTATAATCCCGTACATGGGGAGGCTTGGTTTTTACTGGGCTTGCTTTACAGTGCTTTAGGGGATGAAAATGGCACACAAGCCGCTTGGGAACAGCATTTACTTCTCACGCCTCGATCCGCCTTTAAAAGTAAAATCTGTATGGAAAGTCCTATCACCTGTCAGCGTGTTGACAAACTCAAATAAAGGCTGTCTTCAAAACGCCTTTAATAAACTTCAAATATCAAATATATAGTCAATTTCCTGCCCGTGCGTGGTGTGCGGATAGGGCTTATGTGGATGTGGACATACGCCGTTTTATTGAACGTTATGGGGCTGAGTATGTGGTGCCTCCGAAGAAGAATACGAAGAATCGGTGGGAATACGATCGTGGTGTGTATAGAACTCGTCATTTGATTGAAAATTGTTTTCAGCAATTAAAGGAGTTTCGGCGTATTGCCACTCGTTATGAGAAGCGATCAAGGCATTTCGCCAGTATGGTCAGTCTCGCCTCCATTATGATTCATCTTTTTTGAAGACAGCCCCTATACAGATTTTCTTCAATTATGATAGACTGTAAAGTGTATAACAGAGAGGTAGTCCCGATATGACGCTAATTAAAGAAATCCAACTTGAGCAATTTTCAGCCTTTGAAGAGCTTGTTTTAAAGGATTTGGGTAAAATTAACGTGCTTATCGGAGAAAATGACACAGGAAAAACGCATCTACTCAAAACCATTTATGCCATGACACGTTCCATTGAAGACTATCATCGTAAAGAAAAAAGTCCTGAAATGAAAGAAGAACGAAAAAATAAAGGGTCAAGTGAACTGTTACGAGACACTTTAGAATATAAATTAAAATGGACATTTATTCCTGACCCTTTTTCCATTAGTAGCCTGATTTATGACAATCAAGGAAAAAAGAAAAATAAAAAATCTTCTTTGTATATCAACTTCATTGAGGCAAGTACCGATTTAAAATTTGAACTCAATACGGGGAATAAAGATACGATTCCGATGATTCATTCAAACGGGATTGAGAAACTCAAAGAATTAAGCGTCGTCTTCATACCTGCCAAAGAAATTTTAACCTTATTTGATGCGATTCAATATACTCGAGAAGAAGCAGAGCTAGGGGCGTTTGACGATACCTATTATGATTTAGTGAAAGATTTTAGATTGAACGCTGGTCGGACTCGCACAACGGATGAGTTTAAATATCTAGACCTTGTTTTGGGTAATAGTGCTGTCAATTATAAATCAGGCGAATTGAAATTTTCAAAAGGCAACTTAAAGTTAAGTGTTCATCAAGCCGCAGAAGGAATTAAAAAATTATTGGTTGCCAAACAAGTGCTTTTAAATAAACGCATGGTGAGTCAAAAACAAGCGGTGGTGTTGATTGATGAACCCGAAGCCAATTTGCATCCTAAAGCGGTACTGGCATTTGCAGAGTTTTTATCTGCTTTGGCGGAACGGGATGTTCAGATATTTTTAGCGACTCATAGTTATTTCTTGATTAAACGACTTGAACAACTGGCGATTGAAAAAAAGTCGGATTATAAACTCATCGATTTAAGACGCAATGAGGACACGCAAAGTGTTGAAGCTCGTATTAGCTGTTTAAAAGAAGGCTTAACGGACAATCCGATTATTCAACAGTCTCAAAAGTTATATGAATACGATGTAGAACAAATGTTTAGGTAATCTATTAACAATGACTGTTTACAAAGAATCAGGACTCAATATAGACTTAAGCGACTTTTCACATTTTCGTTTTAAAGATTTACCCACTTATGAAAAACTGAACAGCCATAGTATTAAAGAAATGGATTTTGTGTTTGTATATCAGGATATATTTTTTGTTTTAGAAGTTAAAGATTATACGCAAGGCTTAGGATACCAAACAGAGAAAGAAATTAAAGAACAACTAATAGAACTGCCTAAAAATCTAGTCAAAAAAGTGCAAGATTCTTTGTTGCTACTCAGTGCCATATCTTTAAATATAGGTAAAGGTGCTTTGTTGAGGGAAGAAAGTCAATTTGAATTAAAACTTGAAAACGCTCATCTGATCATAGGGCTACGGCTTCCTGATACACTTGCCAGTCATCACTCTACAATAAGTCAAAGCGTTAAATCAAGCACGCACGGGTATGCACATTTATTCGATTTGAAAATTGGGGTGGTGGATTATCAAGAGTTGATGAAACGATTTACATTCATCCAAGAGTCCTAAATTAAAAGAAAGTTTTGCATGCCCAATAATGCTGCTAACCCGATTCAACAATGGTACATTGATCAACTCAATGTGCTGAAGTACGAATGGGCATTTCCGTTTCTAGCCAGCCGACTCATTCCTGCTTTTTTGAATCAGGTGCGTTGGTGGTGGAGGCAATCCTATTTCACGATGCACCCTGAAACACAGGCGTTATTAGAATCCAATACCTCTGTTATTTTTGCCTTGTGGCATGGGCAGATGTTCGCTTTAATGCACCCTGCTTGGGTCGCGGACTGGGGCTTACCTCAAGCAAGTCTGCCTCCGACGGTGTTGATTTCTCAAAGTCGAGACGGCGATTTCATCGATACCGTTGCCAAGCACATCGGATTCCCCCATACCATTCGCGGGGCTTACGGTCGAGGAGGCGGAGAAGCTGCCCTCAAAATTCAAAGTCTGCTCAAAGAAAAACAGGGGCATTTGGTCTGTTTAATGGATGGACCGAAAGGGCCTAGACATCAGGTCAAAAAAGGGGTTGTGGGCTTGGCGTTTCAAACAGGAACGCCTATTATTCCTGTGGCAGGGGTGTCGCCTCAGCACTGGTTTAAGTTCAATTCCGCTTGGGATGCCTTTGAAGTGCCGAGTCTTTTTAGCCCGATTCATCTTTCTTTCGGACAACCGTATTATGTGCCACAAGCACCTGAAAGCACAGACGTGTTAGACGAGGTCAATCAGGCGTTAATGACTCATTTTAAAGAGACCTTATCTCGTTTCCCCAAGAATCCGCATAATCAAAGCATCTTTTAAAAGCGGTAAAAACTCAAAAGAAACGGTATTCAAGGGTTACTGTAATACGGAAGTTGTTTTAGCTTGGGTGAAAGAGATGTTTATTCCTGAGCTAAAATTAGGCATGACGGTCATTTGGAACAATGCGATCTTTCACAAGAGTCCTCGCATTCAAGAGGCTTTTCATGCTGCGGGGATTCATCTTCTTTTTCTTCCTCCCTACAGTCCCGATTTCAATCCCATTGAGCCATTTTGGGCAAGGCTTAAAGCAAATATTCGAAGGATTACAACCTCTTATTCCCCTATTTCTCAGGCTCTCGATAAAGTGTTTGCTTGTTTTTGAATAGGGCTCTATTTAAAAAACTTCCGCATTGGGTGTATGAATGGGGTGTGTTTCGCTGGATGAAGACGTTGCAATATCCTGACTCGATGGAGCATGTCGAGCTTCAATCGGAGGGGTGGTTTTAAACGCATTCGGTTGGGCTTGGTAATAGTCCCATATCATTTTAGAAAGACGTTGAATAAAGTCCTTTGCACCGCCGTCATTGTGCGGACGCTCTACCATAATACTTAAATAATAGTAGCGTCCATCAGGGAGATACACCAACGCCGTCTCCCCCAGGCTTTTTCCAATATCCCCTGTTTTATGGGCGACCAAAGTCTCCGCAGGCAGTAAAGCTGGAATGAGACGACGGTTTTGCGTCCCTTCTAATATCTCCATGGCGGTGGATTGACTCGCTGTACTAAAAATAGGATTTTCTTTCAAGTTAAATAAAGTCGTTACCATTTCATAGGGTGAAATGGTATTCAAGCCCTCTAAATCAGGAAGCGTATTAGCAATACGAGTGTCTTTAAACCCCAAGGCTTTCAATTGCTGATTCACCGCTTCTCTATGCCCCAGCCGTTCAATCATCAGTTCTGTGGCACTGTTATCACTGCTTTGAATCATTGCTTCCGCCGTTTGAAAGGCATTGTAGTAACGATTAATCCCCTCAAATTGCCAAGAACCTGAGCCTTCCGTCAAATGGCGTTCATCAAAATAGGCTAATTCTTCATTCTGCAAGGTGCCATCGTTTAAATGAAGCGTATACAAATACAACAAGGGAAGTTTAATCACACTGGCAGCGGAAACCGAATCGCTCAATCGTTTACCTGCAAACTGTAGGGTTTGTCCATTGAGTACCATCACATAAGGACGCAAACGAGGCTCGACCGCACGACACAGGGACTCGATACGAGCCTGTAAATCAGCATCCTGAAAAACAGGAGACAAGCTAGGTTGTATCAGCGGGCGAAACGTCGTGGGACTCTCCCAAATGTCTTGCGAGGCACCAAAAGGAAAGGAAATCCCGTAATGGGGGAGATGAATCGTACTCAAAACAGTATTTTTAACAGTGTTATTGATTTCCGCTTGAGCCACAGCTGAAACCGCTTGCATCGTTTTAATCGGAGAAGTCGTCATGCGTTCTTGTAAGGTACTCATCACTACCGATCCCAAATACCATAAGGCAATGCTTACTAAAATCAAAAACAAACCTAAAAAACTAGCCCGTTGAATGCGTCGTTTAGCGTTTGCTTGGTATCGGGCGTGTAAAGAGTGTGGAGCTAGATTCTGCTTTCGACTTTTACCAAACGGACGAGGGGCTGGGTTGTGGAGAGGCGAGCATCGAGAAGGGGATGTAGGGGGCAGGGTGTAAAAATGATTCACATCAATAACAGGTGCTTCCACTCGAAGCGAGGTAGCGGGAGCAGGATGTCCGTTGCGGGTTTTGAAAGGGGGTTTCTTTGAGGGGCGAGTGGAGGTCATAGAAATCCTCATGCTAACCGAATGAAAAACTTTGTACTAGTATAGGAGATTCCCCTGCGATTGGAAAGTCCCACGCCTATTTTGCAACAAAAATAAATCCTAAGATTAGTCTTGCCCCTTATTCACTGCCACTTCTCAAGGATTTCCTCCCTTTACATTGTAACATTCTATCCCATCTTGTTTTTTTATTGGTTTTTTTATTGGTCTCTTTGTTTTTATATGATAGGGTAATGGTAATTTATGACGTTGTGAAAGGATGTTTCTCGATGAATTCAAGTTCTGCTTCTTCTAAAACAATCTACAAGTTTGGCACTTCAGGTTATCGGCACAATGACGACGCTGCCTTTAATGAGGGAGTGGTGCGTCAAATTACCGAAGCCATTGGCGATGTATTGATTCAAGCCATGCACGAAGAAGGTATTGTCAAACCCATTGTCGTAGGCGGAGACACCCGAGTCAAAACCAAAATGGCGATTCCAATTATTATTCAAACACTCTTGGGGAAGGGGCTAGATGTCTATGAAGTGCAAGGCGATGTGCCAACCCCTGTTTTAGCGTATACTGCGGCTCATTTAGCCGAAATTGCAGGCAATACGGTAGGAGCCGCAGGTGCGATTTTAATGACCGCTAGCCACAACCCATGGGACTACGGTGGTTATAACTTTTTAACCGATGACGGTGCGGTCGCCTCTTCCGCCATGACCCAGCAGTTTGAAGCCTTACAAGAAAGTCCGTTGCACTTGGTCTTGGATCGTGAGCGTTTAGGGGTAAAGAATCCGCCTTCGGTCTTTCACATCCTGCCTTATGAAGCCTATTTGGATCATGTGCGAGATGTCATTCGCTTGGATGTCGAAGCGATTCGTCAAGCCAATCTCCATATTGCTTATGATCCGCTTTATGCCACAGGGCGACACTATTTTCCCAAACTCATGGAAGATTTAGGCGTACAAGAGGTGAAGCTCATTCATTGTGAAGATGAATTGCCTGATGGGTATCAAGGTGAGCCTGAACCGTCGGCGGAACACCTTGAGGAATTGTCTCATTGCGTTAAGAAATGGACAGCGAAGAAGCCTGAGGCTCTTGTGATGGGATTTTCCAACGACGGCGATTCCGATCGCTTTGGTGTGTTGGATGAACACGGACGTTTTCTGCATCCGAATACGATTTTAAGGCTGATTGCTTACTTAATGGTGCAGCATCGTCAAGCGAAAGGGATTGTCGCTCGCTCCCAAGCCACGACTCACGCCTTAGATGCCATGCTCAAACCCTATGGGATTGAAGTCTTGCAAACGCCTGTGGGCTATAAGTATATTGCGGAAGTCTTTATTGAGTACGATAATGATCCCTCTAAGCCGAATGTGCTTTTAGGGGGAGAAAGCAGTGGCGGCTTGAGTATTTTGAATCACATCCCTGAAAAGGATGGCTTATTGGCAAACTTGCTGATTGCGGAATTGGTGGCGAAAGAAGGCTTGCCCCTGTCTCAAATTGTTGAAAAAGTAGAAGCCTTATTGACACACCAATTTGTCTTCACCGAATGGGCGATTCAGACTGAACTAAAATCGCAAATTTTGAATCACGCCTTACAGCTTTTTAGTGAAGGGGGTAGTTTGGGTGCGGATTTATTTGTCGATGTCGCTCGTTCGAATCAAGAAGCCCAAGCCCTTCAAAAAGGCTTCCATACGCAAGACGGGGTCAAGCTCTATTTAACCGATGGTTCATGGGTCTTGGTGCGTGCCAGTGGGACAGAGCCTTTGGTGCGTGTCTATTTAGAAGTACAAGGCACGGATGCGTTTCAAGTGGCTCAAAAACAAGAGGCGGTAGAGGTTTTTTGGACGACTTATTTTGACAATCGAGGTATTGCTGAAGAGTCGATTAAGCGTAAGGCGTAACGCCTGATGAAGGACTCCTCGACTGCCGCCTCATGTATTTATAAGGTCTTTTATGATGCACGTTGCGGATTATGTCAGCGTGCCAAGTGCTTTCTTCAACAGTGGAGTCGGCATCCTGAAGCGATGTGTTTTTTAGATATTAACGAAGAAGCCTCGCACGCCATTTTGACAGACTATGGTGTAAGTACCGACAATGCACGGGATGCCATGCACGTCATTGAAGCAGGCAGTCGACGTGTCTTTGTGGGTGAGCAGGCAGTGGCGGTTCTCTTAAGTCAATGCGTCATGCCGTGGGCATTATTGGGGTGGATTTTACAGCAACCTGCTTTGGCTTTTTTGACGCGTCCTGTGTATCGCTGGGTGGCGGATCGGCGACATCGCTTTTTACCTCCTTTGCCCGTCGAAGCAGAACACGCCTCTTCTTGTGAGGGTTCATGTAATCCTTTTTATAGTCGTCTTCATAATTTCTTGTAGAGCGTCCATACGTTGTGGCTACGATTATTTTGTTCAGTCATGTAGGTCTATCTACACGCCGTTCACAAAATAACCCAAGCTCCTTGTCTAACCATCTCTACAAAAAACGCTGAAAACAACTATAATACTGAAAAATACGAAGCCAAATACTTGGAAAGCAGTAGAACCTAAAAAGAGCTAAAACACCCCTTAAACGCCTTTAAGACGTTCGCTCCCCCTCCAAAATCAGGAGGGGCGTTTTTGTTAGTGCCTACCCTTCTCAACTCATCTGAAGTGTTGGAAAATTGAGTTTCTTGTCGTATAATACATTTTGTTCGAGCCAAGTATTCGACTCAAGCAGGAGACCTACACATGAACGAATGCTACTACATGGGCATGAGTCTGATGACCCTTTTTATGGGGCTATTCCCGACTGTACCTGCCTCCCAAGTGCCTGCGGATTGGTCGAGACCTGTTCAACCTGCTTACTTAGAAACCCCCTGCGAAGTCTTAGGTGAAGAGGCACAGTATCAAAGTGCGGTAGCGTTTTTATTTCCTCAAACAGGTGGAAAACCACAATTTGCGAAAGGCTTTTCCTGCTTAGATGCCGCCGCTAAAGCGGGACATGCCAAAGCCCAACTTTATTTAGGCATGGCGTTTAATCAGGGGACTACCCTCGCCGATGCCAAAGGAGCTTTACTGATTCCCCAAAACAAGGTGCAAGCACGGTATTGGTTGCAAGAATCCGCCAAAGCAGGTGAAGCGGAAGCACAGGCTCGACTGGCACAGCTTTATGAAGCAGGCTTAGGCGGTACGCAAGATTTAACATTGGCCCGTTATTGGTACGAAAAATCCGCACATCAAGGGGTCTTTAGCGCCCAAAAACGAATCGCTTATTTTTACGAAAAAGGCTTAGGAATCGGGGCAAATGTAGAAACCGCCTACTATTGGTGGCGAATTGCACAGCTTAATCAGCCTGATGAGCCTTCTTTGACCTCTCAGGTCAAACGTCTCAAACCACAAATTGATCCCTCTCATTTAACGACGCTTGAATCACGCATTGCGGTTTGGCAACCCACGATTGAACAACAATTTACGAACAATCTAAAAGCCAAAACGAATCCGTTTTTGTTCCCCACGGAAGAGGCAAACATCACTAAAAAGCCTAAAAATTTAGCCGTTTTAGGTCTTGAAAATGCGACAAAAGAAACGCCTACTTCTTTATTATCAAAAGTATCCCCCTTTAAATTATTGACCCCACAATAGAAAGAAATTCGATTTATGTCTAGCCTTCTGCCCAGTCTTCATTTGTACAATTCAGAATCTCGGCAGGTGGAAGCCTTTACGCCGATTGAAGCAGGCAAGGTGAAGCTCTATGTGTGTGGGCCTACCGTCTATAATGATGCCCATCTCGGGCATGCCCGATGCTACATTACTTGGGACGTTCTCTTTCGACTCTTGCAAAGTATGGCGTATGAGGTTACCTATGCCCGTAATTTAACGGATGTAGACGATAAAATCATCAATCGTGCCAAAGAAGAAGGACAAAGCCCCGAAGCAATCGCTACGCTTTACACCCAACGTTTTCATGAAGATTTGGCTCGACTCAACACCCTAAAACCCACAATTGAACCGAAAGCCACCGAACATATTCCAGCCATGCAAGACATTATTCAAACCTTAATCGAAAAATCACATGCGTATCTAACGAGTGATGGCGTGTACTTTTCAACGGAATCCATGCCTCACTACGGACGCTTGGCGCGTAAACCGATTGAAGCCCTACAAGCAGGGGCAAGGGTGGATGTCAACACCGAAAAAAAGCATCCGTCGGATTTTGCCTTATGGAAGTTTCAAGACGAATCGCAAGAGGCGTATGGCTGGTCGTCTCCTTGGGGATTTGGTCGCCCTGGTTGGCATATTGAATGTTCCGCGATGATTTTTAGCGTCTTGGGGCAACGCATTGATATTCATGCAGGTGGTGCGGATTTGATTTTCCCGCATCATGAAAATGAAATCGCTCAAAGTGAATGTTGTTCAGGGCATACCTTTGTCAATATGTGGATGCACAACGGCTTTGTGAATGTCGATGGCGAAAAAATGAGCAAGAGTCTCGGTAATTTTTCGACCGTTCGAGATTTATTAGAACATTATGATGCCAATACCTTACGCTACTTTATGTTGGGGCATCACTACCGTATGCCTGTGGATTTCACTCCTGAAGCCCTGAATGCCGCCAAAGCAAGGATGCAGAAGCTCCTTCAACAAGTGGCAAACGCCCTGCAAAAAGCGAATTTACAAGCGAATTGGCTAGATGCCGAAATCCAACACCTGAGCGAAACGCCTCCGTTAATGAAAGACATTGTCGAAGTCTCGCCTTTGTTTGTGGAAGGCTTGTGTCAGGATATGAATACGCCTCGTGCCTTGGCGGAATGGGGTAATGCTTTTAAAGCTCTCAAGCACGCCAGTGAATCGGAAGATATTCAAGCGTGTTTACGCTTGATTCTAAAACAAGCCGACTTGCTGGGCTTTGATGTCTCTCCTGCGAGTGCGTATTTAAAGCCTGTACCGATGCAAAATGGTACACAAAATGGGGAAGAGGGACATCAGTTCATAGGTATTTCTACTGAAGAGATGCCTGACTTGCGAGAACGCTTGGAGGTTCGACGCATGGCAAAGCAAGCCAAAGACTTTCAAACGAGTGATGCCATTCGACAAGACCTAGAAGCGATGGGCTACACCTTAACCGATCGGGCAGGTGGGTGGATGACCCTCGAACGGAAACCGCTTTAATGTCGAATGAATGTGGAGCAGAAGCAGGCAAGTCGCCACAAACAGCGGATACGTTGGGGCGTTTTTTTCCCTTAGAAGCGATGACGAACCCACCGCATTGTTCGCCTCGTGTCTTGGCTCACTTGGGGGATGGCGTCTATGAGTTGTTGGTGCGAGAGTGGGTGCTGTACAGGCATCCGCAGGCGACGGTGAAGGTGGTACATGCAGAAAGTAGTCGCTTGGCGTGTGCGACGTTTCAAGTAACGCTTTTAAATGTGTTGTCTCCTGATTTAAGCGAGTCTGAGCAGGCACTTTTAAAACGCTGCCGTAATGTGCCAGTCTCCATGGGGCGAAAAAATCAGCAAGCCTTGCACCGACTTTCCACCAGCTTGGAAGCTCTCGTGGGCTATTGGTACTTGGAGCATCCTGAGCGTTTAAGCCTTTTGAAATCAGCGTTGTGGCGACTTGCTCATTTAGAGTCTTCCGCTTACGAGAGCTTGTCCGCCTCGTTTCGAGACAAATCGGCGAGAGAAGAGACTCCTTTGTCTTCTCCTAAAGCCAAACGTAGCTTTTTTTAGCGAGTGTTTTTTCAAGTGAGTTTAAAACCATATTTTTCAACTAAAAATTGCTCAATCAAAACACCCACACTCACATTTTGTTCTTTTGCCATTTGTTTTAAAAAGGCTTTGGCACTGGGTAATAAACGCGTATTAAAGTTATCTCTCCCCAATGCAGGTCTCCCCACTTTAGGCTTGGATTCAGGATGTATACGCCCTGCGACTAACGACTCCCACGCCTCATCAAGCAATTCCTTAAAGAGTTGAATCGCTTCTTCGGGTGTGTCTCCTACGCCTGCCACCGCATCCCAATTCGGATGCTTGGCAATATAATCATCATCCTCTTTGAAGACGACCATTTCTTTTAAGATATTTTTTTTACTCAATTTCATAACCGTGTGTCTCCGTTATTTTTAGAAACTGTTTGACATAAAAAGGTTTAACATAGCGTTTTGAACCTTTCGCATGAGAGACCGCAAAAACCATGATTTGCAATCCTTCACGCCCCAGTATCTCATAGTGCTTCGTCGTAGGTTTTATTTTACAACCATAGCGTTTCACTAATTTTTCAAACTCTTTTTCATTTAAAGGCTTCATCTCATTTTCCTAGAAAACGACATATAGTCGATTAAATATATTCCCGTACAGTGCCTATACTTTGTCGCTACGATG
>CAZDMD010000056.1:7712-11367 GCA_964506805.1 uncultured Vampirovibrionales bacterium | reverse complement strand
TCATCTAGGCTCCTCGTCTAGCCTACTGTTCGGAAACATCTTTAATCGACTATAAGTATTTGTTTCCCTGTTTATTCAGTCCCCCCTATTTTAAATAACCCATTCAGACCAACCTATACAACGCTAGGAATTATTATGATGTTGACTCCCCTTTCATTTGGAACACTTCCGTCGTCATTCAATCAAATCCCTCAAGGTCAACCGATTGCTCAAGCCCCTTCACTGGGAGGCTTTGATCCCAACACAACAGGACTTTTACAACCGAATACGCTTGGTTTGAATCAACAACAACAACCTAATGGCTTCACCACCGTTATGCCAGGATTTAATAATTTACCCATTCTTCCAGGTGTGGCTCAACCGCCTTCGTCTCCTTTGCCTGCTTTTGATTATGGCGGATTAAATGTCCTGAATAATAATCAAACGTTTTTGAATAATCCCTATGTAACGCAAGTGCCTGTGCAAGGCTTTATTCAGTTAGGGGATGGACGCTTCGTCCCAAGTACACAATATACAGCTTATATGCCTTCAGTGGTGCCTGGTAGTATTACCAACTTGCAACAACTCGCCAGTTTACCAGGAGGCTCCTCCACCAGCTTAGGAGCCGTCTTGCAATTAGCAGGGATTTCACCAAATGTACTAGGTGCTTCAGGATTGAATCGATCAGGTGCGTTGTTACCTCCGATTTTTGGACTTCAAGTTTAAAAAAATTAAAAATGCAAATAAACTTCTGATTAAAACGCCTCTTGAATTTCAAGAGGCGTTTTAATTGAGAAAGTGTAGTCGAACTAGGCTTCGACGGAATGTCCTTTAAACTTAGACATCATCGCTTCTGCCAAACTATTCGGCATCGGCTCGTAATTTGCAAATTCCATGCTAAAGGTACCACGACCTTGCGTCTTAGAGCGTAAATCGGTCGCATAACCGAACATTTCACCCAACGGTACCGTGGCACGAACAATCGTACTGCCTGTACCTGTAATAGGCTCCATGCCCTCCACGCGTCCACGACGACTGGATAAATCACCGATGACATCTCCCATGAAGTCATCTGGTACTTCAACTTCTACCTTCATGGTCGGTTCAAGCAATTGAGGCCCCGCCTTCGGGACACCTGCTTTCAACGCCATAGAACCTGCAATTTTAAACGCCATTTCACTGGAATCTACATCATGATAGCTTCCGTCATACAAGGTCGCTTGTACATCAATCATTTCAAATCCAGCGATAATACCGCCCTTAAGGGCTTCTTCAACCCCTTTAGAAACAGGCTGAATGTATTCCTTCGGTACAACACCACCCACAATTTTATTAACGAATTTGTAGCCTTCACCACGTTCGAGTGGCTCAATTCTCAACCAAACATGACCAAACTGACCACGTCCACCTGATTGACGGACAAATTTGCCTTCCACTTCCACCATTTTAGTAATCGTTTCACGATAAGCAACCTGGGGCTTACCGACGCTTGCGTTGACTTTAAATTCACGCAATAAACGATCCACAATAATTTCAAGGTGCAATTCACCCATCCCTGCAATAACGGTTTGAGCAGATTCTTCATCCACACGCACACGGAAGGTAGGATCTTCTTCAGCGAGCTTAATTAAACTCATGGAAAGTTTGTCTTGATCCGCTTTAGAATTTGGCTCAATGGCAACCTCAATAACAGGCTCAGGAATAAAGATCGATTCCAAAATAACCTCTTGCCCTTCCGCCGTGAGGGTGTCCCCTGTGGTGGTGTTTTTAAAGCCGACACAAGCAAAAATATCCCCTGCACGGACTTCATCAATTTCCACACGAGAATCAGCGTGCATTTGAACGATACGGCTCACACGTTCTTTCTTGCCTTTGGTGGCATTCATCACATAACTACCGCCGTTCATCACGCCGCTATACGCACGACAGAAGGTCAAACGCCCCACAAAAGGATCGGTCATAATTTTAAACGCCAGTGCCGCAAACGGCTCACTATCATCCGATTTACGCACAATTTTCGTTTCACGATCCATGGCGACCCCTTCAATCGGAGGCACATCATTCGGGGCAGGCAAGTAGTCAATAACGGCATCCAACAAGGGCTGAACCCCTTTGTTTTTGAAGGCCGTACCGCATAAAACAGGCACAATTTTTACATCACACACGGCCTTACGCAAGGCTTTCTTTAACTCTGCAGTCGTTACTTCTTCACCGCCCAAGTAACGCTCCATTAAAGCATCATCATGTTCTACAATGGCTTCCACCAAGACTTCCCGAGCAATCGTCGCATCATCCATCATATCGGCAGGGATGTCTTCAATGCGAATGTCTTTACCGATGTCATCATAATAACGAATCGCCTTCATTTCGACTAAATCAATCGTTCCGATGAAGTTTTCTTCGGCTCCGATAGGCAACTGAATCGGTACGGCATTGGCTTTTAAGCGATCTCGCATTTGCCCGACCACACGGGCAAAATTAGCGCCTGTACGATCCATTTTGTTGATAAACGCCATACGAGGGACACGGTAGCGATCCGCTTGTCTCCACACGGTTTCAGACTGGGATTGAACGCCACCTACGGAACAAAATACGGCACAAACACCGTCCAACACACGCAAAGAACGCTCTACTTCAATGGTGAAATCCACGTGTCCCGGAGTATCAATAATGTTGATTTGGCAATCTTTCCAAGAAGTCGTAATCGCAGCGGAGGTAATGGTAATACCACGCTCACGCTCCTGCTCCATCCAGTCCGTTACGGCGTTTCCGTCATGGACTTCACCGATTTTATGCACTTTACCAGAATAAAACAAAATACGTTCGGTAGTGGTGGTTTTACCAGCATCAATGTGAGCAGCAATACCGATATTACGAATTTTTTCGAGGGGAGTTTTACGAGCCACGATGAGCATCCTTTTTTAAATTACACAGGGTTAAAATAACACTTAAAATTATTGTATCTTAAAAATTTAGAAATTCAAACAATTGATGTGCAAATTCATAATTTAAGCGTTACTGTACTAAATTTTTGTATACAATGCGTCTATTATTAAGTATAATGTAAAAGTGAATTTTAGTTACTCTGTTTGGATGTGTTAGTGAATCCAGCATAGCGTTAGTATGAAGTTAGATTACATTTTTTGTAAAAATAACAGTTTTTGCCGAAAAGATGTTTTAGTTCTTAGTGTACGCAGAAAGTGGAGGTTGATATGACCATGATGACTCCTGAAAAAAACAAGGACATTCAAGACTTACTCACGGAATTACCTTCTCTTGAAGAGATGCAAAAACATTCTGACTATTTAAAAACTTTATCTGAACGATTAAAATTGAAGTTAGAAATTTCTGATGCAGAGATACAAGAAATTGTTAGAAATGTGTTTAATGGTACTCACAAATGGAAGAACGGCTAAGTAAGCTCGAAGAAGAAGTCAAATTTCTACGTGATCTGAATAGAGACTTGATTGAACGTGTTGTTGTTCTGCAGGATCATCAAAGAATTTTGGAGCAACAACTTGAAAGATTTGCTTCATCTTATGAAGGCATGATGAAGTCTTTCTTGGAAAGATCCTTTCAGGCTTTGAGTCAACAAGAGCAAGTTCATCAAAACGAAATCAAAGATCAACATAAAAAATGGTACGATCAGTATGTTGAAAGCCTCAGAAACAATCAG